>NZ_WJRS01000003.1:0-337178 GCF_028895205.1 Pseudomonas sp. ITEM 17296 | reverse complement strand
TTTGTTTCGGGCCAATCAATCCTGAACTATTAGCGCGCGGCCCCTTGTTTGTCCCTTTCAATATCGTGTCGTACACCAAGGGGTACGCGCGCCAATGGCACAGGCATGATTGGCCCGAAACAAATGTGGGAGCGGGCTTGCCCCGCGAAGCGCCGCGCGGGCGGCGCTCGATCTCACAGGCCATAAACCTCTTGAGGCGAGCACCCGAAATATTGACCCGCAAGTCCGGTTCCACCGCCCGACAGGCGCGGCGTAGAGCAGGTGCCGAAAGCCGCGGAATTAGGCTAGAATGCACGGCCTCTAAGCACACCCCTTCCTGAGGCTGTCCCGACGATGTTGATCCTGCGCGGCGCTCCTGCCCTTTCTGCCTTTCGCCACGGTAAATTACTCGAGCAACTGAGCCAGAAAGTCCCCGCTGTTACTGGTTTGTATGCCGAATTCGCCCACTTCGCCGATGTCGACGGCGAGCTGACCGCCGACCAGCAGCAGGTGCTGGGCCGTCTGCTCAAGTACGGCCCGAGCGTGCCGGTACAGGAGCCGACCGGCCGCCTGTTCCTGGTCGTGCCGCGCCTGGGCACCATCTCGCCCTGGGCCAGCAAGGCCAGCGACATCGCCCACAACTGCGGCCTGCAGTCGATCCAGCGCCTTGAGCGCGGCATCGCCTACTACGTCGCCGGCAACCTGAGCGAAGCCGATGCACAGGCCGTCGCCGCCGAACTGCACGACCGCATGACCCAGCGCGTGCTGGCCCAGCTGGAGCAGGCATCCGACCTGTTCAGCCACGCCCAGCCCAAGCCGATGACCTCGGTCGACATCCTCGCCGGTGGCCGCGACGCCCTGGCCAAGGCCAACGTCGACTTGGGCCTGGCCCTGGCTGAAGACGAGATCGACTACCTGGTCGCCGCTTTCCAGAACCTTGCGCGCAACCCGAACGACATCGAACTGATGATGTTCGCCCAGGCCAACTCCGAGCACTGCCGCCACAAGATCTTCAACGCCAGTTGGGACATCGACGGCCAGGCTCAGGAAAAGAGCCTGTTCGGCATGATCAAGAACACCTACCAGATGCACAGCGAAGGCGTGCTGTCTGCTTACAAGGACAACGCCTCGGTGATCGTCGGCAACGTTGCCGGCCGTTTCTTCCCGAACCCTGAAACCCGCCAGTACGGCGCGGTGCAGGAGCCGGTGCACATCCTGATGAAGGTCGAGACGCACAACCACCCGACCGCCATCGCGCCGTTCTCCGGTGCTTCCACCGGCTCCGGCGGCGAAATCCGCGACGAAGGCGCCACCGGCCGTGGCGCCAAGCCCAAGGCTGGCCTGACCGGCTTTACCGTGTCCAACCTGCGCATCCCGGGCTTCGAACAGCCATGGGAGCAGGCGTACGGCAAGCCTGAGCGCATCGTCGACGCCCTCGACATCATGGTCGAAGGCCCACTGGGTGGCGCCGCGTTCAACAACGAATTCGGTCGCCCGGCGCTGACCGGCTACTTCCGTACTTTCGAGCAGGCGATCAACACCCCGCACGGCGAAGAAGTGCGCGGCTACCACAAGCCGATCATGCTCGCCGGCGGCATGGGCAACATCCGTGAAGACCACGTGCAGAAGGGCGAGATCACCGTCGGCGCCAAGCTGATCGTGCTCGGCGGCCCGGCCATGCTGATCGGCCTGGGTGGCGGTGCGGCTTCGTCGGTCGCCACCGGTGCCAGCTCTGCCGACCTGGACTTCGCTTCGGTACAGCGCGAAAACCCGGAAATGGAGCGCCGTTGCCAAGAGGTCATCGACCGCTGCTGGCAGCTGGGTGACAAGAACCCGATCGCCTTCATTCACGACGTTGGCGCCGGCGGTATCTCCAACGCCTTCCCTGAGCTGGTCAACGACGGTGGCCGCGGTGGCCGCTTCGAACTGCGCAATGTGCCCAACGATGAGCCGGGCATGGCCCCGCACGAAATCTGGAGCAACGAATCGCAAGAGCGTTACGTGCTGGCTGTCAGCGCGGTCGACTTCGAGCGTTTCCAAGCCATCTGTGAACGTGAGCGCTGCCCGTTCGCCGTTGTGGGTGAGGCGACTGAAGAACCGCACCTGACCGTGACCGACAGCCACTTCGACAACACCCCGGTGGACATGCCGCTGGACGTGCTGCTGGGCAAGCCGCCGCGCATGCACCGTTCGGTCACCCGTGAAGCCGAACTTGGCGATGAATTCGACCCAAGCACCCTGTCGCTGGCCGATTCGGTCGAGCGCGTGCTGCACCACCCTGCGGTGGCCAGCAAGAGCTTCCTGATCACCATCGGCGACCGCACCATCACTGGCCTGGTGGCCCGTGACCAAATGGTCGGCCCATGGCAGGTGCCGGTGGCCGACTGCGCCGTTACCGCCACCAGCTTCGACGTCTACACCGGTGAAGCCATGGCCATGGGTGAGCGCACCCCGCTGGCCCTTCTCGACGCCCCGGCGTCCGGCCGCATGGCCATCGGCGAAACCCTGACCAACCTCGCCGCCTCGCGGATCGAGAAGCTGTCCGACATCAAACTGTCGGCCAACTGGATGTCCGCCGCCGGCCACCCCGGTGAAGACGCCCGCCTGTACGACACCGTCAAGGCTGTCGGCATGGAGCTGTGCCCTGAGCTGGGTATCACCATTCCGGTCGGCAAAGACTCGATGTCGATGAAGACCAAGTGGAGCGAAGAGGGCGTCGAGAAGAGCGTGACCTCGCCGATGTCGCTGATCATCACCGGCTTCGCCCCGGTCAGCGACATCCGCATGACCCTGACCCCGCAACTGCGCATGGACAAGGGCGAAACCGACCTGATCCTGATCGACCTGGGCCGCGGCAAGAACCGCATGGGCGCCTCGATCCTGGCGCAGACCCACGGCAAGTTGGCCAGTGCCGCACCGGACGTCGACGATGCCGAAGACCTCAAGGCCTTCTTCGCCGTGATCCAGGGCCTCAACGCCGACGGCCACCTGCTGGCCTACCACGACCGTTCCGATGGTGGCCTGATGACCACCGTGCTGGAAATGGCCTTCGCCGGCCACTGCGGCTTCGACCTGGAGCTGGACACCCTGACCAGCAAAGCGGAAAAAGTCGCCGCCATCCTCTTCAACGAAGAGCTGGGTGCGGTCATCCAGGTTCGCCAGGATGCCACCCCAGACGTACTGGCCCAGTTCAGCGCCGCTGGCCTGGGTGAAGACTGCGTCGCGGTGATCGGCCGGCCGACCAACAACAGCGAAGTGGTCGTGCGCCTGAACAGTGAAGAACTGTTCAAGGGCGACCGTCGCCTGCTGCAACGCCAGTGGGCCGAGACCAGCTACCAGGTTCAGCGCCTGCGTGACAACGCCGAATGCGCCGACCAGGAATTCGACGCGCTGCTCGAAGAAGACAACCCGGGCCTGTCGGTCAAGCTGGGCTACGACGTCAACGACGACATCGCTGCCCCGTACATCAAGAAAGGCGTGCGCCCGCAAGTGGCGATCCTGCGTGAGCAGGGCGTCAACGGCCAGGTCGAGATGGCTGCTGCCTTCGACCGCGCCGGCTTCGCCGCCATTGACGTGCACATGAGCGACATCCTGGCTGGTCGTGTTGACTTCGAAGCCTTCAAAGGCCTCGTTGCTTGCGGCGGCTTCTCGTACGGCGACGTGCTGGGTGCCGGTGAGGGCTGGGCCAAGTCGGCGCTGTTCAACGCCCGTGCCCGCGATGCCTTCCAGGCCTTCTTCGAGCGTACCGACAGCTTCGCCCTGGGCGTGTGCAACGGTTGCCAGATGATGTCCAACCTGCACGAGCTGATCCCGGGCACCGAGTTCTGGCCGCACTTCGTGCGTAACCGTTCCGAGCAGTTCGAAGCCCGTGTGGCCATGGTCGAGGTGCAGAAGTCCAACTCGATCTTCCTGCAGGGCATGGCCGGTTCGCGCATGCCGATCGCCATCGCCCACGGCGAAGGCCATGCCGAGTTCGCCAACGAAGCGGCACTGCTGGAAGCCGACGTGTCCGGTTGCGTGGCCCTGCGCTACGTCGACAACCACGGCAAGGTCACCGAAACCTACCCGGCCAACCCGAACGGCTCGCCGCGTGGTATCACCGGCCTCACCAGCCGTGACGGCCGCGTGACCATCATGATGCCGCACCCGGAGCGTATGTTCCGCGCTGTGCAGAACTCCTGGCGCCCGGATGAGTGGCAGGAAGATGCTGCGCTGATGCGTATGTTCCGCAACGCGCGCGTCTGGGTGAACTAAGGCGTGTACAAGCTCGCCTTCTTCGTCCCGGCCAGCCATGTCGAGGTGGTCAAGGCTGCCGTATTCGCCGCCGGTGGCGGGCGAATCGGTGACTATGACCACTGCGCCTGGCAAACCCTGGGCCAAGGCCAGTTTCGCCCGTTGGACGGCAGCCAGCCGTTTCTTGGGCAAGCCGGCCAGGTCGAGGTGGTCGAGGAATGGAAGGTAGAGCTGGTGGTGGCTGACGACCTGATCGCTCAGGTCGTTGCCGCGCTCAAGCAGAGCCACCCGTACGAGACGCCAGCCTATGAAGTCTGGCCACTGGCCGACTTCTAGAGCGCATCAAGGCTTTTCGCGGGCAAGCCCGCTCCCACAGGGATATCACCGGTACTGAAGCTTGTGATATCCCTGTGGGAGCGGGCTTGCCCGCGAAGAGGCCCTATAATCCCGCCACAACTTCATTGCCAGGCTCAGGCCGCTTCAACCCGCTACACGCCAACAACCCCACCTCGAACAGCACCCACATTGGCACCGCCAGCATCGTCTGCGAAAACACGTCCGGCGGCGTCAGAATCATCCCCACCACAAAGCACCCGACGATCACGTAGGGCCGGCTACGGCGCAGGGTCGCCACATCCGCCAACCCCACCCAGACCACGATGAACGTCGCCACCGGGATCTCAAACGCCAGCCCGAATGCCAGGAACAGCGCCATGATGAAGTCCAGGTACTGGCTGATGTCGGTCATCATCGCCACCCCATCGGGCGTGACGCTGGCGAAAAAGCCGAACATCATCGGGAACACCAGAAAGAACGCGAACGCCATGCCGGCATAGAACAGCAGAATGCTCGACACCAGCAGCGGCAGGGCAATGCGCCGTTCCCGGCGGTACAGCCCCGGCGCCAGAAACCCCCAGGCCTGGTGCAACAACAGCGGCATGGCGACGAACAGCGCGCACATCGCGGTCAGCTTGAAGGGGGTCAGAAACGGTGAGGTGACACTGGTCGCGATCATGCTGGCGCCCTCTGGCAGGAAGCGGCGCAGTGGCTCCGAGATCAGTGTGTAGAGGGTCTGGGCGAAGGGGAACAGGCCGGCGAACACCAACGCGACCAGCCCCAGGCAACGCACCAGGCGCTTGCGCAGTTCGCGCAGGTGCTCGGTCAGCGGCATGCCTGCCGCAGGGTCCATGGCAAGGCTCATGAGGCATTCTCCCTGGGTGCAGCGACGGTTGCAGGGTCATTGGCCGGTGGTGCGGCAAGGCTGATGCCCTGGCGCATTTCCTGTTCCAGGCGCTGCAGGGGCGCGCTGTCGAAGTTGGGCAACTCGATCTCGCGCTCCATCTGTGCGCGCAGGCCCTGCATGGCCCTGCGCGCCTGGCCCAGGCCACGCCCAAGCGTGCGTGCCGCAACCGGCAGCCGCTCGGGGCCCAGCACCAGCAGTGCGACGATGCCGACCAGCAGCAACTCGCTGAAGCCTACCTCGAACATCAGGCCTGACGGTCCGCTTGCGGCTGGGGCGTTGCCTGGCCGGTCAACGGCGCCTGTTGCTGCACCTGGGCGGTGCCGGGCGGGGTGACGTCGTTGTCACCGCCCATGGACTTGCGAAACCCCTGGATCGCCTCGCCTACATCGCTGCCCAGGCCCTTGAGGCGCTTGGTGCCAAACAGCAGGAATACGATCATCAGTACGATCACCAGTTGCCAGATTCCAATGCCACCCATTGCGACTACTCCTGTAAGGCCATGAAAAGGAAGGGCAATCCTGCCTCGTGCAGATGACGTGAACATGACGGAACGCACCCTTGCCATCTACCTGCAACAACCGGCGTGTTGACTGGCGCTTTTACTGGCCATGAGAGGCGGGTGCAGATGGGTGGTAAACGACAGCACGGCGCGGCCCTGCTGATGGTGATGCTGGTGTTGGCGATGCTCGCCGCCGGTATGGCCTGGCTGGTGGAAGATGGCCGGCGCCAGGTTGATGAAGTGCGCTTGTTGCACCAGCGGGTGCAGGTCAGGGCCATGGAACAGGCCGGCTTGGCCTATGCTGAGCAGGCGCTGCGCGATCCGGCCTGGCGGCTGAGCCCGTTGTTCTGGCAGGCCTTGCGCGGGCAACCGCTGAACTACGATTTTGGCGCAGGCCAGGCGCAACTGCGGGTGCGCGACCAGCACACGTGCTTCAACGTCAACGCATTGCTCGGTGCCGACGGTGAGCGCGCCGAGCGCCAGTTGCGCCGCTTGCTGGGCGACGACATGGCGGCAGAACGCTTGGTCGATGCCTTGGCCGATTGGCTCGACAATGACAGCGATACGCGCCTGCAAGGGGCCGAAAGTGCCCAGTACCTGCGCCAGCAACCCGCGCGCCTGGCGGCCAACCAACCGATGCTCGACACCAGCGAGCTGAACTTGCTGCTGGAGCCAGATGCCACGCGCCAGGGCCGCTACCCGATGCTGTGCGCTTTGCCGCAAACCACTGGCTGGCGTTTGAACGCCAATGCCTTGGGCCTGGAGCATCTGCCCATGCTCGAAGCCTTGTACGAGGGGCGCTACCCACGCGCGCTGCTCAGCCGCATCATCAGTGGCCGGCCGGCGTCGGGGTATGTGGATGCCGCTGCGCTGCGCAAGGCGTTGGGGGCGGTGGATGACGAGACGTTCGAACGGTTGAGCGAAGGGTTGCTGCTCAACAGTGGGCATTTTCTGTTGCAGCTGTCGTTCGAGGAAGAGGGGCGGGTGATGCGCAGCGCGTTTCAGGTCGAGGCGCTGGGGGTGGTGCAGTGGCATGCACGGGTGCCGGCGCAGCAGGTGCGGGTGAGGAGTCGTGAGCCCATGCTCTGGTAAACCATGCCGGCCTCTTCGCGGGGCAAGCCCGCTCCCACAGAGACTTCACTGCCCTTGAAACCAGTGTGGTAACTGTGGGCACAGGTACCACACTGTCCTTGAGACTGGCGGGTTTGCCTGTGGGAGCGGGCTTGCCCCGCGAAGAGGCCGGTACAGCCAGCACAAGGCTGACTGACCGGCTTGCGATCAGACCGTCCCGATCTCCCCGCCATCATCACGCTGAATCACCACCGTCGAAGCCCGCGGCCTTACCGTAGCCCCAGCCGGGGTCGCATCGGTCGCTTTGTCGGTATACGGCCAATTCTCCGGGTGCTGGATGTTGACGAACATCGACTTGTTGTCCGGGCTGAAGGCAATCCCCGTCACTTCGCAACCGTTCGGCCCGACAAAAAAGCGCCGCAAGTCCACCTGGTTCTGCGCGTTGACCGGCACCTGCTTGCCCGTGGCATCTACCAGGTCAGTGGGGATTACCGCCAACAACTGGTCATTGGTGTAGTCGGTCAGCGTGGTTTCACCGTTGTCGGTCTCGAACCACAACACGCCACGGCTATCGAAGCTCATGCCGTCAGGGCTGGCGAACTGGTTCAGTTCGGTCAGGCCAGAGCGGTTGATGTCGGCGGTACCGGCGGCATTGGCGCCAAACACGAAGATGTCCCAGGTGAAGCTCAACTGGTCGTCACTGTCGTGCCAGCGAATGATGTGGCCGTGGCGGTTCGGGCCACGCGGGTTGGCCGCGTCGACTTTCTCTGGCGTACGCGCGCTGTTGTTGGTCAGGGTCAGGTAGACATCGCCATTGAGCGGGTTGACTGTGGTCCATTCTGGGCGGTCCATCGGGGTCGCGCCCACGGCATCGCCAGCACCCCGGGTGTTGAGGATGATGCCCGGCAGGTCACCGTACAGCGCGCCAAGGGTGCTGCCGGCGGTGGTGGGGGTGGCGACGTCGAGCAACAGCCACACGCCGGTGCCGTCGGCATTGAAGCGGGCCACGTAGAGCTTGCCTTGGTCCATGTACTTGGCACCGGTGGCCAGGCGGTCGGCCGGGCTGGCGTCAGCGGCGTCCCACACGGCCGTGGAGACGAACTTGTACAGGTACTCGTTGTTCGAGTCGTCGCCCATGTACCAGACCAGCGGCTTGCCGGCCACCGGCAGGCCTGGGCAGCACCCTTCGTGGCGGAAGCGGCCCAGCGCGGTGCGCTTGGTGGCCAGGGTGGCGTTGTTGTACGGGTCGATCTCGACGATGTAGCCATAGGTGCTGGCTTCGTTGCGGTAGTCGTCGGTGGCGCTGGCGCCTTTGACCGTTACGTCGAAACGGGCGAATTCGTCATTCACCTCGGTGCTGTCACCGGCGGCGCTTTCCCATTTGTACTGGCCGCTGGAGGTGCCTACGCCGATACGGCGCTGGTCTTCAGGGCGGGTGCCTTTGTTGACGAAGATGCCCGGCCAGTTCTCTTCGCAGGTCAGGTAGGTGCCCCACGGGGTGTAGCCGTTGCCGCAGTTGTTGTTGGTGCCGCGGCAGTGGGTGCCGCCGGTGGAGTACTTGGTTTTGACGTGGTCGGTGCCGCGCAGCGGGCCGGTGATCTCCATGCGCGAGGCGGTGGTGAAGCGGCGGTTCAGCGGGTCGTTGTCGACCACCTGCCAGCGCCCGCTGACTTTCTGCAGGCGCACCACGCCGGCGCCGTGGGCGTTGATCTCTTTGCGGATTTCTTCGGCCGGGCGCTTGCCGTTGACGTCAGTGGTCGGGCCGGCCGGGTGCAGGGCTGCCGCGTCGATGTATTCGAAGTTGATGGCCAGCAAGCCGTCTTCGGAGCTGCCATTGATCGGGAAGAAGTGCATGCCGTCATGGTGCATGCCCATGGCATTGGCCTGGTCGGTCGAGGTGTTGCTGCCATCGGACTTCCACGGGTTGCCATTGCTGTTCAGCGGTGTGCCCCACGGCGCCAGCACATAGGCGCTGTAGCCTGCCGCGACGACACAGGCATCGGTGCGCGAGCCTGGGATGGACTGGAAGCCCAGTGCCAGTTTCGGGACTTCCGGTTCGGTTACCGGTGGCTCGGTCACCGGTGGTTCGGTGACAGGATCATCGTGATCGGAACCGCCATCACCGTCGAAGCAGCCTGTCAGGCCGGTCCCGGCGATCATGGCGATGGCGGCGCCCAGGCTGCCGCGCATGATGCTGCGGCGGCTCAGGTAGGCGTCCATGACGCTGGCCATCGGCAGATTGCCGCTGTGGTTCCGGTCCAGGTTGTCGCCGGTATCTCGACTCATCAGGGTGTCCTTATGTTGGCTGAGTTAGAGGAAACCGCGACTTTAGAGCGCAAGTATGATGATTCCTTGGCAGAAATATGAACGCGCGCTTAAAACTACTCGTTCTTACTTTTGGCCCTGACAGATCAATTCGGAATTGCTGTCTGATTTCTGCCATCAAACTGTCATGCGAACGCCGCAACATCCGGAGCCCAACGTGAACTTGGTTAAGGATGGCGGGCTCGATGGTAAGCAGTGTGAACAGGCGCGAAGTGATCAGCTGGATGGGCGTCGGTGCCTTGGCACCCTTGCTCGGCGCCTGTTCCGCCTTGCCAGGCCAACGTGGTGGCAATGCCAACCTGGATTTGCTGTATGTCGCCGACACCCTCGATGCCCGCCAGCCTGGCTTGGCCGTTGTCCCGGCAACGCGCCTGGGGCCGGTCAGCCACCTGGGGCGTGCGCCGTGGATGACCGGTGCCAGTGCCAGCATCGCCTTCCCGCACTTGGCCCCCTTGCTGGATGCCAGCCAGGCCGCGCACGCCAACCTCGGTGGTTACGCCGTGCTGGCCGCATTGCTGGAGCAGTTGCGTGGCGAGGCCGGGGCGGGCAACAGCCTGACCCTGGAAAACGGCCAAGGCTGGAACGGCAGCGGCCTGGCCTACCTGACCCAGGGTGAAAGCGGCGTGCAGGGCAGCCAATTGCTGGGCAGCGACGCTCGCGTCAGCAGTGACGAGCGTGTGCTCTGGCCGCAGCGCAGCACGGCGCTGTACCGCCAGGCCGCTGCCATTACGTTGGGCGCGGGGCTGGCCGACGAACAACGCGAAACCCTGGGGCTTGAAGCACTGCAGCTGTTTGAGCGCGGCGGTGCGCGCATTGCCGTGGTCGGCGTGACCGACCCTTACGCCCAGGACCAGAAAGCCTCCCTCAAACAGTGGTACCAGTCTTTGCTGCCGGTGTTCGAGCAGGCCCGGCGCGAAGCCGACCTGGTCGTGGCCATGGCCGATGTCGGCACCGGGCCTGGGCTGTGGCTGGCTGAACGGCTGCCGGCAATCGACGTGTTGCTCTGTGCGCGTGGCCAGGACCTGTGGCCGACGCCCGTGCAGGCCACCCAGGCCAACGGCCGCCGCGTACCGGTGCTGTTTGCCGGGTGCCGGGGCAGCGGGGCGTTTCGCTTGCGTTGCCAACAGGTGGCCGGGCAATGGCAGTTCGAGGGGCGTTTCTTCCCAGCGTTCGAACAGCAGCTTTCCCCGGCTGCGCAGGTGCGCGCCGGGCACTTTCAGGCACAACTGAACCAACAGCGCGCCGGCCACGCGGCGTGGCTCGATCAACCGCTGGCCAAGGCACCCCAGGCCTTGTGGCGGCGTGACACCCGCGGCGGCAGCTGGGACCGCCTGCTGCACCAGGCCCTGGCCGATGACAACAATTTGCCTGTGCTGCTGCCGGGCCTGCGTTATGACTGCCCATTGGCCTCAGGTGCAGCGATCACCCGCGAGCACCTGATCAGCCTGACCGGCGGCTACCCGGCCCCGGTGGTCGAGGCCCCGGCCAGGCAGGTGGAGCAAGTGCTGGAAAATGCCGCGGAACAGTTGTTCGGCGACCCGCTGCTGCTGGACAACAGCCAAGACCTGCCCCGCTGGCAAGGCCAGGCCTGGGGTGTCAGCTACAGCCCGCAAGGCAAGCGCATCACCGGCCTGGAACCGGTCCAGGGGCTGTGCCGCACCTTTGGCCTGCAGTTCGCGTCGCAGGCCGGCGAGCCACTTTGGCAGCGGGTAGAAGCCTGGCTGACGCGGCAAGGCGCCGACTGGCAACTGGCGCCGCTGCAGGTGCCCGAGGTGCGCTATGTGCAGGGGCACCCGGGCTGGCATCCACGGCAGTTGGCTTCGTGAGCCTTGGCGCGCGGCTGCTCACCGGTGGCTGCCTGACGTTGGCCGGTTGGCTGGCGGCGCAGTGCGTGCTGCAACTGGGCCGCCAGCCACAACCGGCCAGCCCCGTCCAGGCGGCTGCAGCCCAGTTGCCTGGGTTGATGGTCGGCCATTGGCAGGCGCCGGTCGATGACGGCGCGATCGTTATTACCCGTTTGCCACTGCATTACCTGGGTGGCCTCAAGGCCCAGCCGTTGTCGGCCAGCGTGGTGGTGCTGCGCTACGGCCAGCAGGTGCGCACACTGGCCCGCGGCCAGCGCCTGGCGCCAGGGATCGTGCTGCAGGACATCGACACCGATGGCCTGATTTTCAACAACCAGGGGCGGCGCGAACGCCTGCCCTGGCCGCCACGCCCCGCCGTGACCGGCTTCAAGCGGCAAGGATGAACGATGCCTGTTAAATACTGCGTGGCGGCTGCGCTGAGCCTGGCCCTGGCCGTGGCCTTACCCCAGGCCAGTGCCGAGGAGCCGGTGTTCGATGACAACGGCACGCCGATGTACGAAGTGAACTTCGTCGACACCGAACTGGGCGAGTTCATCGACAGCGTGTCGCGCATCACCGGCACCACGTTCATCGTCGACCCTCGGGTAAAGGGCAAGGTCACCGTACGCACCGTTGACCTACACGACGCCGATGCCATCTATGACATCTTCCTGGCGCAGCTGCGCGCCCAGGGTTACGCCACCGTCGACCTGCCCAATGGCAGCGTGAAGATCGTCCCCGACCAGGCGGCGCGCCTGGAGCCAGTGCCGGTGGAGCCTGCCGGGCAGCAGGGCGCGGGCAGCGACAGCGTGGCCACGCGGGTATTCGATCTACGCAACGCGGCCACCGAGCAAGTGGTTGGCATCCTCAAACCCCTGGTCGACCCTCGGGTAGGGGTGATCACCCCGTACCCGGCCGCGCATCAGTTGGTGGTTACCGACTGGCGCAGCAACCTCGAACGCATCGCCAGCCTGCTGCGCCAGCTCGACCGCCCCAGCGAAGCAGTGGGCAGCGCCAGCACCCAAGTCATGTACCTGCGCCACGCCAATGCCAGTGAAGTGGTGAAGGTATTGCGCGGGCTCAGCCAGGAAGGCATGGCACCGGCGCAAAGCACAGGCGAAGGGGAGAGCAAAGAGCCGCCGGTGACGGCTGCCGCCAGTAGCTCGGGCATCCGCCTGGAGTATGAAGAGGGCACCAATGCCGTGGTCATGGTCGGCCCCGACAGCGAACTGGCCGCCTACCGCGCCATCGTCGAGCAACTGGATATCCGCCGCGCCCAGGTGGTGGTCGAGGCGATCATCGCCGAGGTCTCCGACAGCAGTGCGCAAGAGCTGGGCGTGCAGTGGTTGTTCGCTGACGAGAAGTTCGGTGCCGGTGTCGTCAACTTCGGCAGCAACGGGGTGAACATCGCCAACATTGCGGGGGCTGCGGCCAGCGAAGACAGTGAGGCACTGGGCAAACTGCTGTCGGCCACCACGGGTGCCACGGCGGGCATCGGCCATTTTGGGGGCGGTTTCAACTTCGCCATGCTGGTCAATGCGCTCAAGGGCAAGAGCGGTTTCAACCTGCTCTCCACCCCGACCCTGCTGACCCTGGACAATGCCGAGGCGTCGATCCTGGTCGGTCAGGAAGTGCCCTTCGTCACCGGCTCCGTGACACAGAACAACGCCAACCCTTACCAGACCATCGAGCGCAAGGAAGTCGGGGTCAAGCTGCGGATCAAGCCGCAGATCAACGTCGACAACAGCGTGCGCCTGGACATCGTCCAGGAGGTCTCGTCGATTGCCGATTCCAGCGCCGCCAGCGATGTGATCACCAACAAGCGCGAGATCAAGACCAAGGTCATGGTCGAAGACAACGGCCTGGTGATTCTGGGCGGGCTGATCAGCGACGAGTTGAGCACCAGCAACCAGCGGGTGCCGCTGCTCGGGGACATTCCTTACCTGGGTCGGCTGTTCCGCTCCGACGCCAGCAAGAACACCAAGCAGAACCTGATGGTCTTCATCCGCCCGCGCATCCTGCGCGACGGGCCGAGCCTGGCTGGGCTTAGCGAGAACAAGTACCGCACCTTGCAGCAGACCACCCCGCTTCAGTTGCCAAACCTTGCGGGCGCAGAAGGTGGTACGCCACTGCTGCAGGTGTTCCCCGCCAGCCGAGCGCGCCTGGAAGGGGGTGACTGGTGATGCTGCCCTATCGCCTGGCACGCCAGGCCGGCCTGGCCATGACCCCGACCGACAGCGGCTGGCAATTGTGGCTGCGCCGCGACGCCGACAGTGACCAGTTGCAGGAGCTGCTGCGCGTGCATGGCCAGCCCAGCGCGCTGGCCTACCTGGAGCCTGCGGCATTCGACGAGCAATTGGGCCAGCTTTATCAGGGCGGCGATGCGGCCACCGAAGCGCTGATCGAAGGGATTGGCGACCAGGTAGACCTCGACAGCCTGATGAGCGAGATGCCGCGCATTGAAGACTTGCTCGAAAGCGATGACGAGGCGCCGGTCATCCGCCTGATCAATGGCCTGTTCGGCCAGGCCTTGCGCCTGCGTGCTTCGGACATTCATATCGAGACCTTCGAGCAGAGCCTGGTGGTGCGCCTGCGGGTCGACGGCCACCTGCGTGAGGTGCTGCGCCCGCCGCGGGCGCTGTCGGCGATGCTGGTGTCGCGGATCAAAGTCATGGCGCGGCTGGACATCGCCGAGAAACGCCAGCCCCAGGACGGCCGCATCACCTTGCGTGCAGCGGGGCGCGAGGTCGATGTGCGGGTGTCGACCTTGCCCGGCATCCATGGCGAGCGCGTGGTGATGCGTGTGCTCGACAAGCAGGCCAGCCTGCTGGCGCTGGACAACCTGGGCATGCCGGCAGCGGTGCTCGATGGCCTGCGCAGTTGCCTGGCGCGGCCCAATGGCATCGTGCTGTCCACCGGCCCGACCGGCTCGGGCAAGACCACCACGCTGTACGCCAGCCTCAACAGCCTCAACGATGGCAGCCGCAACATCCTCACCGTCGAAGACCCGGTGGAGTACGCCATCGCCGGCATCGGCCAGACCGCGATCAACCCCCGCGCCGGGCTGACATTCGCCACGGGCCTGCGGGCCATCCTGCGCCAGGACCCGGATGTGATCATGCTGGGTGAGATCCGCGACCAGGAAACCGCGCAGATAGCCGTGCAGGCCAGCCTCACCGGCCACTTGGTGCTGTCGACCCTGCACACCAACAGTGCGGTGGGCGCGGTGACCCGTTTGCGTGACATGGGCATCGAACCGTTCCTGATCGCCTCGTGCCTGCGCGGTGTGTTGGCACAGCGCCTGGTGCGGCGGCTGTGCCAGTGCGCGGTGGCGCAGCCGCTGCAAGCGGCCGAGCGTGACCTGTGGCCTGAACTGTGTGCATTGGGCAGCAGTTACCACGCAGTGGGGTGTGAGCTGTGCCAGGGCAGCGGTTATGTCGGGCGCCTGGGCCTGTACGAATTCATCGAACTGGACGCCGGCCTGATCGCGCTGCTGTACGACGGCGCCAGTGAGCAAGCCATGCAGGACTATTTGGCCGATCGTCGACGCAGCCTGGTGGCCATGGCCAGTGATTGCCTGGCGCGGGGCGAAACCAGCCTGGCCGAAGTGCTGCGCGCGGTGCAGGGCTGAGCCATGCCGACTTATCGCTATCAAGCCGTCGACCTGGCCGGCAAAGCCCACAAGGCCAGCCTGCAGGCCGACAGCGAGCGCCATGCACGGCAACTGTTGCGTGAGCAGGGCCTGTTCGCCCGCCAATTGCAACGCCATGAGGCAGGTACCCGGCAACCCCGCCGCCAGCGCTTGAGCCGTGCACAGCTGTGCGAATTGACCCGCCAGTTAGCGACGTTGACTGGCGCGGGCATACCCTTGGTCGATGCCTTGGCCACACTCGAACGGCAATTGCGCCAGCCGGCCTTGCACAGCGTGTTGGTCGCCTTGCGCGGCTCGCTCGCCGAGGGCCTGGGGCTGGCGCGTAGCCTGGCCCGTCAGGGGGCGCCGTTCAGTGGCCTGTACTGTGCGCTGGTCGAGGCCGGTGAGCGCTCCGGGCGGCTGGCCCAGGTGCTCACGCGCCTGGCCGATCACCTGGAGCAGGTGCAACGGCAACAGCACAAAGCGCGTACTGCCTTGATCTACCCCTGTGTGCTGATGGGCGTGTCGCTGGCGGTGGTGGTCGGCCTGATGACTTTCGTAGTGCCCAAGCTCACCGAACAGTTCGCCCACGCCGGGCAGAGCCTGCCGTTGATTACCGCCGTGCTGATCGGCCTGAGCCAAGGGCTGGTGCACGCCGGGCCGTGGCTGCTGGGGTTGGCGCTGGCAGGGGCGCTGCTCGCCAACTGGCTGCTGCGCAAGCCGCATTGGTGCCTGCGCCGGGATGCATGGCTGTTGCGCCTGCCACGTATCGGCAGCCTGCTGCAGGTGCTGGAAAGCGCACGCCTGGCGCGCAGCCTGGCGATTCTCAGCGGCAGTGGCGTAGCCCTGCTCGAAGCGTTGCAGGTGGCCACCGAGACGGTCGCCAACCGGCGCATTCGCCAGGCCATGGAACAGGTGCGCCAGCAGGTGCAGGGTGGTACCAGCCTGCACCGTGCGCTGGATGCCTGCCAACAGTTTCCGCCGTTGCTGGTGAACATGGTCGGCAGCGGCGAGGCCAGCGGCACGTTGGCTGACATGCTCGAACGCGTCGCCGACGACCAGGAACGCGGCTTCGCCCGCCAAGTGGACACCGCCATGGCGCTTTTCGAACCCCTGATGATCCTGGTGATGGGCGCCGTGGTGCTGTTCATCGTGCTGGCGGTGCTGCTGCCGATCATGCAACTCAACCAGGGCCTGCAACTGTGAACACAAGGAGTACTTCCATGCAGCATCGTCGTAACCGTCAGCGTGGTTTCACCCTCATGGAGATCATGGTGGTGATCTTCATCATCGGCCTGCTGATCGCCGTGGTCGCCCCCAGCGTGCTGGGCAACCAGGACAAAGCCATGCGGCAGAAGGTGATGGCCGACCTTGCCACCCTCGAACAGGCACTGGACATGTATCGGCTGGATAACCTGCGGTTCCCGAGCAATGAACAAGGCCTGGCTGCGCTGGTGAAAAAACCGGCCCAGGAGCCGCTGCCGCGTTCGTGGCGCAGCGATGGTTATGTGCGCCGCTTGCCGGAAGATCCGTGGGGTACTCCTTACCAGTACCGCATGCCGGGTGAGCATGGCCGGGTGGATGTTTACTCGCTGGGCGCCGATGGTGTGCCGGGCGGTGAGGGTCAGGATGCCGACCTGGGTAACTGGGCGCTGTAACCGGTGCGCGATGAATCCAATGCCGCATGGGGCTGCTTTGCAGCCCTTTCGCGACACAAGGCCGCTCCTACAGGCCGGCGCTGTACGTGTAGGAGCGGCCTTGTGTCGCGAAAGGGGCGCAAAGCGCCCCC
Source organism: Pseudomonas sp. ITEM 17296 (assembly GCF_028895205.1). Lineage (NCBI taxonomy): Bacteria > Pseudomonadati > Pseudomonadota > Gammaproteobacteria > Pseudomonadales > Pseudomonadaceae > Pseudomonas > Pseudomonas sp. ITEM 17296. Next base: position 320,564 of record NZ_WJRS01000003.1, on the reverse strand, counting down.
AAAAGCCCATCAACAAGGCTTCAGCCTGATCGAACTGCTGGTGGTACTGGCCATCGCCGGCCTGATGACCGGGCTCGCCGTGGCGTCGCTCGACAGCGGCAAGGCCCGCGTCGATCAGGCCTTGCAGCGGCTGGCTGCACAGGTGCACGTGCAGGCCGCCGAGGCACGGCATGCCGGCCAGTTACGCGGGCTGCGCTGGACCGGCCAGCGCCCGGAGTTCGTGCGGCGTGAACGCGATGGCTGGGTCGTCGAACCGGTCAGCCTGGGCGAGTGGCCCAAGGGCTTGCAGCCCGACTGGCCAGCCAGCCCGCAGCCGCGCCTTCTGTTCACCCCGCAAGGTTGGGCGCAGCCGGGTTCGGTGCGCTGGCGCTGTGCCGAGGGCAGCCAGCAATGGGCCTGGAGCCGAGACGGCCGCCTGCAGACGGCGGCGCTGCCATGAAGCGCCAACAGCGTGGTTTTACCCTGCTGGAAGTGACCGTGGCCCTGGCGATTGCCGCCGTATTGGCGGTCATCACCAGCCAGGTCCTGCGCCAGCGCCTGGCGGTGCAGGACAACTTGCAACAGCACCGCCTTGGCCTGCTCTGCGCCCGCGAACTGCAAGCCCGTTTCACCGTCGAGCAGTACTGGCCGGCCCGCAATCAGGTGGATGGGCAGCTGAGCCAAGGCGGCCAGGTGTGCCATTGGCAGCTGAAACTGCGCCGCACCGGCGTGCGTGACCTGCGCAGGGGTGAACTGCTGCTGTTCGGCGACCGCGACCAGCGGCCCCCGCTTGGCCAATACAGTGTGTTTCTGGAGCGCCCATGAAGCGGCAGCAGGCAGGCCTGACCCTGATCGAACTGATGGTGGCCCTGGCCCTCACCGCGCTGCTCGGCGTCATGCTGGCAGCGTTGGTCAATGGCTGGCTGAAGGTGCGTGAGCGGTTGCAGGTGAGCAACCAGGAGGCGTCGGTGCTGGATTTCTGCCTGGCCCTGGAGCGGCGCTTCGACAGCCCGGCCCTGCGCCGGGTGTATGACCAGCGATTGCCCTTGCCCAGCCGTTGGTTCGACTGGCAAGCGGCGAGCGGCCAACTGCTGTGGGTGGCGGCGACAGGCCTGCCCGAAGCCGAAGGCGGGTCGCGTCTGCAGCGCCAGCGTCTGCGCTTCGAGGCGCGTGAGCAACGCCTGCTGCTGGAAACCTCGGCGGACCTGTATGCCGCCTCGGCGCCGCGCTGGGTGCTGCGTGAACAGCTAGGGCGGGTGAGCGCGATGAACATCCTTTATCACCAGGGTGGCCGCTGGCTGCCCTGGCCTTCCGACCAACCCGCGCACCCCGGCCGTGGCGTGCGCCTGGAATTGCAACGTGATGGAGCACCGTATGCCTGCACCTTCGTCCTTCCCTGGGGGCGCTCATGAACCTTGACTGGCGTCGACGCTCACCGGCTCGACCTTGGCTGTTGGTGCGACCTGGCAACCCTTGGGACTGGTTACTGGTCGAGAGCGGTGTCGCGCTACGCCAGGGGCAGGGCGAACCACCGGCGAACCTGCAGGCACGGGTGGCGTTGATCGTGCCGGCCGAGCACTGTAGCCATTTCCAGTTGCCCGCACCGCCAGGGCTCAAACGTGAAGAATGGCCATTGCTGCTTGAAGACCGCTTGCTGCAAAGCGTGGATGAGGTGGTGTGCGGGTATTTGGGGCGCGAGGCCGGGCAAGTTCGGTTACTGGCGGTGGCGCGCGAGCGCCTGGACGATTGGCGCGGGCAATGCGCCGAGTGGGGGCTGATGGCCGAGCGTTGCTGGGCCGAATTCCAGTTGCTGCCGGCACCCGAGGCGGGGGCCGCCTGGTGGTGGCGCAAGCAAGACGGGGTCAGCCTGCTCAAGGGGCTGAGCGAAGACGCTGGCGAGCATTGGCTGGCCTGGCCTGAAGCCATGGGCGAGGTGCTGGTTGAACCCTGGCCGCAATTACGCAGGCTACCTCTGGAAGGCCAGTGGCCTACAGCATTGGCAGCGCTGGACAGCTTGCCTGGCCTGTTCGAGCAGCGGCGGCGTCGCACGTTGGCGGGGCCGACGCGGCAGCAGTGCCAGCTCATGGCTGCCTGCCTGCTGTTGGCGTGTACCTGGGGCGGCGTGTGGGCGGCCCAGCAATGGCGCCAGGCCCAGCTCTGGCAAGCCCAGGTGATTGCCGTGACGGGTGAGCAGGCGGGCCCCAGGCAGGCGGTGCAGGCGCTCAAGCGCCTGCGTGAGGCCGGCTTGCAGCAGCAAGTGCGCCTGCGTCAGCTCGACGATTTACAAGGGCGCTTGCACGCCTGGCTGAGTGAGCATCCCGGCTGGCGCCTGCAAGCGGTGCGCTTTGATGGGCAGCGCTGGCATGTGCGGCTGGAGGGCGAGGGCGCCACACCTCCTTGGCGCGAGATGGCCAGTGCGGTGGGCGCTCAGGTGCAGGTCAGTGGCGGCGAGTCGTCGCCAACCGTGGTGTTCGACTTGGAGGTGGCGGCATGAGCACGGCGTGGATGCAGCGTCACCGTTTGCCGCTGGCCGTGTGCCTCATCGCGCTGCTGTCGAGCGTGCTGCTGCTACGTGAAGGCGTGGCGCAATGGCGCGCGCTGAGCCAATGGCAGGCGCTGGCGCAAATGGCAGTAGGTTTGCAGGGCGGTGCGACGCTGAACCTGGAGCGTCTGCGCCAGTCGGCTCAGGCGCGGCAGATCGAATTACTGGAGGTGGTCACGCAGGGCGAGGCCTGGCACCTGCGCGGTCAGGTGGGCGATGAGCAGGCCTTGCTGGGTTGGGTACGTGCGCTGCAGGCCGAAGGCGCGCAGCCCTTGCAGTGGGGGCTGGAGCAAGACACCCAGGGTATGCGCTTCGACCTGGTACTTCGGCCATGAGCCGGGGCGCAGTGGCGTGGTTGCTGCTGGTGTTCAGTGTGACCTTACTGGTGCAGTTGCCCGCCAGCTGGCTGGTGCGCGGCTTCGGGGTACCGGCCGCGGGTGTGAGCGGCAGCCTGTGGCAGGGGCAGGCGCAGCAGATCGGCCCGTTCGGGCCGTTGCAATGGTCCTTACAGCCTTGGCGTTTGCAAGGGCAGGGCGCGCTGGGGTTTCAGGGGCAGGCGTGGCACGTGCAGGTCCACGGTTGGCCCTGGCGCTGGGAGGGGGACGTACGCCCGGCTGCGGCACAGGTGACGGTAGCGGCGGCGTATCGCCTGGCCGGGCAGTGGCAGGGTTCGGTGCGTGTACAGGGTGCGTGGCGGCAATGCCTGGCCAGCGATGGGCGCCTCACGGTTACGGACTTGGCGCTGAGTGAGCCCTGGTCGCTGGGGTTGGGGCAGGGCCGGGTCGAGGTGCAGTGCCGCGGGGGGTGGCACCTGTTGGGGCAGTTGCTGCAGCCAGGGCAGCATCAGCTCGACGTGGACGCCGATGTGCGGGGGCGACAGGCCCAGATCGCCATCGCGCTGCAACCCGATGCTGCCCTGACCCCACTGTTGCGCGGCGCGCAGTGGCTGGGGCCGGAGGCAACGACAGGGCAGCGGCGCGTCCGTTGGTAACCACCCGAATCTGCGGCCAAGCGCCCCCCCTGTAGGAGCAGCCTCGTGCTGCGAAGAGGCCGGTGACAACACACTAAATCTTCGCTGCTGCCACGGGCCTCTTCGCAGCACAAGGCTGCTCCTACCGGTGGGCGCAGTGGCTGGGCCTGGAGGAAACGACAGGGCAGCGGCGGGTCCGTTGGTAACCACCCCCGAATCTGCGGTGAAACGCCGCCCCTGTAGGAGCAGCCTTGTGCTGCGAAGAAGCCGGTGACAACACACTAAATCTTCGCTGCTGCCACGGGCCTCTTCGCAGCACAAGGCTGCTCCTACCGGTGGGCGCAGTGGCTGGGCCTGGAGGAAACGGCAGGGCAGCGGCGGGTCCGTTGGTAACCACCCGAATCTGCGGTGAAACGCCGCCCCTGTAGGAGCAGCCTTGTGCTGCGAAGAAGCCGGTGACAACACACTAAATCTTCGCTGCTGCCACGGGCCTCTTCGCAGCACAAGGCTGCTCCTACCGGTGGGCGCAGTGGCTGGGCCTGGAGCAAACGGCAGGGCAGCGGCGGGTCCGTTGGTAACCACCCGAATCTGCGGCCAAGCGCCCCCCCCTGTAGGAGCAGCCTCGTGCTGCGAAGAGGCCGGTGACAACACACTAAATCTTCGCTGCTGCCACGGGCCTCTTCGCAGCACAAGGCTGCTCCTACCGGGGTGTGCAGTAGCTGGGGCCGGAGGCAACGACAGGGCAGCGGCGAGTCAGTTGGTAACTAGCCGGATCTTCGGCCAAGCGCCCCCCCCTGTAGGAGCAGCCTCGTGCTGCGAAGAGGCCGGTGACAACACTCTAAATCTTCGCTGCTGTCACGGGTCTCTTCGCAGCACAAGGCTGCTCCTACCGGGCGGCGGTGGGCGAGGGGTCAGTCCGCCTTGCCCTGGGTACTCGATACCCATTGCTCGCTGCGGTTATGCCCGCTGGTACGCAATACCCCAAGATCAAGCGCATTCTCGCCGTCAGCCGCGCCCTTGCCCTTGGTGAACTCAGCCACTGCTGTGCCCAGGTCCACCGGCGAGTTGGACACGTCAATCGACACATCGCGGCGATAGTCGCTGCCACTCAGGGTCTCTTGGCTAATCGCATTGGCGCTCAGCTCGACATCACCCTTGGCCGACTGCAACCGCGCGCCGACCAAGTGAGCGTCGCCCGCAACCTTCAACGCGATGCCTTCGCTGCCCTTGAGCGTGGTCTGCCTGGCCACGGTGTCGCGCTGTTGATGCGACAGGTCCAGGCGCAAGGTCGGTGAGAAACCAGGTTCGGCCTTGCTCAAGGCTGGGCCGGCCTTTTCGCCGACCTTGCTACCCAGCGGCCCTGCCAGCGCGGTGGCGGCGTTGGTGTAGCCTTGCGGGTTCTTTTCCTGGCTCAGGCGTGCGTCAGCTTTCACGGTCAGGCTATCGACGCTGTCCTTGCGGCTGGCAATGCGCAGATCGCCGCCGACCTCACCGGTAATACGCCCTGCCTCCAGGCTGGCACCTTCGATGCGTGTGTCGCCACGGCTGTGCAACTGGATACCCTCAGCGCGCAGCTGGCTGGCGTTCCAGGTCTGGTTGTCACGTTTGTCCAGGGCGACCTGTGCGCGGCCATGCAGACCACGGGTATCGGTATCCCCCTTGGCCATGTTGAAACCGGCCCCCGCGGTGATGTCGAGGTTGTCGCGTTGCTCCCGGTTGCTGGATGCTTCCACCCGCATGCCGCCCCCGGCGGCGTTGAGCACGATCTGTTCGGCTGAGGCGTGCAGCCCTTGCAGGTGCAAGGCGATGTCCTCGCGGGCACGGCTGCTCAGCGTCAGTGTGCCGGCGCTGTCGAAGCGGGCATCGACAGCCTGGCTGGCATCTTCGTTCTGCTTGCCGTGGTTGAAGTGCCCGCCGATGCCGCCCCCTTTCGTTGCGCCGGTCTTGACCGCAAGCTCCAGGCCGCCGCCCAGGTTGCCGCCCTTGGCCTGTTGGGTATCGCTGCCTGCGGTGACCTGCAAGCGGCCACCACTTTCCAGCAGGGTATCCCCGACCTTGGCGTCACGGCTGCCGATACGCGTCCCCTCCAGCTTCAGGTCGCCATCACTGCTCAGGTGAACATCGCCCTTGGCATCGATCTGCGCAACCTGGGCCTTGGTCTGCGCGCTGTCTTGCTGGTGGTGATCAAGGTAGCCGCGCGCGTCGACGCCAGTGCTGCCGGGGCGATTGCCAACCTTGGCCCAGGCGTTGCCGTCAAGCTGGCCTGCGGACTGGGTATTACGGTCATTGGCTTGGGACAACGACAAGGTGCCCCCACTGCGCATGGCCACGTTGCCTTCGCCACCGTCGATGCGCGTGCCTTCGTACAGGCCATCGCTGCCCAGCTGTACCTGGATGCCCTGTTGCCCATAGAGGCTTCCGGGCACGGCGGTACTGGCAGTGTCCTGTTTGCCCAGCGAGCCGCCCTTGCCGGCGGCGCGAACATTGAGGTCGTTGCCGCTGCTGGTGTCCACGCGGGCATCGCCGCCATAGGCCATGCGCTGCACGGTATCTACCTGAGTGTTCTCGGCTGCCCGCAGGGTGTGCTGCGAGGCGTCGATCAGCAGTTTCCCGGCGTTGGCCTTCCACGCGGTGCCCTGGTCATCAATGACACCGGCCTTGACCTCGACCGTTGCACCGGTCAGCTCACTCACCTGGGCCAAGCTGCGGCGTTGGTTCTCCAGGCGTTTGAGATGGTCCACGGTCATGTCGGCGCCGACGCTCGGGGCCACCATCGCGTCTTCGGGCGAGGCTTGCTGAAAGCGCGCGGCCTCCTCACCGAGCACCAAGCGTTCGATGGGGCGGGTGAGGTCACGGTATTCCACGCTGGCGCCGAGGCTGCCGGCCCAGTTGTCTGTGACGCTTTCACGCTCATGGGTTTCTTGCGCTGCACGGTTCTCGATGTGCTTGGCAGTGACCTTCAGTTGCTGGCCGGCATCGACGCGTGCGGCTTCGGTGAGCAAATGCTCGGCCTCCAGCTTCACCCCGGCGCTGGCCTTCAATTCGCTGCCTTGTACCGTGCTGTCACGTTCGAGCTGAGTCTGGGTGTTGTGATGGCCTGCGAAGGCGCTGCCCAACCGGTCGATACCCCCCGTCACTTTAACGCTGCCTCCGCTCTGGCTGTTTTTGCTGATGGACTCGCGCTCATTGCGGGTTGCACCCAGGGAGATGTGCTTGGCGGTCACGTCCAAGTCACCGGCGCTGGCCTGGACTTTGGAACCATTGACCTGCAAATGGGCGTCGCTTTGCAGGCCTACCGAGGCACCCTTGAGTTCGCTGGACACCTGTGATGTTTCCTGCGTCGTGCCGGTCGTGGTAGCGACCTGATAGCCCAGGCTGGCCTCGTACTGACGCGAGTCCGGCTTGCCATCCTGCGCCTCTTCAGTCTGCTTGGCGCCGACACTGAGGCCACGTTGCTGGTGCCGGGTGTCGGTTTCGTTGCGCGACTGCGCGCTGTCGATCACCAAGTCGCCTTTGGCTTCTACCTGCAAATGTTTGCCTGCTTCGACCTTTGCCCCGTGGATACGCAGTTCGTCGGCGCTGGCCAGGCGCAGGTTGCTGCTGGACGAGACGTCGCTGACCAGTACCTGGTCCTTGCGTGTGGTGTGCTTGCGGTCGCTGCCGATCAGGCCGAACAGTTTGCTGTCGCTCTGGTGATCGGTCGAGGTGCTGCTGCCGCGGTCGGCTTCGATCGCCAGCAGGCCGTTTTCGCTGTAGAGCACCGAGTCTTCCTTGCCATGCACCTTACTGCCTTTGATGGTGACCTGGTCGGCCGTCATGTTCAGCTTGCCGTCCGTCGTCACACTGCTGCCAGCCACGACCTGCGCTTGGGTGTCATTGCCTTTGCGGTCGCCAAAGAAGGTGCCAGAGACCAGGTCGCCGCGGTAATTGCGTTGGGTGCCGCTTTCCTGCAAGGCCGTGGTCCCGACCTCGATGTGCCGGGCCTTGAGTTGCATGTCGCTGTTCGCATGCAGCGTGCTGCCTTCAACCTTGAGGGCGTCGGCTGCCGTGAGGGTCAGGCGCCCGGCATTCAACGTGCTGCCCCGGGCTGTTTCGCGGGTTTGCTCGGTATCGCTGTCGCCGCGCCACAGGTCCTTGCGGTGGCGCACCTGTTCGGTGATGTGTTTGCTGTCGATGCCCGCCACGATGTCCAGGTTGCCGGCACTGTTGACGTTCAACTCACCCCCTGCACTCACGTCGGCGGCCAACAGGCGCATATCGGCACCCGATTGCAGCCGAACGTTGTCATGGCCGCGCAACTGCGTGCCCTGCTGTTGACGGTCATGGGTGGTGCGCTCGCGGTTGTAGGTTTCGCGGGTGATGAAGAGGAACTTCTTGTTCCAGTTTTCGCGATCGTGCTGGGTGTTTTCCAGGCTGTCAGCGTCCAGGGTGAGCTTCTGGCCGGCCGTGACTACCACCTGTTGTGCCTGGCCATCGACGGCGCGCAGGGTCAGGTCGTCGGCGGCGCTGAGGGCCAGGGCGCCCCGTTCGCTGTGCAGTTCGGCGCGGGTGTCGGCCTTGCCGCTGATGTGCAGGCTACCGGCTGACTGGATGTCGATACCGTCGGTGGCATGTGCCTGAACGGGCCCCATGCGCACGCCCGCGCCTTCGGCGGTGCTCACCACGCGGATGCGCCCGGCGCGCATGGCCCCGAACAGGCTGGCATCGATACTGGCCGCTGTGCCGGGCAAGTGCTCGACCACCTGGCCGCTGGCCTGGTCGATGCGGTTGCGGCCCACCGTGACGTTCAGTTCACTGCCGGCCATGAGCAGCCCTTTGCTGTCTACCTGCGGCGCGATCAGGTCAAGCGCGCCGGTGCTGTTGCTTTGGCCACCGGGCAGTACCTGCAGGGCGCCGCTGGCATTGAGGGTGTCGAGGTACTTGAGTTGCTGGTCTTCGAATTCTGGGGTGCCGACCACGAAGCCCGCGCGCGTGGTGTTGATGAAGCTGCCCCCGTTGAGGGTGATGCCATTGGGGTTGGCCAGGATGTAATCGGCGGGGCGGCCGAAGATTTCCTGCGGCCCCTCGATCAGCGAGGCGTTGCGGCTGATCACTTCATTGAGAATGGTCGAAGCCGCCTGGCCTTGGAACTGCGGGTTGGCGGCCAGGGCACCGGCCAGTTGCGATTGGCCGGCCTGGGTGGCGTTGTTCAGCACCACGCCGGGGTTGCCGACGTTGTAGTCGAGGAACTGGTTGTGTGACAGGCCGCCGGCGTTGGGGGCGACAATGTCGATGACTGGCACACCATGGCCATTGTTGATGACCGGGGTGCCACCTGGGCCGGTAGCGGCTTCAAGGCCGCCCTGGGCCAGCACGCTGCTGGAGCCGAGCAGGGCGAGGAAGATGGCCCAACGCAAGGTATCCGGGCGGGTAGACGTCAACTGCGAGCGCGTTTGCATGGTCTCGTTCTCTTTTTTTGTGGGGTGAATCAGATGCTCAGGTTCCACTCCAGCACCCAGAAGCCCGGCTCCAGAAGCGCGCGGGGCAGGTCACTGGTGTACAAGGCGCGCTGGTAGTCGAGGCGCACGCGGCTGTCGGGCAAGCTCAATTCGATGCCGGCTGCCGCGCCTGCCAGGCGTTGAACGGGGCTGTCGCGAGCCAGCCGGGTCCAGCCCTGATCGAGGCCGGCATAGGGCCGCAGCTGCAGCGATCCGGCCCAGGCCGGCGTCAGCGGATAACTGAAGGTGTTACGCCAGACGGCACTGCTGGCGCCGGAGTAAGTGCGCAGGCGGAACCCGCGCACAGCGGAATCATCGCTGGCCAGCAGTTGCTCGACGGCCGGCAGCCGGTCGCGGCTGTACTGCAGGCCCAGTTCGCTCTGCCAGCGCCAGGGCCGCTGCGCCGGGCCTTGGCGCAGGTGCAGCAGCGTGCCGCGGTACTTGTGAAAGTCCGGTCGTGGGCCCAGCGCACTGGGCGCTGAAGCGTCCGCGCCAAACCAGCCCACCCCTTGGGCGAACCCGAGGTAGCCGTGCCACAGGCCGCCTTCGAGCCACAGCAGGTTGATGCCCGCTTCTACCGTGGTCAGGGTGGGGCTCTGCAGGCTCACGGCCTTGCCGCCGGTGCGGTTGGTGAGCTGCTTGCGGTCCAGCCGGGCGCTGGCGCTGAGCATGCCCTGCTGGTTGCGCCATAGCACCCGCTCGGCGCTGAGCCCCAGAAAGCGGCTGTTGCCACTGCTGGTCTGGCGCCCTTGGGGTATGGGCGCGCGGTAGCTCAATTGGCTGGCGCTGGCGGCGAAGGTCCACGGGCCGTACGGAATGCTGTAGTACGCCGTGACACCGTTGCTTCGCCCCGGCGCATCGATGACGGTCCTGGCCAACGACAGGCGCAGGTCGTCGTTCAGGCCAAGCGGGCTGTCCAGGCCAATGCCGAGGTTCAGGCGATGGCGGCCGGTCAGTTCGCTGCCACGGTTGTCCAGGCGGCTGTCCAGGTGCCAGCGCGAGGCGGTCTTGTGGGGCTGAACCACTACTCGGGTGCCGCCCTGCAGGGCGCCGGGCAGCAAGTCGACACTCAGTTCATAGGCACGCAGGCGGTTGAGTTGGTCGAGCCCTTGCTCCAGCGCCGGTAGGTACAGCGGCTGCCCCAGCACGTCAGGAAAAGCGCCACGCAAGGAAAGCGGCAGGTCGGCACCAAGTTCGATCGACTCGACGAAGCCTTCGCTGATGAGGATGTCCAGCGGCGCGCCATCCTCGGGTGGCTGGCTCAGGTAAGGGCGGCTGGTGGGGTAGCCCGCCTGCACATAGCGCTGGGTGATGGCCTTGAGCAGCAGGTTGATGTCGACGATGCCCATGCAAGGCTGCATGAAGGGCCGCACGGTCGCTTCCAGTGCCGTGCCCGGCACCTGCCGATGGCCCGCCAGACGAACACCGGTCACCGCCCAGCAGTGGCTGTCGCCCGCCTGTATGGCCTGGTTTTCGTCATCGCCTGGCGGGGCGGGGGCACGCTGCCAGCGCTCGAGCCGTTGCTGCTGTTCCAGCTGGCGCAACGTTTGCTGCTGGTCGCGCAACTGCTGGCTGGCCAGGTCGTCGGCCGATGACACAGGGCTGGCCAGCCAGCAGGCAAGCAGGCTGCTCGCAATGATGCGTATTCGGTACGGCATTGAAGCACCCCGCAGATGACGTACGGATTTCGTATTCGTCTGCGTGGATGCTAAGAATTAAGTGATTCGCTTGGATGCAGTACGCCGCCTAAGCGGATGTCAGGCGGGTTCGCGGTTGAAGGTGCGAAAGCTCCTACACGATCAGCTCATTTTGTAGGACGTCAGGGGCGGATCTCGATCAATGTCCCGTCCTTGACCAGTTCCCAGACTTCCTGCATGTCGCGGTTACGCATGGCAATGCAACCGTCCGTCCAGTCCAGGGTATGGAAGTACCACTCCGGATACTCGTCGTTGATCGGCGTGCCATGGATCATGATCATGCTGCCGGCGCTTACGCCTTCGCGGGTGGCGCGGGCGGCGTCGCTGATGTTCGGGTAGTTGATGTGCATTGCCAGGTTGAAACGGTCGCTCTGTTTGCGCCAGTCCAACCAGTAGAGGCCCTCGGGGGTCTTCTTGTCGCCTTCGCGTTCCTTGGCGCCCTTGGGCTGCTTGCCCAGGGAAATCCGGTAGGTCTTCAGCGGCTCACCACGGCTGATCAGTTGCAAGCGGCGCTCGGACTTGATCACCAGCACCTTGTCGATGAGCGGCTGCATGGCGGCCTGCGATTGCGACTGTGCAGGCACCGGTGGCTGCGGCTTGCGAATGATGGTCTCGGTGAAGGCAGCCTGGGACACCGAGGTAACGCAAAGGCAGAAAAGGGCAAACAACCAGCGCATGAAGCAGCACCTGCAGGCTTAAGTAGTGGGCGAGACGTTCATCGGCGGCAGGTACTCATGGCCTATGGGGTAGTGCTGCCCGATGCGGTCGCGATAGTAGCATTCTAGTGTGCGTGTGACGGTGCGGAAAGCCAGCTCGTCCCACGGTATCTCATGTTGTTCGAACAATCGCACCTCCAGGCTCTCGATGCCCACATCAAAGCTTAGGTCGGCCAGTTCCGCGCGGAAGAACACGTGTACCTGGTTGATGTGCGGCAGGTCGAACAACTGGTACAGGGCCATGGGCCCTACCTGGGCGCAGGCCTCCTCGACGGTTTCGCGACGGGCGGCCTGGTCGAGGGTTTCGCCGTTTTCCATGAACCCGGCGGGCAGGGTCCAGTAGCCGCGGCGTGGCTCGATGGCGCGCCGGCACAGCAGCACCTGGCTACCCCAGGTGGGCAGCACACCCGCGACGATGTTGGGGTTCTGGTAGTGAACGGTCTGGCAATACTCGCAGACATACCGCAGGCGGCTGTCGCCCTCGGGGATCCGCTGAACGACCGGTTGGCCGCATGCGCTGCAGAATTTCATGCTGTTCTTCCCTTTTGACTGGGCTATCTTGGCGCGCCGACGGGGCCGCCGCAAGCGCACGGGGCTTGGGTGCTTCGCGGCTTTGGTGCATCATGCAAGACAGGCCTTGGATACGAGAGTGCGCAATGCTGGACGAGCTTCTTCGCCGAATGAGCAACCATGAACCTGCATCACTGGAAACTGACCGACGGTTTCCCGAAGCGGCGGTACTCTTGCCCATTACCCGCAGCGAAGCGCCCGAACTGGTTTTGACCCTGCGCGCCAAGGGGCTGTCGACCCATGGTGGCGAAGTCGCCTTCCCCGGTGGCCGCCGCGACCCCGAAGACCCGGACCTGGTGTTTACCGCCCTGCGCGAGGCCGAAGAAGAAATCGGCCTGCCCCCTGGGCTGGTGGAAGTGATCGGCCCGCTGAGCCCACTGATTTCGCTGCATGGCCTGAAAGTGACGCCATTCGTCGGGCTTATCCCTGATTACGTCGAATACCGCGCCAATGATGCGGAGATCGCGGCAGTATTCACCGTGCCGCTGGAATTCTTCCGCCAGGACCCGCGGGACCACACTCACCGTATCGATTACCAGGGCCGCAGTTGGTATGTGCCCAGCTACCGTTACGGCGAATACAAGATCTGGGGGTTGTCGGCGATCATGATCGTCGAGCTGGTCAACCTGCTGTATGACGCGGGTATCAGCTTGCATCAACCCCCGGAACGTTACATCGAGATCTGAGCGGGGCCCACCCTGCCGTTTGCCGCAAACCGCCGCCGTTTATCCTGAGGAGCGAGCATGAAATATCGCCTGGGCGACCTGCGGGTCGACAGCCATCCGACCAGTTGGATCGCGCCCAACGCCACCGTGATCGGCAACGTGCGCCTGCAGGCCCGTGCCAGTGTCTGGTTTGGCGCTGTATTGCGGGGTGACAATGAGCTGATCGACATCGGCGAAGACAGCAATGTCCAGGACGGCACGGTGATGCACACCGACATGGGTTCGCCCCTGACCCTGGGCAAGGGGGTGACGGTGGGCCATAACGCCATGCTGCATGGGTGCACGGTTGGCGATTACAGCCTGATCGGCATCAACGCGGTGATCCTCAATGGGGCGCGGATTGGCAAGCACTGCATCATCGGCGCCAATGCGCTTATCCCCGAAGGCAAGGAAATCCCCGACGGGTCGCTGGTAATGGGCTCGCCTGGCAAGGTGGTGCGCGAGCTCAGCGAGCAGCAGATGCGCTTGATCGAGGCCGGCGCCGCGCACTATGTGCACAATGCCCAGCGCTATGCGCGTGACTTGGTGGTGGATGATGAGTGAAGTGGTCAAGGCAGAGCGCCCGGTGGCGTCGCCGTGCGTGAGCATCTGCGCGCTGGACGAGCAGGACATCTGCACGGGGTGCCAACGTACGGTGGCCGAGATCGGGCGCTGGGGGCGCATGGATAACACTGAGCGCCGCGCGGTGCTGAAGCTTTGCCATGAGCGGGCAGTGGCTGCCGGGATGATTTTGTAGGCGCGGCTGCCGCTGACCCCAAAATCAAGTAACCTGTGCGGCTTGTCTGACGGTTACTGCTCATGCTCTATCTCATCGCCTATATCAGCAGCGTAGTGCTGATCAACTACGCCTTTTCCAGTGCCCCGCACCTGGACATCATCTGGTCTGCCTGGGGCGGCCTGGTATTCATCCTGCGCGACATGGTCCAGACCCGTTTCGGGCATGGCGCCTTGGTCGCCATGCTGGTGGCCCTGGTTCTGTCGTACGTTACCTCGGAACCGGCCATTGCGCTGGCCAGCGCCACCGCCTTCTTCATCTCAGAGCTGATCGACTGGCTGGTGTTCAGCATCACCCGTCGGCCGCTGCGCGACCGCCTGTGGCTGAGCTCGGCGCTGAGCATCCCGGTCGATACCTTCATTTTCTTCGGCATGATCGGTGCCTTGACGCCGGCCGTGATCGGCACGGCAATGGCCTCGAAGTTCGCCGGTGTCACTGCCGTATGGCTGGCCATGGCATTTCGCGCCCGGCGGGCTGCCGCGGTCGGTTGATGGTGTAGAATACGGGTCCTTTTTCAGCGGGCGGCGCTCAGCCTGGCGCAGCCCCGGACGCCTTCGAGGACCTGAAATGACCCGTATCGGAACCCCATTGTCGCCCACCGCGACCCGAGTACTGCTCTGCGGCTGCGGTGAGCTGGGCAAGGAAGTGGTGATCGAGCTGCAGCGCCTGGGCGTCGAAGTGATTGCCGTAGACCGCTACGCCAATGCACCGGCCATGCAGGTGGCACACCGCAGCCATGTGGTCAACATGCTCGATGGCGTCGCCCTGCGCGCAGTGATCGAAGCCGAGAAGCCGCATTACATCGTCCCCGAAATCGAAGCCATTGCCACCGCGACCCTGGTCGAGCTGGAAAACGAAGGCTTCACCGTGGTGCCCACCGCCCGCGCCACCCAGCTGACCATGAACCGCGAAGGCATCCGTCGCCTGGCCGCCGAAGAGCTGGACCTGCCGACCTCGCCGTACCACTTCGCCGACACCTACGAAGACTATGCCAAGGCCGTGGCCGATGTCGGCTACCCGTGCGTGGTCAAGCCAGTGATGAGCTCGTCGGGCAAAGGCCAGAGCCTGCTGCGCAGCGATGCCGACCTGCAGAAGTCCTGGGACTACGCCCAGGAAGGCGGCCGCGCCGGCAAGGGCCGGGTGATCATTGAAGGCTTCATCGATTTCGATTACGAGATCACCCTGCTGACCGTGCGCCACGTCGGCGGCACCACGTTCCTGGAGCCTGTCGGCCACCGTCAGGAGAAAGGCGATTATCAGGAGTCGTGGCAGCCCCAGGCCATGAGCCCGAAAGCTCTGGCAGAATCGCAGCGTGTGGCGCAGGCAGTCACCGACGCCTTGGGCGGCCGTGGCCTGTTCGGCGTAGAGTTGTTCGTCAAGGGCGACCAGGTGTGGTTCAGCGAAGTGTCGCCGCGCCCGCACGACACGGGCCTGGTGACGTTGATCTCCCAAGACCTGTCGCAGTTCGCCCTGCATGCACGCGCCATTCTGGGCCTGCCGATTCCGGTGGTGCGTCAGTTTGGGCCATCGGCGTCGGCGGTGATCTTGCCAGAAGGCCAATCGCAACAGACCAGCTTCGCCAACCTTGGCGCTGCGCTGAGCGAGCCGGACACGGCCATTCGCCTGTTCGGCAAGCCGGAAATCAACGGTACCCGTCGCATGGGCGTATGCCTGGCACGTGATGAGTCGATCGAAGCGGCGCGAGCCAAGGCGACTCGCGCTTCGCAGGCTGTCAAGGTCGAGTTCTGATTCAACACCGTTAGGGCCGCTTTGCGGCCCATCGCAGGCAAGCCAGCTCCCACAGGTTCTGCTCAAAGCTCAAGGGCTGTGTGGGCCTTGTAGGAGCTGGCTTGCCTGCGATGGGCTGCAAAGCAGCCCCCATTAGTTAGAGCTCCGTGTTTCGGGTCTCTTTCAGGCACAGCACCGCAATCAAGCTGATCACCGCCGCCACCGACACATACCCGCCCACCCAGCTCAACCCGCCCATGCTCACCAGTTTCTGAGCAAAGAACGGCGCCGCCGAAGCCCCCACGATGCCACCCAGGTTGTACGCCGCCGACGCGCCGGTGTAGCGCACATGGGTAGGGAACAGCTCGGGCAGCAACGCCCCCATCGGCGCAAAGGTCACGCCCATCAGGAACAGCTCGATGGCCAGGAACAGCGCCACGCCCGTGGTCGAGCCCGAAGTCAGCAGCGGCTCCATGGTAAAGCCCGATGCCACCGCCAGCAGGCCGCCGACAATCAGCACCGGTTTGCGCCCGTAGCGGTCGCTAAGCCAAGCCGACAGGGGCGTGGCCAGCGCCATGAACACCACCGCGAAGCACAGCAGGCCGAGGAACGTCTCACGGCTGTAGCCCAGGGTAGTCACGCCGTAGCTGAGCGAGAACACCGTCGAGATATAGAACAGCGCATAGCACACCACCATCGCCGCAGCGCCCAGCAGGGTCGGTACCCAGTATTTGGAGAACAGGTCGACCACTGGCATCTTCACGCGCTCATGGCGGGCAATGGCCTTGGCAAACACCGGGCTCTCTTCGAGCTTGAGGCGCACATAAAGGCCGACCAGTACCAGTGCGGCGCTGAGCAGGAACGGAATGCGCCAGCCCCATTCACGGAACTGCTCGTCGCTGAGCACCAGGGCCAGGGTCAGGAACAGGCCGTTGGCAGCCAGGAAGCCGATCGAAGGCCCCAATTGCGGGAACATGCCGAACCAGGCGCGCTTGCCCGGTGGCGCGTTCTCGGTGGCCAGCAGCGCCGCGCCGCCCCATTCGCCACCTAGGCCCAGGCCTTGGCCGAAGCGCAGCAGGCAAAGAATGATCGGCGCCCAGACGCCAATGCTGTCGTAGCCTGGCAGCACGCCGATGGCGGTGGTGGAAACGCCCATCAGCAGCAGCGACGCCACCAGGGTCGATTTACGGCCGATGCGGTCGCCAAAATGGCCGAACAGCGCCGAGCCCAGCGGGCGAGCGAGGAAGGCGATGCCGAAGGTGAGGAAGGCCGCGAGCATCTGCGCGGTGCCCGACCCGGACGGGAAGAACACCGGGCCGATCACTAGCGCGGCGGCCGTGGCGTATACATAGAAGTCGTAGAACTCGATGGCCGTGCCGATGAAGCTGGCAGTGGCCACCCGTGCGGGGGAGTTGACCGGCGCGGCAGGCGCTTCGGCATAGGTGCTGCTCGTGGTCATTAAGTAGGTCCCTAACAGTCTGGTCGTGCTCCAAGGGCTTGATCCGCCAGGGCGCGTACCTTCGAAGGGCAGGCACGCCTACGCGGACGCCGGAGCGTATTGTTCTTTTGCTCGCCCGACTGACGATAGCCCAAGGGGGATAGGGGCGGGAGCGGGCACTGTTCGGGGTGTTGAAGCAGGCCCGCGGGGCGTGTCAGTGGAGCGGACTGGCCGTGTGGCGCCGGGTGCGGGTAGCAGGCGGGACGGCGGGGCTGGGTAAGCGTGACCCGAGTATAGCTATCGGGTCACGGTCCACACCAGTACCTTGCTGGCGCAATTGTCCTCTGTTTCGAGGATTTCCAGGCGATATCGGCCGATCTTCAGGCAAACGGCGCTTTCCGGGATGCTTTCCAGTGCTTCGGTGACCAGGCCGTTGAGGGTCTTTGGCCCGCCATCGCAGGGCAGGTGCCAGCCCAGGGTGCGGTTGATCTCGCGCAGCGAGGCGGTGCCTTCGATGACGAAGGTGCCATCGGGCTGGGGGTGGACGTGCGGGTTGTCCAGCCCCTGTTCGTCTTCGAACTCGCCGACGATCTCTTCGAGGATGTCTTCCAGGGTGACGATGCCCAGCACCTCGCCGTATTCGTCCACCACCACACCCAGGCGGCGTTGCTGTTTATGGAAGTTCAGCAACTGCAGCTGCAGGGGCGTGCTTTCGGGTACGAAATAGGGCTCGTAACAGGCGCCGTGGAGTTTCTCCAGGGTCAGCTCCGCCTTGGGCAGCAGGTGGCTGATCAGCTTGGTGTTGAGGATTGCCTCAACCTGGTTGATGTCGTTGTGATAGACCGGCAAGCGGGTGTGACGGCTGACGATCAGCTGCTCGATGATGCGTTCGATCGGGTCGTCCAGGTTGATGCCATCGACTTCGTTGCGCGGCACCAGGATGTCGTTGACGGTGACTTTGTCCAGCGATTGCAAACCGTCGAGCAGGCCATGGCGTGCAGGCTCGTGCTCCTCGTCTTCGTCGAAGTCGTCGTCTTGCTCCGGGTGCAAGGCGACCGCCGTAGGCTGCACACGGAATGGGCGCAGCAGCAGCTTGGCGCAGCCATCGAGCAGGCAGGCCAAGGGTTGCAGAAGCGCCAGGGGCACTTTCAGCAGGCTTGCACCCAGGCTTGCAAACGCCTGCGGGTTACGCCGCGCCAGGCGCCGCGGCAGAAATTCGGCAAACACCAGCAAGGCCAGCGTCGCGCCCAGGCCTGCCAGCCAGAAGCCGTGTTCGCCGCTGTAGCGCTGGCCAATCAGGCACGCCAGGCCCAGCACCAGCAACTTGCCGAGGCTGGCGCACAGCACCAGCGCCTGGGCGGGCAGGGGGGCTTGACCGTCGTCGCCGTTGCGCAGCGAACCATTGAGTTGCAGGCGGGCGGCATCCACGGCGCTGAAAAGCGCCGACCAGAGCAGCGCCAGTGCCAGAGTGCCGAGGAGCGGTGCGTACGGCAGGGTGTCCATGGGCGGCCGTCAGATATGCAGGATGAATTCGCGAACCAGCTTGCTGCCGAAATAGGCCAGCATCAGCAGGCAGAAACCGGCCAGCGTCCAGCGGATCGCTTTGTGGCCACGCCAGCCCAGGCGGGTGCGGCCCCACAGCAGCACGCTGAACACTACCCAGGCGACGCAGGCCAGCAAGGTCTTGTGCACCAGGTGCTGGGCGAACAGGTTGTCGAGGAACAGCCAGCCAGAAATCAGCGACAGCGACAGCAGGCACCAGCCGGCCCAGAGAAAGCCGAACAGCAGGCTTTCCATGGTTTGCAGCGGCGGGAAGTTGCGGATCAGGCCTGACGGGTGCTTGTTTTTCAGCTGGTGGTCCTGCAGCAACAGCAGCAACGACTGGAACACCGCGATGGTGAACAGGCCGTAGGCGAGGATCGACAGCAGGATGTGCGCAAGGATGCCGGGCTCTTCGTTGATCAGCGGCACGGTACCGGGGGGCGCGAACTGGGCCAGCAGCGCAGTGACCGCGCCCAGCGGGAACAGCAGCACCAGCAGGTTTTCTACCGGGATGCGCAGGCACGCCAGCAAGGTCAGGGTAATGACCGCAACGGCGATCAGGCTGGCGGCGCTGAAAAAGTCCAGGCTCAGGCCCAGCGGGGTGATCAGCTGGAAGAACAGGGCGCCGCCCTGGGCGATGACAGCCAGGGCGCCGAGCAGGCCCAGCAGCCGTTTGTCAGCTTTGCGGCCCTGGGCCAGGTGCGTGCCCTGGTAGAGGGTCGCAGCTATATAAAGGCCGGCGGCGATCAGGTTGGGGATGAGGCTGGGTGAGGAGAACATAAGTCCTGGTTGGCGAGCCTTAAAGAGACGGAGTTTGGCATAGAGAGCTGCAAGCTGGAAGCCGCAAGGTACAAGCAAAGGCGGATCCGCGAGGTGGCTGCATTTTCTTGCCGCTTGACGTTCGTAGCTTGCCGCTGGGAAGGCAAGGTGTGCGCCGCCGCCGCACTTCGCTATAATCGCCGCCTTGCTGTGCCCCGGGTGTGTGCATTTTCCCCCTGGGCGCCTGACAAACCTCGGCTTTTACTGGGCCTGAAAGGATCACCATGTTCGAAAACCTGACCGACCGCCTGTCACAGACGCTGCGCCATGTCACCGGCAAGGCCAAGCTGACTGAAGACAATATCAAGGACACGCTGCGCGAAGTGCGCATGGCGTTGCTCGAGGCCGACGTTGCCTTGCCGGTGGTCAAGGATTTCGTCAACAGCGTCAAGGAACGTGCGGTCGGTACCGAGGTGTCGCGCAGCCTGACCCCAGGCCAGGCCTTCGTGAAGATCGTCCAGGCCGAGCTCGAAAGCCTGATGGGTGCGGCCAACGAAGACCTCGCGCTGAACGCCGCGCCACCTGCCGTGGTGCTGATGGCCGGCTTGCAGGGTGCAGGTAAGACCACCACCGCCGGCAAGCTCGCGCGCTTCCTCAAGGAGCGCAAGAAGAAGAGCGTGATGGTGGTCTCGGCCGACGTCTACCGCCCGGCCGCGATCAAGCAGCTGGAAACCCTGGCCAACGACATCGGCGTAACTTTCTTCCCGTCCGATATCAGCCAGAAGCCGGTCGCCATCGCTGAAGCGGCGATTCGCGAAGCCAAGCTCAAATTCATCGACGTGGTCATCGTCGACACCGCCGGCCGTCTGCACATCGACGCCGACATGATGGACGAGATCAAGGCGCTGCATGCTGCGGTCAAGCCGGTCGAGACCCTGTTCGTGGTCGACGCCATGACCGGCCAGGACGCCGCCAACACCGCCAAGGCCTTTGGTGAAGCCCTGCCGCTGACCGGCGTGGTGCTGACCAAGGTTGACGGTGATGCCCGTGGCGGTGCCGCGTTGTCGGTACGTGCCATCACCGGCAAGCCGATCAAGTTCATCGGTATGGGTGAGAAGACCGAGGCCCTCGAGCCGTTCCACCCGGACCGCGTCGCCTCGCGCATCCTCGGCATGGGCGACGTGCTCAGCCTGATCGAGCAGGCCGAGCAGACCATCGACAAGGCCAAGGCTGACAAGCTGGCCAAGAAGCTGAAGAAGGGCAAGGGCTTCGACCTCGAAGACTTCCGCGACCAGCTGCAACAGATGAAAAACATGGGCGGCCTGGGCGGCCTGATGGACAAGCTGCCGAGCATCGGCGGGGTCAACCTGTCGCAGATGGGCAATGCCCAGGGCGCGGCCGAGAAGCAGTTCAAGCAGATGGAGGCGATCATCAACTCCATGACCCCGGCCGAGCGCCGCGATCCGGACCTGCTCAGCGGCTCGCGCAAGCGCCGCATCGCCATCGGCTCCGGCACCCAGGTGCAGGACGTCGGCCGGCTGATCAAGCAGCACAAGCAGATGCAGAAGATGATGAAGAAATTCTCTGCCAAGGGCGGCATGGCCAAGATGATGCGCGGCCTTGGCGGCATGATGCCAGGCGGCGGCATGCCGAAGCTGTAACCCCTATTCCGGGCGCTTGTCTTTTACCGGACGAGCGCTCAGAACCCCGCCGTGGCGGGGCAATGGCCGCGATAAGCGTGGCTTAACCGGCGAATCTGGACGGCATGGCGAGGCCTTGCCGAAAAAGTCATTTGCAAATGTCCGTGTATTCCCCGAGAATATGCGGCCTTTTGGGCACGCATGTGCCTATTTGGCTTTCAGATTTGCAGCACCGACTGCAGTACCAACTGCAGCACCGACTATAGGAACGATGTTCACATGGTAACCATTCGTCTGGCCCGTGGCGGCTCGAAAAAGCGCCCTTTCTACCACCTGACCGTGACCAACTCGCGTAACGCCCGTGACGGCCGTTTCGTTGAGCGCGTTGGCTTCTTCAACCCGATCGCATCGGGCGCCGAAGTCAAGCTGTCGGTCAACCAGGAACGCGTCACCTACTGGCTGAGCCAGGGCGCACAGCCGTCTGAGCGTGTTGCTCAGCTGCTGAAGGAAGCTGCCAAGGCCGCTGCCTAAGATATATGAACGCGACGCCAGAAAAGGCTGACGACCTCATCGTCGTTGGCAAGATTTTTTCGGTTCACGGCGTTCGCGGCGAGGTGAAGGTGTATTCCTTTACCGATCCGATTGAAAACCTGTTGGATTATCCACGCTGGACGCTCAAGCACGAAGGCAAGGTAAAACAGGTAGAGCTGGTCAGCGGTCGTGGCTCCCAAAAGGGCCTGGTCGTAAAACTGAAAGGCCTCGATGATCGCGATGAAGCCCGTCTTCTGAGTGGTTACGAGATCTGCATACCGCGGAGCCTTTTGCCCAACCTGCCCGTCGACGAGTACTACTGGTACCAGTTGCAGGGCTTGAAGGTCATCAACCAGGACGAACACCTGTTCGGCAAGGTCGATCACCTGTTGGAGACCGGTGCGAACGATGTAATGGTGGTCAAGCCGTGCGCAGGCAGCCTGGATGATCGCGAGCGTTTGTTGCCCTATACGGAGCAATGCGTGCTGGCAATCGACCTGGAAGCAGGCGTGATGCGGGTTGAATGGGACGCGGACTTCTAAACGATGGGTAACCTTCGCGTAGACGTCATCACGTTGTTCCCCGAGATGTTCTCGGCCATCACGGAGTACGGCATTACCAGCCGCGCGGTAAAACAGGGGTTGCTTCAGGTAACGTGCTGGAACCCGCGGGACTACACCACAGATCGCCACCATACCGTGGATGATCGGCCGTTTGGCG
Organism: Pseudomonas sp. ITEM 17296; assembly: GCF_028895205.1. NCBI lineage: Bacteria > Pseudomonadati > Pseudomonadota > Gammaproteobacteria > Pseudomonadales > Pseudomonadaceae > Pseudomonas > Pseudomonas sp. ITEM 17296. The sequence goes on along the minus strand of NZ_WJRS01000003.1, from coordinate 298,755 downwards.
GTGGTCCGGGCATGGTGATGAAAATCAAGCCTCTGGAAGACGCCCTGGTTAGCGCCAGGCAAGCGACCGGAGCATCGGCAAAGGTGATCTACCTTTCGCCGCAAGGCCGCAAGCTGACTCAGCAAGCGGTCAAAGGCCTGGCCGAACAGGAATCGTTGATCCTGATCGCCGGTCGTTATGAAGGCATCGACGAGCGCTTTATTGAGGCTCATGTCGATGAGGAGTGGTCGATTGGCGACTATGTGCTTTCCGGTGGCGAGCTGCCGGCCATGGTACTGATCGATGCGGTTACGCGGCTGCTGCCCGGAGCTTTAGGGCATGTGGACTCGGCGGAGGAAGACTCTTTCACCGACGGTCTGCTCGATTGCCCGCACTACACCCGACCTGAGGTGTATGCGGATCAGCGTGTTCCCGACGTGTTGCTAAGTGGCAACCATGCACATATCCGGCGTTGGAGGATGAAGCAGTCCCTTGGTAGGACCTTCGAACGACGCGCCGATCTTCTGGAAAGTCGCTCGCTTTCTGGAGAAGAGAAGAAGCTGCTCGAGGAATACCTCCGCGAGCGGGACGATAGTTAAACGTATCGATGGTGGATCACGTATCCATCTTAGGAGCACAGCATGACCAACAAGATCATCCAGCAGCTCGAAGCCGAGCAGATGAGCAAGGAAATCCCAACCTTCGCACCGGGCGACACCATTATCGTCCAGGTTAAAGTGAAGGAAGGTGAGCGTTCCCGTCTGCAGGCGTTCGAAGGCGTCGTTATCGCCAAGCGTAACCGCGGTCTGAACAGCGCCTTCACCGTGCGCAAAATCTCCAGCGGCGTTGGCGTAGAGCGTACCTTCCAGACCTACAGCCCGCAGATCGACAGCCTGGCCGTGAAACGTCGTGGTGACGTGCGTAAAGCCAAGCTGTACTACCTGCGCGACCTGTCCGGCAAAGCCGCTCGCATCAAGGAAAAACTGTCCTGAGTGCAGTTTGACCGGTGGCCCAGGCCGCCTTGCGAGAAAAAAAGCAGCCTTCGGGCTGCTTTTTTGCGTTTTGAAACCCAAGCGATGTGACCCGACATGACAACCCGAGACCAGGAAATCCAGCGCCGCACCGAACTGTCGGTGACCCGCGTGACCAAGGCGGTATTCCCCAACACCACCAACCACCACAACACCCTGTTCGGCGGCACTGCGCTGGCCTGGATGGATGAAGTGTCGTTCATCGCGGCCACGCGCTTTTGCCGTTTGCCGCTGGTAACGGTGTCGACCGACCGTATTGACTTCAAGCACCCGATCCCGGCGGGCTCGATCGTCGAGCTGGTCGGCACGGTGATCAAGGTGGGCAACACCAGCCTGCAGGTGCAGGTGGATGTGTTCGTCGAGAACATGTACCTGGATGGCCGTGAACGGGCAATCCATGGCGTGTTCAGCTTTGTCGCCATCGACGAAGACAAGCGCCCGGTGCCGGTGCTGCCAGCAACCTGAGGTTCACCCTGGTGTGGTGGCCGTGCCCGCGACCGGCGCCGGTTCGACCAGCGCCACCAAGGTCCAGCCAGGTTGCGGGGTGAGCGGGTTGTCAGGGCTCGACACATGCACCCAGCCGTGGCTGTCACGGGCGAACAGCAGGTGCGCACGCTCGCCATGCAGTGCCTGGTAGTTGTCCCAGTCGAAACCTTCGGTCAGGGTGGTGCTGTACAGCTCGGCGCCGTGGTGCAAGCGATTGGCCAGTTGCTGGTAGGTCATCGGGCTTGAACCGAGCAAACGGCCGCGGTGTTCCTCACTGGCGCGGTGCTTGTCGCTGCGCTGTTTTTCCAGGCCGCTGGCCAGCACGAACAGGCGGCCATGGCCGAAATCGTGGCGAAAACGTGCGCAGGCCAAAGCGTTGATCTCACCTGCAGGGGACAGCCCCAGCAGATGGCCGAGGCCGACCAGGTCCAGGTGTGCATCGGCATGTTGCGAGGCCGGGTTGCCAAAGTAGGTCGGCAGCCCGTCCATGCGCGCGGCGCGGATGTTTTCCCAGCTCGAGTCAGTCAGCAGTACCCGGCAGCCCAATTGCTGAAGGGCTTTGCCGAGGGTGCGCGCGGGCCCGTTGGCGCCAACGATGAGAAAGCCGCTGGGGGCAGGCTCGGCCACCTTGAGCAGGCGCGCCAGGGGCCTGGCCGTGGCGCTTTGCAGCACAACGGTGCCGATGATCACGGCAAAGGTCAGCGGCACCAGCAGCAGTGCACCCTGATGGCCGGCTTCATGCAGGCGGATGGCGAAGATCGCCGAGACTGCCGCGGCAACGATACCGCGCGGTGCGATCCAGGCCAGCAAGGCCCGTTCACGCCAGTTCAGCCCCGAGCCCAGGGTGGACAGAAAGACGTTCAGCGGCCGCGCCAGCAGCTGGATCACCAGCAACAGCGCCAGCACCGCCGGGCCCAGGCCGATCAGGGCATGCAGGTCGAGGCGTGCGGCCAGCAGGATGAACAAGCCGGAGATCAGCAGCACGCTGAGGTTTTCCTTGAAGTGCAGGATTTGCCGCACATCCACCCCGCGCATGTTGGCCAGCCACATGCCCATCACCGTCACGGCCAGCAGCCCTGATTCGTGAACGATCTGGTTGGCGGCGATGAAGATGCCCAGCACTGCCGCCAGTGCAGCCAGGTTGTGCAGGTACTCTGGCAGCCACTGCTCACGCATGACCTGCCCCAACAACCAGCCGCCGGCCGCGCCCAGTGCGCTGCCACAGAAGATCACCCCGGCAAAGGTGGCCAGGCTCTGGCTCAGGCCATTGCCATCGGCACTCGCGATGATGAAGCTGTACACCACCACGGCGAGCAGGGCGCCAATCGGGTCGATGACGATGCCTTCCCAGCGCAGGATGTTGGCGATCGCCGCCTTCGGCCGCACCACGCGCAGCATAGGCACGATCACCGTCGGCCCTGTGACCAGGGTCAAGGTGCCGAACAGGATCGCCAGCGGCCAGTCGAACCCCAGCAGCCAGTGGGTCGCCAGGGCGATCACCAGCCAGGTCGACAGGGCGCCGATTGTGACCAGGCGGTGGACCACGCTGCCGATGTCGCGCCACTGCGACAAGTGCAACGTCAGGCTGCCCTCGAACAGGATCAGTGCCACGGCCAGCGACACCAAGGGCATCAGCAGTGGGCCGAACAGTGCCTGGGGGTCGAGCCAGCCGAGCAGCGGGCCGGCGGTGATGCCGGCCAGCAGCAGGAAGAGGATTGCCGGCAATTTCAGGCGCCACGCCAGCCACTGGCAGGCCAGGGCGGCGCCGCCGATGCCCGCGACGCTGAGCAGGATCTGCTGTTCGTTCATGCGGGCTCCCTATGCCAGCGTTGTTATGAAAGACTAAGCGTCATTTCGTCGTTTGCCACCGAGTTTTCATGCCCGCCCTCGACCACCCCCTGATTGACCAGTTTCTCGATGCCTTGTGGCTGGAAAAAGGCCTGTCCGACAACACCCGGGTTTCGTACCGCAGCGACCTGGCGCTGTTCAATGGCTGGCTGCAGGAGCAGGGCGTGGCCTTGCCCGACGCGGGGCGTGAGCTGATCCTCGATCACCTGGCCTGGCGCCTCGACCAAGCCTACAAGCCACGTTCTACAGCACGCTTTCTCTCTGGGCTGCGTGGATTCTTTCGTTACTTGCTGCGCGAAAAGCTGATCGCTGTCGACCCCACGTTGCAGGTCGAAATGCCACAGCTGGGCCGGCCGCTGCCCAAATCCTTGTCAGAAGCCGACGTCGAGGCACTGCTGCAGGCGCCGGACCTCGGCGAAGCCATCGGCCAGCGCGACCGCGCCATGCTCGAAGTCCTTTATGCCTGTGGCCTGCGCGTGACCGAACTGGTCAGCCTGACGCTCGATCAGGTCAACCTGCGCCAGGGCGTGTTGCGGGTGATGGGCAAGGGCAGCAAGGAGCGCCTGGTGCCGATGGGGGAAGAGGCGGTGGTATGGCTGGAACGCTACCTGCGCAATGGCCGCCCCGAGCTGCTGAATGGGCGCCCGAGCGATGTGCTGTTCCCCAGCCTGCGCGGCGAGCAGATGACCCGTCAGACCTTCTGGCACCGTATCAAGCACCAGGCACAGGTCGCCGGGATCGACAAATCGCTGTCGCCGCATACCCTGCGCCATGCCTTCGCGACCCACCTGCTCAACCACGGCGCCGACCTGCGCGTGGTACAAATGCTGCTGGGCCACAGCGACCTGTCGACCACGCAGATCTACACCCACGTGGCCAAAGCCCGTCTGCAGCAACTGCACGCCCAGCATCACCCGCGTGGATGAATGATTTTCATGTTCCGCCGACCGGTACTCGCAGACCCCTTCACGGCTAGCGTGTTGTGGTAGGCTTGGGCGGTTTGCACCAAGGGCCGCACGGTCGCCGCGTTTTTTCCGCAGGCGACGCCCTCCGGCCCCTGTCCGCCTTCAGGAGTTCCCATGCGCGTGACCCAAATTTTCGCCGCCGCCGCGTTGGCGCTGGCCAGTACCTTTGCCGTTGCCGCGGCAACCGACAGCAATGCCGGTGCCGAGCAGGCCATTCGCAAGTCGTTGCAGAACCTCGAACTGGAAGTCCCGGTAGAAAGCGTCGCCAGCAGCCCGCTCAATGGCCTGTATGAAGTCAAGCTGCAGGGCGGCCGCGTGCTGTACGCCAGTGCTGACGGCCAGTTCGTCATGCAGGGCTACCTGTACCAGATCCAGGACGGCAAGCCGGTCAACCTGACCGAGAAGACCGAGCGCCAAGGCGTTGCCAAGCTCATCAACGGCATTCCAGCCGCCGAGATGGTGGTTTATCCTGCCAAGGGCGAGACCAAGTCGCACATCACCGTGTTCACCGACACCACCTGCCCGTACTGCCACAAGCTGCACGCCGAAGTGCCGGAGCTCAACCGCCGCGGTATCGAAGTGCGCTATGTCGCCTTCCCGCGCCAGGGCCTCGGTTCGCCAGGTGATCAGCAGTTGCAGGCAGTCTGGTGCTCCAGCGACCGCCGTGCGGCGCTGGACAAGATGGTCGAGGGTAAGGAAATCAAGGCCGCCAAGTGCGCCAACCCGGTCAGCAAGCAGTTCCAGCTGGGCCAGTCGATCGGCGTCAACGGCACGCCGGCGATCGTCCTTGAAAGCGGCCAGGTGATCCCGGGCTACCAGCCGGCACCGCAAGTGGCCAAGTTGGCCCTGGCCGGCCAGCAGCAAGCAGCCAAGTAATCAATACAGTACGCCGTCGTCATGGGGTGACGGCATGTTTCACGGTCGGCGCAGGTGCCGGCCGTTCAATGGGGAGTTCACAGTGAAACCGGTCAAAGTAGGCATCTGTGGGTTGGGGACCGTCGGTGGCGGAACCTTCAATGTACTTCAGCGCAACGCCGAGGAGATTGCCCGCCGTGCCGGGCGCGGTATTGAAGTGGCACAGATTGCCATGCGCTCGCAGAACCCGAACTGCCAGATTACCGGTACCCCCATTACCGCTGATGTGTTCGACGTTGCGACCAACCCGGAAATCGACATCGTCATCGAGCTGATCGGTGGTTACACCATCGCCCGCGACCTGGTGCTCAAGGCCATCGAAAACGGCAAGCACGTGGTCACCGCGAACAAGGCGCTGATCGCCGTGCATGGCAATGAAATCTTTGCCAAGGCCCGCGAGAAGGGCGTTATCGTCGCCTTCGAAGCGGCGGTTGCCGGTGGCATCCCGGTGATCAAGGCGATCCGTGAAGGCCTGTCGGCCAACCGTATCAACTGGCTGGCCGGCATCATCAACGGCACCGGTAACTTCATCCTCACCGAAATGCGCGAAAAAGGCCGTGCCTTCCCGGACGTGCTGGCCGAAGCCCAGGCCCTGGGTTATGCCGAAGCTGACCCGACCTTCGACGTCGAGGGCATTGATGCGGCCCACAAGCTGACCATCCTGGCGTCCATCGCCTTTGGCATTCCGCTGCAGTTCGACAAGGCCTACACCGAAGGCATCACCCAGCTGACCACCGCTGACGTGAACTACGCCGAGGCCCTGGGCTACCGCATCAAGCACCTGGGCGTGGCACGTCGCACGGCTGAAGGCATCGAGCTGCGCGTGCACCCGACATTGATCCCGAGCGATCGCCTGATCGCCAACGTCAACGGCGTGATGAACGCGGTCATGGTCAACGGCGACGCCGCCGGTTCGACCCTGTACTACGGCGCAGGTGCCGGTATGGAGCCGACCGCTTCGTCGGTCGTCGCCGACCTGGTCGACGTGGTTCGCGCAATGACCTCCGACCCGGAAAACCGCGTGCCGCACCTGGCCTTCCAGCCAGACTCGCTGTCGGCGCACCCGATTCTGCCGATCGAAGCCTGTGAAAGCGCCTACTACCTGCGCATCCAGGCCAAGGATCACCCCGGTGTGCTGGCCCAGGTGGCCAGCATCCTCTCGGAGCGTGGCATCAACATCGAGTCGATCATGCAGAAGGAAGCCGAGGAACAGGACGGCCTGGTGCCGATGATCCTGCTGACCCATCGCGTGGTCGAGCAGGGCATCAACGACGCCATTGTCGCCCTGGAAGCCCTGCAGGATGTGGTCGGCAAGGTCGTGCGCATCCGCGTCGAACAGCTCAATTAACGAATCATGCCGTTGGGCTGCGCACGCGGCCCCGGCCTCAGTATCGAAGGTTTGCACCATGCGCTATATCAGCACCCGTGGCCAGGCACCGGCCCTGAATTTCGAAGATGTCCTGCTGGCTGGCCTGGCCAGCGACGGCGGCCTGTACGTCCCTGAAAACCTGCCGCGCTTCACCCAGGAAGAGATCGCTTCCTGGGCTGGCCTGCCGTATCACGAACTGGCCTTCCGCGTGATGCGCCCGTTCGTCGCCGGTAGCATCGCCGACGCCGACTTCAAGAAGATTCTCGAGGAAACCTACGGCGCGTTCGCACACGCCGCCGTGGCGCCGCTGCGCCAGTTGAACAGCAACGAGTGGGTGATGGAGCTGTTCCACGGCCCGACCCTGGCCTTCAAGGACTTTGCCCTGCAACTGCTCGGCCGCCTGCTCGACCACGTGCTGGTCAAGCGCGGCGAGCGCGTGGTGATCGTCGGTGCCACCAGCGGTGACACCGGCTCCGCTGCCATCGAAGGTTGCCGCCGCTGTGACAACGTCGACATCTTCATCCTGCACCCGCACCAGCGCGTGTCGGAAGTACAGCGTCGGCAGATGACCACCATCTTCGGCGACAACATCCACAACATCGCCATCGAAGGCAACTTCGACGACTGCCAGGAGATGGTCAAGGCCAGCTTCGCCGACCAGTCGTTCCTCAAGGGCACCCGCCTGGTGGCCGTCAACTCGATCAACTGGGCGCGGATCATGGCCCAGATCGTCTACTACTTCCACGCAGCCCTGCAGTTGGGCGGCCCAGCCCGCTCGGTGGCGTTCTCGGTGCCCACCGGCAACTTCGGCGACATCTTCGCCGGTTACCTGGCACGCAACATGGGCCTGCCGATCAGCCAGCTGGTGGTCGCCACCAACCGTAACGACATCCTGCACCGCTTCATGAGCGGCAACCAGTACGTCAAGGACACCCTGCACGCGACCCTGTCGCCGTCGATGGACATCATGGTGTCGTCCAACTTCGAGCGCCTGCTGTTCGACCTGCACGGCCGTAACGGTGCAGCCATTGCCGCGTTGATGGACAACTTCAAGCAGGGTGGCGGTTTCAGCGTTGACGAAGACCGCTGGACCGAAGCGCGCAAACTGTTCGACTCGCTGGCCGTCAGTGACGAGCAGACCTGCGAGACCATCGCCGAAGTGTTCGCCAGCACCGGCGAAGTACTCGACCCGCATACCGCGATCGGCGTCAAGGCCGCCCGCGAGTGCCGTCGCAGCCTGGACACGCCGATGGTGGTGCTGGGTACCGCGCATCCGGTCAAGTTCCCGGAAGCCGTGGAGAAGGCAGGTGTTGGCAAGGCGCTGGAATTGCCTGCACACCTGGCCGACCTGTTCAGCCGCGAAGAGCGCTGCACGGTGCTGGCCAATGACCTGAAGGCCGTTCAGGGCTTTGTCAGCCAGCATGGTAACCGCGGTAAGCCGCTTTAATTGCGGTGATATCAAGGGCCGCTTAGCGGCCCTTGATTGTCTGGTTTTCCATCTGATCTTTCGGATATTTCCTATTTAACCCTCTTGGGATGTTGCCTAGATTTGCCAGCCCTTCCTCCAGGAGTGGCTCATGTCCAGGCCTTATGTGCTGATTCACCAGGCACGCCCTTCCCATCAAATCCTCCTGCACCAGGCATTCAATGCCCAAGGCATCTTCAATGTGCGCATCACTGAAGAAGCCGCTGATCTGCACGCGTGCCTGAGCGCTGAGCGTTGCCCTGACTTGCTGATCCTCGATCACGCCATGCCCAAAAGGGCAGGGCTTGCGCTGTTGAAAAAACTGGCGGGTAGTCACGCCTTGCGCGCCTTGTTGTTTGTCGGTCAAGCCACACCCGAACAGCAGAACCTGGCCCTGGAGGCGAAGCGACGGGGGTTGTGGGTCGTCGCCGAGCTGCCGTGGCCACTGTCCATGACCAATCTGCAACACGCACTTCAGCGCCTGGGCGGGCGTATTCAAACTGTCACCTGCGCCCCGCATGCTCACTGAAACAGCCGCAGCGTTTCGAACTTTGTGCTGCGCTTGTTGGTCAGTTTCTCTATAGCCCACCACGCAGCGAGTGATCCGGATGGAAAGAATCTGCAGACTGCTGAACGAAGCCCTGACCCCCTACCAGACGCACCTGGGCGTTGCCGATGCCAGTGGCAACCGTCAATTGACCGTCTTTGACAGCCTTGAAGGCATCACCCTGCAGCGCACGGTGAGCCTGCGCCAGTTGCAGGAACAGCGCCTGCTCATTGACCTGGTGGATGGTTTGCACCGTGACCTGCAGATTGCAGAAGGCCGCTTGCAGCCCTGTGTGATTGCTGCCTTGCAACAGCGACAGCAAATGCCGGGAACCTTTGCCTGAATTGCTTATCAGACACAGTAAGGGCAGCTAGCCAGCGCATTGCTCCGGTGCTGGCAGGCTGTCACGGGAAGTCCCAAGGGACTTTCAATTAGCCCCGGGCGTCCTCCCCAGCGTTCCGGGGTTTCTTTTGTCTGCAGTACTAGGGTTGTTTGAAAAACTGCTTGCTCTGTTCCAGGTAGGTTGCCTGCAACTCAGGGTCCAGCCACCGGGCATATAGCCCTGGCAAGGTCTCTTGGCGTAGCGTGGGCAATAGCTGGTCGATATGCGCAACGGCCTCGCGACCCAGTGCCGAGTCTGAGCAACCCACATGCAGAAACTGATAGCGGTTCACGCCCCGAACCGGATGAAACTGGTAGTCACCCAGTGACCCGCCTTGCTGCTGGATCAGGTAACGCACTTCTGGCCAATACCCCATCACCATGTGCAGGCGCCCCAGTTGTTGCATCTGCAACTGGTTGGCGGTGGCATCGTTGCCGTAGTGGCGGCTGAGTGCCGAGTCTGGCAATTGGCGCAGGATCTCGTCGATCTGCGTGCCATAGCTGCGTTCGGCGACGATGCCGAGCTTCAACGGGGTGTGGCTCATCAGCCCGGGCAGGTCGACCTCGTTGTCGGTGAGAAACGGCGCCAGCAGTGCCTCACCTGCCTTGCGCACCACCAGCCCCCCGCTTAACACCCCCAGCGACGGTATGGAAAAGTGCACGTACTCGGCACGCTCCGGCGTCCACAGCAAGGTCGGGTCGCAGGTAAAAGTGTTCGGGTCCTGAAGCATCTGGATACCGCGGGCACGGTTTACCCGGACGATACTGTGATCGTATTCAGGCATCTGCTCGATCAGCAATGGCAGCAGGCGGTCAATGACCCCTTGGCCTTTCTCTGTCCCTTCAAAAATGGTGAAGGGCGGCAGGTCGCGAACCAGCCACAACAAGCGCTCCTTGGCCGCCGCGTGCGGCACGCCCAGTGCAGGCAGCAGCGCGCACAGCAAAAGCAGGGTGCGTAACCAGTGGGCAGCTCGCATCGGCGGCGGCAGGCGTCAGACCGCGCCTGCTTCGCGCAGGCCGGCGATGGCGGCCGCGTCGTAGCCCAGGGCGGTGAGCAGTGCGTCAGTGTGTTCGCCCAGCGCAGGGCCGACCCACTCGGTGGAGCCGGGTGTTTCCGAAAGCTTGGGTACGATGCCTGGCATCTTGAAGGGTTTGCCGTCTGGCAGGCGCGCCTGCAGGAACATTTCCCGCGCCAGGTATTGCGGGTCGTTGAACATGTCCTCGGCAGAATAGATGCGGCTTGCAGGTACTTCGGCGGTGGTGAGCACCAACATGAGCTGCTCCAGCGGCTGGCTGTTGGCCCAGCGGTCGATCACCCCATAGAGCTCGTCACGGCGCAGGTCGCGGCCATCGTTGGTGGCCAGTGACGGGTCATCGGCCAGGTCGGCGCGGCCTATGGCCTGCATGAAACGCTTGAAGATCGCATCGCCATTGGCGCCGATCTGCACATGCTTGCCATCGGCACTGGTGTGGATGGAGGAGGGCGTGATGCCGGGCATGATATTGCCGGTGCGTTCGCGGATGAAACCGAAGACGTCGAATTCCGGGACCATGCTTTCCATCATGGCAAAGATCGCCTCGTACAGTGCCACGTCCACCACTTGGCCCTGGCCGCCGTTGACCTCGCGGTGCCGCAACGCCATCAAGGCCCCAATCACCCCCCACAGCGCGGCAATCGAATCACCGATGGAGATGCCGGTGCGCACGGGCGGGCGGTCGTCGAAGCCGGTGATGTAGCGCAGGCCGCCCATGGACTCGCCCACTGCGCCAAAACCTGGCTGGTCTTTCATCGGCCCGGTCTGGCCGAAACCCGACAGGCGTACCATGACCAAGCGCGGGTTGAGCGCGTGCAGCACATCCCAGCCCAGGCCGAGCTTTTCCAGCACGCCGGGGCGGAAGTTCTCGATCAGGATATCGGCCTCGGCCAGCAGGCGCTTGAGGATCTCGCGGCCGTCCGGGTGCTTGAGGTTGAGGGTCAGTGACTGTTTGTTGCGTGCCTGCACGAACCACCACAGCGACGTGCCTTCGTACAGCTTGCGCCATTTGCGCAGCGGGTCGCCGCCGTCGGGGGACTCGACCTTGATCACCTCGGCACCGAACTCGGCACAGATGCGCGACGCGAACGGGCCAGCGATCAGGGTCCCGAGTTCGATGACTTTCAGGCCGGCGAGGGGTTTGCTGGGCGTAGACATGGGGCATCCGTGGCAACTGGGCAGAGCCGTGGTTTTATCATAGCTCTGAAGCGGCAGATACTGCCGCGGCGCAACGAGGGGCAGGATCGGTTAGACTGTGTGACTTTTCTTTGCGCAAGAAGCCCGTCGACCATGGCCCAGCCGTCCACTACCTACAAATTCGAACTGAATCTGACTGACCTCGATCGCAACGTCTACCAAAGCGTCAAGCAGACCATTGCCCGTCACCCTTCGGAAACCGAAGAGCGTATGGCCGTTCGTCTGTTGGCCTACGCACTCTGGTACAACGAGCAATTGTCGTTTGGTCGTGGTCTGTCGGATGTCGACGAACCGGCGTTGTGGGAAAAGAGCCTGGACGATCGCGTCCTGCACTGGATCGAAGTCGGCCAACCGGATGCCGACCGCTTGACCTGGTGCTCCCGTCGCACCGAGCGCACCAGCCTGCTGGCCTACGGTAGCCTGCGCGTGTGGGAGACCAAGGTGGTGCCTGCGGTCAAGGGCCTGAAGAACCTGAACATCGCTGCAGTGCCGCAGGAGGTGCTGGAAACCCTGGCCACCGACATGCCGCGCAGCATCAAGTGGGACGTGATGATCAGCGAAGGCACGGTGTTCGTCACCGATGACCGTGGCCAGCACGAAGTGCAGCTGGAGTGGCTGCTCGGTGAGCGTGGCTGACCTGACCCTTTCCTGATTGCCGAAGACCCCATGCGTATCGAACCTCGCCCCCTGCCGTCGACCTTGCCCTTGCTGGGTAACCTGCCACCCTTGTTGACCCGTCTGTATGCCGCCCGCGGCGTGCAGACCGAGGCCGAACTGGACAAAAGCCTGGCGCGGCTGTTGCCGTACCAGCAACTCAAAGGCATCGAGGCGGGGGTAGACCTGCTGGTCGAAGCCCTCGACCAGCGCCAGCGTATTCTTATCGTTGGCGACTTCGACGCCGACGGTGCCACTGCCAGCACCGTTGGCGTGCTGGGCCTGCGTTTGCTGGGTGCGGCCCACGTCGATTACCTGGTGCCCAACCGCTTCGAATTCGGCTATGGCCTGACGCCGGAGATCGTCGACGTCGCACTGCAGCGCCAGCCGCAGTTGCTGATCACCGTCGACAACGGCATCTCCAGTGTCGATGGCGTGGCGGCAGCCAAGGCGGCGGGGCTCAAAGTGCTGGTCACCGACCACCACTTGCCGGGTGAACAATTGCCCGACGCCGATGCGATCATCAACCCGAACCAGCCGGGCTGTGGCTTCCCAAGCAAGTCGTTGGCAGGTGTCGGGGTGATCTTCTATGTGCTCATGGCCTTGCGCGCACGCCTGCGCAGCCTGGGGCGCTACGACACGCAAGCACAGCCGAACATCGGCGAGCTGCTCGACCTGGTGGCGCTGGGCAGCGTCGCCGACGTGGTGCCGCTGGATGCCAACAACCGCATCCTGGTGCACCAGGGCCTTGAACGCATTCGTGCTGGCCGCGCTCGGCCGGGCCTCAAGGCGATTCTTGAGGTGGCCCGCCGTGATCACCGGCGCATCACCTCCACCGACCTGGGCTTCATTCTGGGCCCGCGCTTGAACGCGGCTGGGCGCTTGGACGACATGAGCCTGGGCATCGAATGCCTGCTGTGCGAAGACGCCGCCCTGGCCCAGGACATGGCCCAGCAGTTGGACGACCTCAACCAGGACCGCAAGTCTATCGAGCAGGGCATGCAGCGCGAGGCGCTGGCCCAGCTCAAGGACCTGCCCGTCGAATCGATGCCGTACGGCTTGTGCCTGTTCGATGCCGACTGGCACCAAGGCGTGATCGGGATCCTTGCCTCACGCTTGAAGGAACGTTATCACCGGCCGACCATCGCCTTTGCCGATGCCGGCGACGGCATGCTCAAGGGCTCGGCACGTTCGGTGCCGGGTTTTCACATCCGCGATGCGCTGGATGCGGTGGCGGCGCGCCATCCGCAGCTGATCAGCAAATTCGGCGGGCACGCCATGGCCGCCGGGTTGTCGTTGCCTGAAGGCAACTTCCCGGCATTCGCCGAGGCGTTTGACCAGGAAGTGCGGCGCCAGCTGCGCGAAGAAGACCTCACCGGCCGGCTTCTGTCGGATGGCAGCCTGGCCGTGGAAGAGTTTCACCTCGACCTGGCCAAGGCCCTGCGCCACGCCGGGCCATGGGGGCAGCACTTCCCAGAGCCGTTGTTCCATGGTGTGTTCCAGCTGGTCGAGCAGCGAGTGGTCGGCGAGCGGCACCTGAAAGTGGTGCTCAAGAGCGAATGTGGGTCGGTGAGGCTTGATGGCATTGCCTTCGGCGTCGACCGCGAGGTGTGGCCGAACCCTACCGTGCGTTGGGTGGAGCTGGCGTACAAGCTGGATGTGAACGAGTTTCGGGGTAATGAGAGCGTGCAGTTGATGATTGCCCATATGGAGCCGCGCTGACGGTTTCAAGGTGATTGGCTTGGGTGTTGTGGTGCGGCGGATATCGAGCGCCGCCCGCGCGGCGCTTCGCAGCACAAGGCTGCTCCTACATTTGTTTCGGGCCAGTCACTTCTGTGAGGTCACCTCTGTTCGCCTTGTCTGCCCCGTCGATATCGAAGGGGCATCGCTGTTTTTAATCAATCTCCAGCCATGCACCTAGGGTGCGTGCGCCTATGGCACAGGAATAATTGGCCCGAAACAGATGTGGGAGCAGCCTTGTGCTGCGAAGCGCCGCACGGGCGGCGCTCGATCTCATAGGCGCTGCAAACCTGTCGGCGTACACCTGGAGGCCTTGCCTCATCAAACCAAACACCCAGCATCCCACCCCAAATCCCATGGAAACTCCCCCCCACCCATTCTGGTCTAGTCTGAAGTTATGACCGGACCTGGGCCAGGGACGTGCAATTGAGTGTCCGGGCCGGATCACCATTGGAGTCCTTGGGAGGTGCCCTCATGAGCCTGCTGCTCGAGCCTTACACCCTGCGTAAACTGACGTTGCCCAACCGCATCGCGGTCTCGCCGATGTGCCAGTATTCCGCTGTCGATGGCTTGGCCAACGACTGGCATCTTGTCCATTTGGGTAGCCGCGCCGTCGGTGGCGCTGGGCTGGTGATCACTGAAGCCGTGGCGGTTACCGCCGATGGCCGTATTACCGCCGAAGACCTCGGCCTGTGGGACGACGTCCAGATCGCGCCGCTGCAACGCATTACCCGCTTCATTACCGCCCAGGGTGCTGTGCCGGGCATCCAGCTGGCCCACGCCGGGCGCAAGGCCAGCACCCATCGCCCGTGGCTGGGCAAGCATGGCAGCGTCAAGATCGAGGACGGTGGTTGGCAGCCGGTGGGGCCGTCGAGAATTGCCTTCGACCCTGAACACACAGCACCGCGTGAGTTAAGCAAGGACGAGATCCAGGAAGTTGTAGCCGCGTTCGTCAAAGCGACCGAACGGGCATTGGAAGCAGGCTTCAAAGTGGTCGAAATCCACGCAGCGCATGGCTACCTACTGCACCAGTTCCTCTCGCCCCTGAGCAACCAGCGCCGCGATGAATATGGCAGTTGTTTCGAAAACCGCATCCGCCTGACCCTGCAGGTAACTGAGGCAGTGCGCAAAATCTGGCCGCAGGAGCTGCCGCTGTTCGTGCGCGTTTCAGCGACCGACTGGGTAGAAGACGGCTGGAACCCTGACGAAACTGTCGAGTTGGCACGGCGCCTGCGCTCGCTAGGCGTCGACCTTATAGATGTTTCATCCGGCGGCACGTCGGTCAACGCCGAGATCCCGACCGGCCCCGGTTACCAGACCCGCTTCGCCGAGCGCGTGCGCAAAGAGTCGGAAATCGCCACCGGCACCGTGGGCATGATCACCGAGCCGGCCCAGGCCGAGCACATCCTGCGTACCGGCCAGGCCGACGTCATCTTCCTGGCCCGCGAACTGCTGCGCGACCCTTACTGGCCGCTGCATGCCGACGATGACCTGGGCGGCAACAAGGCCACCTGGCCGGCGCAGTATCAACGGGCTACCAGCCGGGCTAACCCGATTCATGAGTCGGATTTGCGGGATTAGACTGAGTGGTTTGCGGGTGTCTGGCTTTGGGTGTGAGGGGGTGCTGACATCGAGCGCCGCCCGCGCGGCGCTTCGCAGCACAAGGCTGCTCCTACATTTGTTTCGGGCCAGTCACGCCTGTGCCTGCGCGCGCGACCACCTTGTTTGTACGTCTCGATATCAAGGCGGGCGCCAAGGAGCCGCGCGCCCATGGCTCAGGGATAATTGGCCCGAAACAGATGTAGGAGCAGCCTTGTGCTGCGAAGCGCCGCGCGGGCGGCGCTCGATCTCGAGGCGCTACAAATCCACTGACAAGCCCCAACTCAATGCTTGATCATCACATGCCGCACACAGGTGTAGTCCTCCAGCCCATACACCGACATATCCTTCCCATACCCCGAATGCTTCTGCCCGCCATGGGGCATTTCGCTGACCAGCATGAAGTGGGTATTCACCCAGGTGCAGCCGTACTGCAAGCGCGCCGCCAGGCGATGGGCGCGGCCTGTGTCGCGGGTCCACACCGATGACGCCAGGCCGTAGTTGGAATCGTTGGCCCACGCCAGTGCCTGCGCCTCGTCGGTGAAGCGGGTCACCGAGACCACCGGGCCAAATACCTCGTTGCGCACGATCTCGTCATCCTGCAGAGCATCGGCCAGTACGGTTGGCTCGAAGAAGAAGCCGTCGCCCTCAATCGCCTTGCCACCGGTCACCAGGCGAATGTGCGGTTGGGCGATAGCCCGCTCCACAAGGCCTGCGACCTTGTCGCGGTGCTGGGCACTGATCAGTGGCCCCAGTTCCGTGTCCTCGGCGTCCTGCAGGCCGGGCTTGAGGCTGGCCACCGCTTCGCCCAGGCGTTGCACGAATGGCTCGTAGATGCCGTCCTGCACATACAGGCGGCAAGCCGCGGTGCAGTCTTGGCCGGCGTTGTAGAAGCCGAACGTGCGGATACCCTCGATGGCGGCGTCGATGTCGGCATCGTCGAACACCAGCACTGGTGCCTTGCCGCCCAGCTCCATGTGCATGCGCTTCACACTGTCGGCGGTGGCGCTGATGATGTGCGCGCCGGTGGGGATCGAACCGGTCAGCGACACCATGCGCACGTTCGGGTGGGTGACCAGCGGCGTGCCGACGGTTTGGCCACGGCCGAAGAGGATGTTGAGCACGCCAGGCGGCAGCAGGCCCTGCGCCAGTTCGCCCAGGCGCAGTGCGGTGAGCGGCGTCAGTTCGGACGGTTTGATGACTACGGTGTTGCCGGCTGCCAGGGCCGGCGCGACTTTCCAGGCCAGCATCATCAGCGGGTAGTTCCACGGCGCGATCGAGGCGACCACGCCCAGTGGGTCGCGGCGGATCATCGAGGTGTGCCCTGGCAAGTATTCGCCGGCAGCCGAGCCGCCCAGGCAGCGCGCCGCCCCGGCGAAAAAGCGGAACACGTCGGCAATCGCCGGGATTTCGTCATTCAGCGCAGCACTGAAGGGCTTGCCGCAGTTCTGCGATTCGAGCCGGGCCAGTTCCTCGCCATGCTGCTCGATGGTGTCGGCCAGCGCCAGCAATGCCAGGGAGCGGTCCTTGGGGCTGGCTTGTGACCAGCCCTCGAAGGCCTGGTCGGCGGCACGCACGGCGCTGTCGACCTGCGCTTCGCTGGCTTCGTTGATTTGCGCCAGGGCGCTGCCCGAGGCGGGGTTGAGCACGGTCCAGGCCGGCCCCTCGCCGGCGACCAGGTGACCGTTGATCAGCATCTGCGTTTGCATGGAAGACTCCTCCAGGGTCATTTGCCACTGCCCGCGACGCTTTCGCCGCCGCGGGTCAGGTAATAGGCGCCGAGGATCGGCAGCATGGTCACCAGCATCACCAGCATGGCGACCACATTGGTCACGGGCACGTCGCGCGGGCGGCTGAGCTGGTTGAGCAACCAGATCGGCAGCGTGCGTTCGTGCCCTGCGGTAAAGGTGGTCACGATGATTTCGTCGAACGACAAAGCGAAGGCCAGCATGCCACCTGCCAACAGCGCCGAGCCGAGGTTGGGCAGGATGATGTAGCGGAAGGTCTGCCAGCCATCTGCGCCCAGGTCCATCGAGGCTTCGATCAGGCTTTGCGAGGTCCGCCGCAGGCGGGCGATGACGTTGTTGTAGACGATCACCACGCAGAAGGTCGCGTGGCCGACCACGATGGTGAACAGGCCAGGTTCGATGCCCAGGCTCTTGAATGCGGAGAGTAGGGCGATACCGGTGATGATGCCGGGCAGGGCAATCGGCAAAATCAGCATCAGCGAGATGCCCTCCTTGCCAAAAAAGCTGCGCCGGTACAGCGCCGCCGAGGCCAGGGTGCCGAGCACCAGGGCAATCAGTGTGGCCAGGCAGGCAACCTGCAGCGACAGCTTGATGGCTTCGAGCACATCCGGGCGAGCGAAGGCCACGCTGAACCACTTCAGGGTAAAGCCCTGGGGCGGGAAGCTGAAGGCCGCGTCTTCGGTGTTGAAGGCGTAGAGGACGATGATCAGGATCGGGAAGTGCAGGAACAGCAACCCGCCCCAGGCCGCCAGGCGCAAGCCGGTTGATGCGTTTTCAGAGTGCATCGAATGCCCCCAGGCGCTTGACGATGGACAAGTAGACCGCGATCAGCACGATAGGCACCAAGGTAAACGCGGCGGCCATTGGCATGTTGCCGATCGCCCCTTGTTGGGCATAGACCATGCTGCCGATGAAGTAACCGGGCGGGCCGATCAGCTGCGGCACGATGAAGTCGCCCAGGGTCAGGGAGAAGGTGAAGATCGACCCTGCAGCAATGCCCGGGATCGACAGCGGCAAAATCACCTGCCAGAAGGTTTGCCTGGGCCTGGCCCCGAGGTCCGCCGAAGCTTGCAGCAAGGACGGCGGCAGGCGCTCCAGCGAGGCCTGAATCGGCAGGATCATGAACGGCAACCAGATGTACACGAACACCATGAAGCGCCCCAGGTGCGAGGTCGACAGGGTACTGCCGCCAACGCCAGGCACTGTCAGCACCGCCTGCAGCAGGCCGTCCAGGTGCAGCACCTGGACGAACCACTGAGCCACGCCGCCTTTGGCCAGCAGCAAGGTCCAGGCGTAAGTCTTGACGATGTAGCTGGCCCACATCGGCATCATCACCGCGATGTAGAAAAATGCCTTGGTCTTGCCGCTGGTGTAGCGCGCCATGTAGTAGGCGATCGGGAAGGCCAGCACCGCGCTGGCCAGCGAGACTGCCACTGCCATGCCCAAGGTGCGCAGGATGATGTCGAAGTTCGACGGGTTGAACAGCGCCGCGAAATTGCCCAGGGTCAGGTCCGGGGTCACCGCCATGGTGAAGTCGTCGAAGGTATAGAACCCCTGCCACAGCAGGTTCAGCAACGAGCCCAGGTAGATGGCCCCGAACCAGGTCAGTGGCGGGATCAACAGCAGCATCAGGTAGAGATTGGGGCGCCGGTACAACAGGTTGGAGAACCTGCGCAGCGGGCTTGGGTTGGCGCGCGGGGCGTTCATCTCAGCGGCCCTCGTCGAGCACGGTTTCCTGCAGCGCCGTCATCGCTTCACGGGGCCAGCGCGCCAGTACCCGCTGGCCGGCCTGCCAGGTTGGCGGCTGTGCCTGCCAGCGGTCGTTGGCCTGGCTTACTGTCAGCAGCTGGCCGCTGTCCAACTGCAGCTCGAAGCGGGTGGCGCTGCCTTGATACTGCACGTCGTGCAACAGGCCACTGACTTGCACTTCATGGCTGGCAGCGGCCTGTTCGCCCAGGCGGATATGCTCGGGGCGGATGGAAAACGGCGCGGGGCTGCCATTGAGCTGCTCGGCCAACGCGCCGCGCACCACGTTCGAGGTGCCGACGAACTCGGCGACGAAGGTAGTGGCCGGCTTCATGTACAGGTTGCGCGGGGTGTCGACCTGTTCGATGCGCCCGCGGTTGAACACCGCGACCCGGTCGGACATCGACAGCGCTTCGGTCTGGTCGTGGGTGACGAAGATGAAGGTGATGCCCAGCTGGCGCTGGAGTTTTTTCAGTTCGCCCTGCATCTGCTCGCGCAGCTTCAGGTCCAGTGCACCCAGCGGTTCGTCGAGCAACAGCACCCGTGGGCGGTTGACCAGGGCGCGGGCGAGGGCGACGCGCTGGCGCTGGCCGCCGGACAGCTGCGCGGGTTTGCGCGCACCGTAACCGGCCAGCGCCACCATCGCCAAGGCCTCTTCAGCGCGGGCGTGGCGCTCGGCCTTGGCCACGCCTTTGACCTTGAGGCCGTAGGCGATGTTGTCGCGCACGTTCATGTGCGGGAACAGTGCGTAGTCCTGGAACACGGTGTTGACGTCGCGTTGGTAGGGCGGCACGCCTGCAGCTTCGACGCCATGGATGCGGATCGAGCCAGTGTTGGGTTGTTCGAAGCCTGCGATCAGGCGCAGGCAGGTGGTCTTGCCCGAGCCGGAAGGGCCGAGCATGGAAAAGAACTCGCCATCTTCGATGTCGATGCTGACCTGGTCGACGGCCTTGACCTCGCCGAAGGTGCGTGAAACGTGGGTGAACTGGACGGCTAGGGGCATGGGCGGTACTCAGCTGTGCTTGTAGTGCCTGCACCGGCCCTTTCGCGGGGCAAGCCCGCTCCCACAGGGGCCATAGCGACGCTGCCCTTGTGGCAGCGGGCTCGTCCCGCGAAGGGGCCGGTGCAGGCTCATTCGACCTTAGCGTCCACCCATGATCGCAATATAATCCTGCGTCCACCGGCTGTACGGCACGAACTTGCCCCCCTGTGCCTGCGGGGTCTTCCAGAAGGCAATCTTGTCGAAGTTGTCGAAGCCATTGGTCTTGCACCCTTCGGCGCCCAGCAGTTCGCTGCCGGTGCAGGCTGCAGGCACTGCCGGCAACGAGCCGAACCAGGCCGCCACATCACCTTGCACCTTCGGTTGCAGCGACCAGTCCATCCATTTGTAGGCACAGTTAGGGTGCTTGGCCTCGCTGTGCAGCATGGTGGTGTCGGCCCAGCCCGTGGCGCCTTCTTTCGGAATGGTCGAGGCCACCGGCTGGTTCTCCGCTTTCAGGCCGTTGACCATGTAGCCCCAGGAGCTGGACGCGGCCACGCCTTCGTTCTTCACATCGCTCATCTGCACCGTGGCGTCATGCCAGTAGCGGTGAATCAGCGGCTGCTGCTGGCGCAACAGTTCGAGCACCGCCTTGTACTGGGTCTCGTTCAGTTCGTAGGGGTCCTGGATGCCCAGTTCCGGCTTGGCCGACTTCAGGTACAGCGCCGCATCGGCGATGTAGATCGGCCCGTCGTAGGCTTGCACGCGGCCTTTGTTCGGCTTGCCGTCGGGCAGGTTTTGCGGTTCGAAGACCACGCCCCAGCTGGTCGGCGGCTGCTTGAATACCGTGGTGCTGTACAGCAGCACGTTCGGCCCCCATTGGTACGGGGTGCCGTAGGCTTGCTTGTCGACCACGTACCACCCGCCGTTTTGCAGGCGCGGGTCGATGTTCTTCCAGTTGGGGATCAGCGCGGTGTTGATCGGCTGTACCCGCTTGCCGGCGATCAGCCGCAGCGACGCGTCGCCCGAGGCGGTGACCAGGTCGTAGCCGCCCTTGGTCATCAGGCTGACCATTTCGTCCGAGGTGGCGGCGGTCTTGACGCTGACCTTGCAGCCGGTTTCCTTTTCAAAGCCGGTGACCCAATCGTAGGCCTTGTCGCTTTCACCGCGCTCGATGTAGCCGGGCCAGGCGACGATATCCAGGCGCCCTTCGCCGGCTCCCAGGGCTTTGAGCGGTTCGGCGGCCTGCAGGCTGGCGCTGGCGAGCAACGCGCCGGTCATGGCGCCGAGCAATGCGGTCTTGTGCGCTGACATGGTGTTCCCTCTTCTTGGAGATCTAGGTCGGGGCAGTCATCAAGCAAGCAGTGGAGCGATTGTTATAAGCGTAGTGCGATTGCGCGAGGTATTGGCGATATCGAGTCTAGTTGGCTTTTTGCTGGCCAATGCAACATCCGGAAGCAAATCCCCCCGTGGCGATCGCGTGGGCAAGGCTTAATCTGGCCATTCTTTTGCGACGTCTGGAGGCACCTGAATGAACACCCGCGGACTGCTCGACCAACTGCTCAAGTCCGGCCAGCAACTGCTCGAAAAACAGGCCGGCAAAGGCGGCTCAGGCAAGCCCGGCACCAGCGCCGGTGGCCTTGGCGGCCTGCTCTCCGGCGCGGGTGGCGGCGCGTTGGGGGCGGGGGCGCTGGGCCTGTTGCTGGGTAGCAAGAAGGCCCGCAAATATGGCGGCAAAGCCCTGACCTACGGTGGCCTGGCTGCGCTCGGGGTGCTGGCCTACAAGGCCTACGGCAACTGGCAGGCGCGCCAGCCGGGGGCAGGGCAGGCGCCCGAGCCGCAAACCCTCGACCGCCTGCCACCGGCCCAGGCCGAGCAGCACAGCCAGGCGGTGCTGCGCGCCCTGGTGGCAGCGGCCAAGTCCGATGGCCATATCGATGAGCGCGAGCGCGCCTTGATTGAAGGCGAGTTCACCCGCCTGGACACGGACCGCGAACTGCAACACTGGCTGCACGACGAGCTGAACAAACCGCTGGAACCGGCCGAAGTGGCGCGTGCTGCGCAAACACCGGAAATGGCCGCCGAGATGTACCTGGCCAGTGTGATGATGGTCGATCAGGAAAACTTCATGGAGCGCGCCTACCTGGATGAACTCGCCCGGCAGCTGCGCCTGGACCCGGCATTGCGCCAGGAACTGGAGAGCCAGGTGCGGCTCGCCGCAGGCCAATAGCAGGCGGCTTGGCTTGTCCATCAGGCAAGGATGCCTGAATACCCCGCATTTCAGCCGCAAAAGCGTAGGATGCCTGGGCTATACTTCGGCGATTTTTCCCGCTCGTTGTGAATTCCTGAGGGCTGAATGTGAAAAACTGGACCTTGCGCCAACGGATCCTGGCAAGTTTCGCCGTGATCATCGCCATCATGCTGCTGATGATCGTAGCCGCCTACTCGCGGCTGGTGGCGATCGAAAGTGCCGAGGAGGCAGTGGGGACCGACAGCATCCCCGGGGTCTACTACAGCTCGATGATTCGCAGTGCCTGGGTCGACAGCTACGTCACCAGCCAGCAATTGGTGGGCTTGTCCAACCGCCGTGAAATCACCTCGGCGGACCTGGAACTGTTCAAGAGCTTCGAGGACCGCCTCAAGCAGCACATGGCCAGTTACCAGAACACCATCAAGGACAGCGACGACCAGGCCCGCTTCGACAGCTTCGTGCAGCTGGAACAGAACTACATCAAGATCGTCGGCCAGGTGCTGGACACCTACCGCCAGCACAACTATGACGAAGCCGAACGGCTGATCATCGAAGCGCTCACCCCGGCGTGGGTCGATGGCCGCAAGCACCTCAACGACGTGATCGAGAACAACCGTGCCTCGGCCGACGCCGCCACCCACGATATCGTCAGCGCCGTCAGCACAGCCAAGGGCAGCATGATGGTTTCGCTGCTGCTGGCAATCGTTGCCGCCGGGATCTGCGGGTTGCTGCTGATGCGCGCCATCAGCGCCCCCATGCAGCGCATCGTCCACGCCCTCGACAGGCTGCGTTCGGGTGACCTGAGCATGCGCCTGAGCCTGGACCGCAAGGACGAGTTCGGCGCCATCGAAAGCGGCTTCAACGAAATGGCCGAGGCGCTGGCCAACCTGGTGTCCCAGGCCCAGCGGTCATCGGTGCAGGTGACCACCTCGGTGACCGAGATCGCCGCCACGTCCAAACAGCAGCAGGCCACCGCCACCGAGACCGCCGCGACCACCACCGAAATCGGCGCCACCTCGCGGGAAATCGCCGCCACCTCGCGTGACCTGGTACGCACCATGACCGAGGTCACCTCTGCCGCCGATCAGGCCTCCAGCCTGGCCGGCTCCGGCCAGCAAGGCCTGGCCCGCATGGAAGAAACCATGCACCAGGTGATGGGCGCCGCCGACCTGGTCAATGCCAAGCTCGGCATCCTCAACGAAAAGGCCAGCAACATCACCCAGATGGTGGTGACCATCGTCAAGGTGGCCGACCAGACCAACCTGTTGTCGCTCAATGCCGCCATCGAAGCGGAAAAAGCCGGCGAGTATGGCCGTGGCTTCGCCGTGGTGGCGACCGAGGTACGCCGCCTGGCTGACCAGACAGCGGTGGCCACCTACGACATCGAGCAGATGGTGCGCGAAATCCAGTCGGCGGTGTCGGCCGGGGTCATGGGCATGGACAAGTTCTCTGAAGAAGTGCGCCGCGGCATGTTCGAGGTGCAGCAAGTGGGCGAGCAGCTCAGCCAGATCATCCATCAGGTGCAGGCCTTGGCGCCGCGTGTGCTGATGGTCAACGAGGGCATGCAGGCCCAGGCCACCGGCGCCGAGCAGATCAACCAGGCGTTGGCCCAGCTGAGCGATGCCAGCACCCAGACGGTCGAGTCGCTGCGCCAGGCCAGTTTTGCCATTGACGAGCTCAGCCAGGTGGCAGCAGGCCTGCGTGGCGGCGTGTCGCGATTCAAAGTCTGACGACCATGAACGACCTGCAACCCCGCGCAGCGCAGGCAAGCGACGCCAAGGGCGCGTTGTACCTGCAGTTTCGCATCGCTGACCAGCGTTTTGCCCTGGACGTGCACGAGGTGATCGAGGTGCTGCCGCGTCGGCCGCTCAAGCCGATTGCCCAGGCGCCGTCGTGGGTCGCGGGCATCCTTGCGCACCGCGGCGCATTGCTGCCGGTGGTCGACCTGTCGGCACTGAGCTTTGGCCAGGCGGCGGCGCAACGCACCAGCACGCGGCTGGTGCTGGTGCGTTACCGGGGCGACCTGCAGCTTGGGCTGGTCCTTGAACAGGCCACCGAGACCTTGCGCTGCCGCCCCGAAGAATTCCAGCCGTATGGCTTGGACAACGGCGACGCACCGTACCTGGGGCCCGTGCGCCAGGATGCCCAGGGCCTGGTGCAGCGCATCGCCGTTGATGACCTGCTGACTGATGCCGTGCGTGAGCTGTTGTTTGCCGATGAACGCGGGGCCTCTGCGCCAGGAATGCCGACATGATTGAACAGCGTTTCTTCCGCTATCTGCACGAGCGCATCGGCCTGGACGTGGAGTCGGTAGGCGCGCCGATGGTCGAGCGTGCCTTGCGCCAGCGCTGCAGTGCCGTGAACGCCGTGGACCTGGACGACTACTGGCTGCGCCTGCAGCAGTCGGCGGACGAGCAACAGGCCCTGATCGAGGCGGTGATCGTCCCCGAGACCTGGTTTTTCCGTTACCCGGAATCTTTCACGGCGCTGGTGGGGCTGGCCCACAAGCGCCTGGCAGAACTGGCCGGCGCCCGCCCGGTGCGGCTGCTCAGCCTGCCGTGCTCGACCGGCGAAGAGCCTTATTCACTGGCCATGGCGCTGCTCGAGGGTGGCATGAGCCCTGGCACGTTCGTGATCGATGGCATCGACATCAGCCCCCTTTCGGTGGCCAAGGGTGAGCAGGCGGTTTACGGACGCAATGCGTTTCGCGGCAGCGACCTGGGGTTTCGCGAGCGCTTTTTCGATGCGCTCGGTGACGGCCACCGCTTGCATGATCGCGTGCGTCAGCAAGTCAGCCTGCAAGTGGGCAATGTGCTGGACCCGGCCCTGGCCAGCCGCGATGGCCTGTACGACTTCGTGTTCTGTCGCAATCTGTTGATTTATTTCGACGTGGCCACCCAGCAGCGCGTGTTCGAGGTGCTCAAGCGCCTGGCTCATCCGCAGGGTGTGCTGTTTATCGGGCCTGCTGAAGGCAGCTTGCTGGCGCGGCTGGGCATGCGCCCGCTGGGTATCGCTCAATCGTTCGCCTACGTGCGTCAGGAGGGCGCTGTGGCACCGGCCCGCGCACTGCCCGCGCCGCCAGCCAAGCGCGCGCTGCCGCCTTTGCCCCTGCCCGTGTACCCGCCGCCGACGCCGTCATTGGCGCGGCCGTTGCGAGCGCTTCCGTTCACTGCCAAGGCGCCACTGCCAGCGGACAGCAAAGGCGAGAACGAAGCCGAACTGCTGGCCAGTATTGCCCGGCATGCCAACGCGGGCGCCAGTGCGCAGGCGCGTGCCGCCTGCCAGCGCTACTTGAGCCAGTTCGCGCCGACGGCGCAGGTTTACTACTGGCTGGGCTTGCTCAGTGATACCGAAGGCGACGCCGGCCAGGCGCTTACCCACTATCGCAAGGCCCTGTACCTGGAGCCGCAGCACCCCGAAGCCTTGGTGCACCTGGCGGCCTTGCTCGCGGCCCAGGGCGACCTGGCAGGCGCCCAGCGTTTGCAGGCGCGTGCTGCACGGGCGGGACGGGAGCCTGAACGATGAGGGGTGAATCCGCGATGCAACTGCTTGCGCAGGCCGACGAGCGCATCGACGACTGCTGGAACCGCATCGGCGTGCACGGTGACAAACAGTGCCCGCTGCTGGAGCGGCATATTCATTGCCGCAACTGTGACGTGTATGCCGCTGCCGCCACGCGCCTGCTCGACCGTTATGCCCTGCTGCAGGATGACCACGCCGCAGTTGCGCCAGCGGCCGAGGAATCGGTTGGCCGCTCCATGCTGCTGTTCAGGCTCGGCGAAGAATGGCTGGCCTTGGCGACCGCCTGCCTGGCTGAAATCGCCCCCTTGCAGGCGGTGCATTCGCTGCCGCACCAGCGTTCCCGAATGCTGCAGGGCGTTGCCAATGTGCGCGGTGCCTTGGTGCCGTGCCTGTCGCTGGCTGATTTGCTGGGTGTGCAGCCGGCTGCTGGGCAGCAACGCAGCGGTCGCGAGATGCCGCGCATGCTGATCCTGGCTGCCGAAGGGGGGCCGGTGGTGATGGCGGTCGAGGAAATCGACGGCATTCACCGGCTTGACCCAACGTTGCTGGGCAGTGGCCAGGACGCTACCCACTTCACCGCGGCGGTGCTGCAGTGGCGCGGCCGCAGTGTGCGGGTGCTGGACGATCAACACTTACTGTCTGCGGTGCAGCGGAGCCTGTCATGACCCCAGAGCAAATGCGCGACGCATCGTTGCTCGAGCTGTTCAGCCTGGAAGCCGAGGCGCAGACCCAGGTGCTTAGCGCCGGCCTGATGGCGCTGGAGCGCAACCCCACCCAGGCCGACCAACTGGAAGCCTGCATGCGCGCGGCCCACTCCCTGAAAGGGGCCGCACGTATTGTCGGGGTCGATGCTGGCGTGAGCGTGGCCCACGTGATGGAAGACTGCCTAGTGGCGGCGCAGGAAGGCCGCTTGCGGTTGAGCGCCGAGCATATCGATGCGCTGCTGCAGGGGACCGACCTGTTGATGCGCATCGCCACGCCGGGCGACGCGGGCGCCCAAGCGACACTGCCGGTGTTCCTCGCGCAGATGGCCAGCTTGCTGGACCCGGGCGCGGCGCCGGTGTCGGTGCCAATGGCGATGGCCATGCCGTCGCCGACAGCGCCCGTGCCAACCCTGCCTGTCGAGCCCTTGCCGATGGCCCCCGAGCCCATGGACGTGGACGTCGAGCTTGAGCCCGCGCCACGGCGCAAGGCCGGTAAACGCGCCGGCGAAGGCGCTGAGCGGGTGCTGCGGGTCACGGCCGACCGCCTCAACAGCTTGCTCGACCTGTCCAGCAAGTCGTTGGTCGAGACCCAGCGGCTCAAGCCTTACCTGGCCACCCTGCAGCGCCTCAAGCGCATGCATGGCCAAGGGATGCAGGCACTCGATGGTTTGCGCATGCAACTGGAGGACAGTGGCCAGAGCAGCGAGGTGCTCGAAGCCCTGGCCCAGACCCAGCGCTTGTTGGTCGAGACCCAGCAGATTCTGCAGCAGCAGGCCGCCGACCTCGACGAGTTCGGCTGGCAGGCCAGCCAGCGTGCGCAATTGCTCTATGACACGGCGCTGGCCTGCCGGATGCGGCCCTTTGCCGACGTTCTGGCCGGGCAGAGCCGCATGGTCCGTGACCTTGGCCGGTCTCTGGGCAAGCCGGTGCGCTTAGTCATCGAAGGCGAAAAGACCCAGGTCGACCGCGATGTGCTGGAAAAGCTCGAAGCGCCGCTGACCCACCTGCTGCGTAATGCGGTCGACCATGGCATCGAACTGCCAGAGCGGCGCCTGCTGGCAGGCAAGGCGCAGGAGGGCGTGATTCGCCTGCGTGCCTCGCATCAGGCCGGCATGCTCAGCCTCGAGCTGATTGACGATGGCGCCGGCATCGACCTGGAGCGCCTGCGCAGCGCCATCGTCGAACGGGCCATGTCGCCGGCCGACACCGTGGCGCGGATGAGCGAGGCCGAGCTGATCACGTTCCTGTTCCTGCCCGGCTTCAGCCTTCGCGACAAGGTGACGGAGGTGTCAGGGCGCGGGGTTGGGCTGGACGCCGTGCAACACATGATCCGCGAGCTGCGCGGGTCGATCGAATTGACCCAGCTGGCCGGGCAGGGCTGCCGCTTCCACCTGCAGGTGCCGCTGACGTTGTCGGTGGTGCGCAGCCTGGTGGTGGAAGTGGGCGGCGAAGCCTATGCCTTCCCGCTCGCGCACATCGAACGCACGCTGGAGGTGACGGCCGAGCAGATCGTGCAGATCGAAGGGCGTCAGCATTTTTGGCATGAAGGGCGGCACATCGGCCTGGTGGCGGCCAGCCAGTTGCTCAATCGCCCAGCAGGGCAAACCGAGGAAAGCAGCCTGCGGGTGGTGGTGATTCGAGAGCGCGAGCAACTCTACGGGGTGGCCGTGGAACGCTTGATCGGGGAGCGGGTGCTGGTGGTGATGCCCCTTGATCCGCGCCTGGGCAAGGTCCAGGACATCTCCTCCGGGGCGTTGCTCGACGATGGCTCGGTGGTGCTGATCGTCGACGTCGAAGACCTGCTGCGCTCGGTGGAAAAACTGCTCAGTACCGGCAGCCTCGAGCGCATCGAGCGGGGCAACAGTGGCACTCGCGGCCTGGCGCGCAAGCGCATCCTGGTGGTCGACGACTCGCTCACCGTGCGCGAACTGCAGCGCAAACTGTTGGGTAACCGCGGTTACGAAGTGGCCGTGGCGGTGGATGGCATGGACGGCTGGAATGCCCTGCGCGGCGAAGACTTCGACTTGCTGATCACCGACATCGACATGCCGCGCATGGATGGCATCGAACTGGTCACCCTGGTGCGCCGGGACCAGCGCCTGCAATCGCTGCCAGTGATGGTGGTGTCGTACAAGGACCGTGAGGAAGACCGGCGGCGTGGTCTGGACGCTGGCGCCGACTACTATTTGGCAAAGGCCAGTTTCCACGACGATGCGTTGCTGGATGCTGTGGTGGAGCTGATTGGAGGTGCTCAGGGATGAAGATCGCCATCGTCAACGATATGCCCATGGCGGTGGAGGCGTTGCGCCGGGCGCTGGCCTTCGAGCCCGCGCACCAGGTGATCTGGGTGGCGGGCAACGGCGCCGAGGCGGTGCAGCGGTGCGCCGAGCAGCAGCCAGACCTGATCCTCATGGACTTGATCATGCCGGTGATGGATGGGGTAGAGGCGACGCGGCGGATCATGGCCGAAACCCCCTGCGCCATCGTCATCGTCACGGT
The DNA here is from genome assembly GCF_028895205.1 of Pseudomonas sp. ITEM 17296. Classification (NCBI taxonomy): domain Bacteria; kingdom Pseudomonadati; phylum Pseudomonadota; class Gammaproteobacteria; order Pseudomonadales; family Pseudomonadaceae; genus Pseudomonas; species Pseudomonas sp. ITEM 17296. Next base: position 270,096 of record NZ_WJRS01000003.1, on the reverse strand, counting down.
CGACCGCAAGCAGAACGTGCACCGGGTGTTCGAGGCCATGGGCCATGGCGCGCTGGATGTGGTCGATACACCGGCCCTGGGCGCGGGCGATGCCCGTGAGGCGGCGGCGCCACTGCTGCGCAAGATCCTCAACATCGGCTGGCTGATAGGCCAGCAACGCACGCCGGCCGCGCGCCCGGTTGCCACGCCATTGCGCGAGGCATCCCAGCGTCGTGGCTTGGTGGCAATCGGTTCGTCGGCCGGCGGCCCGGCCGCACTCGAGGTGCTGCTCAAGGGCTTGCCGCCGGCATTCCCGGCGGCCATCGTGCTGGTCCAGCACGTCGACCAGGTATTCGCCGCAGGCATGGCCGAATGGCTCAGCAGCGCTGCCGGCCTGCCGGTGCGCCTGGCCCGTGAGGGCGAACCGCCGCAGCCGGGGCAAGTCCTGCTGGCGGGCACCAACCACCATATCCGCCTGCTGCAAAATGGTCAGCTGGCCTACACTGCCGAACCCGTCAACGAAATCTACCGGCCTTCGATCGATGTGTTCTTCGAGAGCGTGGCACGCTACTGGAGCGGCGATGCGGTGGGTGTGCTGCTCACCGGCATGGGCCGCGACGGTGCCCAGGGCCTCAAACAGATGCGCCAGCAGGGCTTCCTGACCATCGCCCAGGACCAGGCCAGCAGTGCCGTATACGGCATGCCCAAGGCCGCCGCGGCGATTGACGCGGCGGTGGAAATCCGCCCGCTGGAGCGAATCGCCGGGCGATTGATGGAATTCTTTGCAAAATGACGATATGTAATGAATCACGCCGCCTGGTCGGCGGTGATCAGGTGAATAGGCATGAATGATCTACCGATCGAAGGTTTCGCGACCACCAACGAGAACTCGGCGATGGTGCTGTTGGTCGACGATCAGGCAATGATCGGCGAGGCGGTGCGTCGTGGCCTGGCCCATGAAGACAACATCGACTTCCATTTCTGCGCCGACCCGCACCAGGCCGTGGCCCAGGCCATGCGCATCAAGCCGACGGTGATCCTGCAGGACCTGATCATGCCGGGCCTGGATGGGCTGACGCTGGTGCGTGAGTACCGCAACAACCCGGCTACCCAGGATATCCCGATCATCGTCCTGTCGACCAAGGAAGACCCGCTGGTGAAGAGCGCGGCGTTTGCTGCGGGGGCCAACGACTACCTGGTCAAGTTGCCGGACAACATCGAACTGGTGGCGCGCATTCGCTACCACTCGCGTTCCTACCTGACGTTGCTCCAGCGTGACGAGGCGTACCGCGCCCTGCGGGTCAGCCAGCAGCAGTTGCTCGATTCCAACCTGATGCTGCAGCGGTTGATGAACTCCGATGGCCTGACCGGCCTGTCCAACCGGCGGCACTTCGACGAATACCTGGAGCTGGAATGGCGCCGGGCCATGCGTGAGCAGCAGCAGTTGTCGTTGTTGATGATCGATGTCGACTACTTCAAGGCCTACAACGACAGTTTCGGGCATTTGGCGGGTGATGAGGCGTTGCGCCAGGTGGCTGAAGCGATCCGCGGCTCGTGCTCGCGGCCGACCGATCTGCCGGCGCGTTATGGCGGCGAGGAGTTTGCCTTGGTGTTGCCCAATACGTCCCCAGGCGGGGCGCGGCTGATTGCCGAGAAACTGCGCCAGACGGTGTTGGCATTGGGCATACCGCACACGGCGCCAGCGGCGGATTCGCGGTTGACGGTGAGCATTGGCCTGGCGACCCAGACACCGGCGGTGGGCGGACATTGCCGGCAGTTGATTTCGGCGGCGGACAAGGGGCTGTACCTGGCCAAGAATGGGGGGCGTAACCAGGTGGGTATTGCTTGAGGTTGTGGGGATTCGGGGTGTAAGGCGGGAGGTTTTTTGCGCCTGTAAGATCGAGCGCCGCCCGCGCGGCGCTTCGCAGCACAAGGCTGCTCCTACATCTGTTTCGGGCCAGTGAGGCCTGTAATATCTGCGCGCGACCGCCTTAGGAATAATTGGCCCGAAAAATGTAGGAGCAGCCTTGTGCTGCGAAGCGCCGCGCAGGCGGCGCTCCATCTCGCATACGGTGTACCGCCCGGCGGGTCTGCCGCCATGCGTTGGACTCGGTTATACTCGCAGGCTTTTCACCGAATTCGCACGAGAGCCGTCGCCCATGGAAATCCAACCGATCCTGAACACCATCAAGGACCTCACCGAGCGTTCCCAGTCAATTCGGGGGTATCTTTGACTACGATCAAAAGCATGACCGCCTGATCGAAGTCAACCGCGAGCTGGAAGACCCGGCCGTCTGGAACAAGCCTGAGTACGCCCAGGCCCTGGGTCGCGAACGTGCCATGCTGGTACAGGTCGTCGAGACGTTGGACAAGATGGCCAACGGCCTGGCCGACTGCAAGGACCTGCTCGACATGGCCGTCGAGGAAGAGGACGAAAGCGCCGTCGGCGACGTCGTGACCGAGCTGGAAGGCCTGGAAGAAAAACTGGCCCAGCTTGAGTTCCGTCGCATGTTCAGCGGCGAGATGGACATGAACAACGCCTACCTGGACATCCAGGCCGGCTCCGGCGGTACCGAAGCGCAGGACTGGGCCAACATCCTGCTGCGCATGTACCTGCGCTGGGCCGACAAGCGTGGTTTCGACGCCACCATCATCGAGCTCTCCGAAGGTGAAGTCGCCGGCATCAAAGGCGCCACCGTGCACATCAAGGGCGAATATGCCTTCGGCTGGCTGCGCACCGAAATCGGCGTGCACCGCCTGGTCCGTAAAAGCCCGTTCGACTCCGGCGCCCGTCGCCACACCTCGTTCTCGGCGGTATTCGTGTCGCCCGAGATCGACGACAAGGTCGAAATCGACATCAACCCGTCCGACCTGCGCGTCGACACCTACCGCTCTTCGGGCGCTGGTGGTCAGCACGTAAACACCACCGACTCCGCGGTGCGTATTACCCACGTGCCGACCAACACCGTGGTGGCCTGCCAGAACGAACGCTCCCAGCACGCCAACAAAGACACCGCCATGAAAATGCTGCGGGCCAAGTTGTACGAGCTGGAGATGCAGAAGCGCAACGCCGCTTCCCAGGCGCTGGAAGACAGCAAGTCGGACATCGGTTGGGGCCACCAGATCCGCTCCTACGTACTGGATGACTCGCGCATCAAGGACTTGCGGACCGGCGTTGAGCGCAGCGACTGCCAGAAGGTGCTGGACGGCGACCTCGACCAGTACCTGGAAGCGAGCCTCAAGCAAGGGCTGTAAGCCGCACACCACTGCCGCGATGCCTGGCTACCCGCCGGCATCGCGTGCCCTGCCCGAAAAGGGCAACGAATACCTGATGGAAAGAATGACGACATGAGCGACCTCAATAGCGCACCGCAAGACCTGCAACAGGAAGAAAACGCCCTGATCGCCCTGCGCAAGGAAAAACTTGCCGCAGAGCGCGCCAAGGGCAATGCCTTCCCCAATGACTTCCGTCGCGACAGCTACTGCAACGACCTGCAGAAACAGTACGCCGACAAGACCAAGGAAGAACTGGAAGCTGCAGCGATTCCGGTCAAGGTTGCCGGGCGCATCATGCTCAACCGTGGCTCGTTCATGGTCATCCAGGACATGACTGGCCGCATCCAGGTCTACGTCAACCGCAAGACCCTGCCGGAAGAAACCCTGGCCGCCGTCAAGACCTGGGACCTGGGCGACATCATCAGCGCCGAGGGCACCCTGGCCCGCTCCGGCAAAGGTGACCTGTACGTCGAAATGACCAACGTGCGCCTGCTGACCAAGTCGCTGCGCCCGCTGCCCGACAAGCACCATGGCCTGACCGACACCGAGCAGCGCTACCGTCAGCGTTACGTCGACCTGATGGTCAACGAAGAAACCCGCCACACCTTCCGTGTTCGCTCGCAGGTGATTTCGCACATCCGCAAATTCCTGATCGAGCGCGACTTCCTCGAAGTCGAGACGCCGATGCTGCAGACCATCCCTGGCGGCGCAGCGGCCAAGCCGTTCGAAACCCACCACAACGCCTTGGACATGGCCATGTTCCTGCGCATTGCGCCGGAGCTGTACCTCAAGCGTCTGGTAGTCGGTGGTTTCGAGAAAGTTTTCGAGATCAACCGCAACTTCCGTAACGAAGGCGTTTCGACCCGGCACAACCCCGAGTTCACCATGCTCGAGTTCTACCAGGCCTACGCTGACTACACCGATAACATGGACCTCACCGAAGAGCTGTTCCGCGAGTTGGCGCAGCTGGTGCTGGGCAGCACCGACGTGCCGTACGGCGACAAGGTGTTCCACTTCGGCGAGCCGTTCGTGCGCCTGTCGGTGTTCGACTCGATCCTCAAGTACAACCCTGAGCTGACCGCTGCCGACCTGCAAGACGTCGACCGTGCCCGTGACATCGCCAAAAAGGCCGGTGCCAAGGTGCTGGGCCACGAAGGCCTGGGCAAGCTGCAAGTGATGATTTTCGAAGAGTTGGTCGAGCACAAGCTGGAGCAGCCGCACTTCATCACCGAGTACCCGTTCGAAGTGTCGCCGCTGGCCCGTCGCAACGACGACAACCCGGCCGTGACCGACCGCTTCGAGCTGTTCATCGGTGGCCGCGAAATCGCCAACGCCTACTCCGAGCTGAACGATGCCGAAGACCAGGCTGAGCGCTTCCTGGCCCAGGTGGCCGAGAAGGATGCTGGTGACGACGAAGCCATGCACTACGATGCCGACTTCGTCCGCGCCCTGGAATACGGCATGCCGCCAACCGCCGGTGAAGGCATCGGCATCGACCGCCTGGTGATGCTGCTGACCAACTCGCCGTCGATTCGCGATGTGATCCTGTTCCCACATATGCGTCCGCAGGCCTGAGTGATCTGAGAAAGCCGCCTCTAGGGGCGGCTTTTTCTTGCCTGAAGCCTTATGTTGTCTGCACCGGCCCCTTCGCGGGCAAGCCCTCTCCCACAGGAATTGTGCTGCCCTCAGGCGCGATACGATCCCTGTGGGAGCGGGCTTGCCCGCGAAGGGGCCGGTAAAGCCAACACACCGTCCGTGAGGTAACCCCGTGACCCCCGCAATCGCTGAGCAAGGCGCCGCCGGCATCGCCACCGCCGTCGCCGAAAGTGTGCAGTACCAGGGCCGCAAGACCGCCCGCCAAGGCAGCGAGCAGCGCCGCCAGCTGATCCTCGACGCCGCCATGCGCATCGTCGTGCGCGATGGTGTGCGCGGTGTGCGCCATCGTGCCGTGGCCGCCGAGGCGGGTGTGCCGTTGTCGGCCACCACCTATTACTTCAAGGACATCGAGGACCTGCTCACCGATACCTTCGCCCAGTACGTCGAGCGCAGCGCCGCCTACATGGCCAAGCTCTGGGCCAACACCGAGGTGGTGCTGCGCCAGATGCTCGCCCAGGGCGATGGCAGCCCGCAGGCGCGAGCGCGGCTGGCCGACGAAGTGGCAAGCATGACCGCTGACTATGTGTCGCGTCAGTTGCTCAACCGGCGCGACTTTCTGATGGCCGAGCAGGCCTTCCGCCAGGAGGCACTGCTGTGCCCGCGTTTGGCCGAGCTGGTGTGCGCCCACGACCAGATTCTGCTGCACGGCACCCGGCAATTGCTGCAAGTGGTCGGCTCACGGCAACCGGAACAAGACGCCCAAATGTTGACGGCGATTATCGAGCAGATGGAATATCAGGGCCTGCTCAAGGATGCGAACGCGCAAGCCGATGGGCAGATGCTCGCTATGCTTACCCGTTACCTGCACCTGGTGTTGGCATCGGCCTGAGCTGAGACCTTATTTTCAAGGAGAACCTGATGAAAGCCTGGCGTGTGGTGCTGTTGACGCTGTCATTCCTGCTGCTGGGCGGTTGTCTGGTGACCTTCCATGAGCCCTTGCCGAGCAACCAGGCCGCGCCCAAGGCCCTGCTCGGCAAGTGGAGCAGCAAGGACGCCTGGGGCGAACCGCTGAAGCTGTCGATCAGCCGTAGTGGCGGCGGTGCCTACAAGGCGGTGGCCACGGCCAAGGGCAAAGCCCCCGAAGAGTACGTCTTCACCGTCTCGCGCCACGGCAACCGCTGGTACCTCTCAGCCGGCGTGCCCAAGCGCCTGGGTGGCAATTTCCTGATTGGCGGTTTTGAAGTCGTCGATGGCAAGGAACTGGTGGTGTACAACCTGGATGTCGAGCAGGTGCAGCAGGCCGTGAAAAACAAAGAGCTGACCGGGCGCAACACCGAAGTGCCGGAAGACAACGGCGAGGGCGTGCTCATCGACAGCTCCTCGGCGCGGGTGCTGGCCTACCTGGACGACCCGGCCAACTCCGACCTGTTCGTCGAGGTGGCACGCTTCCAGCGCTCCGGCAAGTAATGACCTCTGCCGTCCTTTTCAGGGTTTGAAACTGCAATGCGATCCCGGTAGGAGCAGCCTTGTGCTGCGAAAGGGCCGGTAAGACAACAGATATTTGTTGCCGATAAAGGCCTCTTCGCAGCACAAGGCTGCTCCTACAGGGACCGAGGCCGAGGCAGATAAGGAGTCCCCGGTGGACGAGTACCAGCAGACCATACGCGCGCTGTCAGACCGCATCGTTGCGGCGCAGACCCCCATCCGCGTACTCGATGCGGTGAAATGGGACGACAACATCCGCCACGGCTTCCTCAAGGCCAAGGGCAAAGAGCCACCCGCAGTAGACCGCGCCTATTACCAGTCGCGGCCGCTGTCGTTCGACTCCAGCGCGGTCAAGGCCGAATTCCAGAACATCGAACGTGACATCACTCGCCGGCTCGGGCAGTTCAACCCGGTCGGGCAGATCATGCGGCGCATGTGCAAGGAATACCGCATGGTGGTGCGTATGCTCGAGGCACGCGGCACCGAGGACTTCGGGCTTATCTCGCAGGAGCTGTACGGCGCGGCGTCCGACGCCTTCCACGCCGGTGACCCAACCCTGGCCGACCTGGGCCTGATGCTGTCGGACTACCTGAACAACATCGATGGCCGCGGCGACCTCAAGGACGAGCCAAAGAACCTCACCGCCAAAGAGGCCGTGGACATCCTCCAGCGCCGCCTGAACAAGGTGTTCGGCGAGGCCGAGGAAACCATCCGCGTGTTCGAATCCGACGGTATCGTCGCCGATGCGGCGGCCGGTGCCGACTACATCAAGGTACGTGCCGATGCCATGTTCAACAGCCGCGACGTGCGTGCGCTGGAGGTGCATGAAGGCCTGGTGCATGTGGGGACCACGCTGAACGGCCTCAACCAGCCGATCTGCACCTTCCTGGCCAAGGGCCCACCCTCATCGACGGTGACCCAGGAGGGGCTGGCGATCCTCATGGAGGTGATTGCCTTCGCCTCTTACCCCAGCCGGCTGCGCAAGCTCACCAACCGTACACGCGCCATCCACATGGTCGAGGAGGGCGCCGACTTCCTCCAGGTGTTCGAGTTCTTCCGTGCCCAAGGCTTTGAAATGGCGCAGAGCTACAGCAACGCCAGCCGAGTGTTCCGCGGCTCGGTGCCCAACGGGCTACCATTCACCAAGGACTTGTCCTATCTCAAGGGCTTCATCATGGTTTACAACTACATTCAGTTGGCCGTGAAGAAGGGCAAGCTCGAGCAGATCCCGCTGCTGTTCTGCGGCAAGACCACGCTGGAAGACATGCGCACCTTGCGCCAACTGGTCGAGGAGGGGCTGGTCGAACCGCCCAAGTACTTGCCCGAACAGTTCCGTGACCTCAACGCACTGTCGGCCTGGATGTGCTTCTCCAACTTCCTCAACCACCTGAGCCTGGATCGCATTGAAGCCGACTACGCGAACATTCTCTGAACGCTGCCGCCTGCTGGCCCTTGGCGTGCTCCTGCTGGGCCTGAGCGGTTGCAGCAGCCTGCTGTTCTACCCCGAGCACGGCCAACCGTTCACCCCGGAGCGGGCCAAGCTCGACTACCGTGACGTCAGCCTGACCACTTCGGATGGCGTACGCCTGCATGGTTGGTGGCTACCGGCCAAGGCCGGGGTCGAGGTCAAGGGCACCGTGCTGCACCTGCACGGCAACGGCGGCAACCTGGCCGGCCATCTGGGGGGCAGCTACTGGCTGCCGGAGCAGGGCTACCAGGTGCTGATGGTCGATTACCGGGGCTATGGGTTGTCCCAGGGCAAACCGAGTTTGCCCGAGGTCTATGAAGACCTCGCGGCGGCCATGGCCTGGCTGGACAAGGCGCCCGAGGTCAAGGGCAAGCCGGTGGTGCTGCTGGGGCAGAGCCTGGGCGGCGCCATGGCCATTCATTACCTGGCGGCCCACCCTGAGCAGCGCCAGCGCTTCAGCGCGCTGGTGTTCGATGGCGTGCCAGCCAGCTACCGTGCGGTCGGGCGGTTTGCCTTGAGCACTTCATGGATGACCTGGCCGCTGCAGGTGCCGCTGTCGTGGCTGGTGCCGGACGGCGACAGCGCGATCCGTTCGATCGAGCGCCTGGACAGCCCGCCGAAGCTGTTCTTCCACAGCATCGACGACCACCTGGTGCCGCTGGATAACGGCATCCGCCTGTACCAGCACGCGCCGCCGCCGCGGGTACTGCAGTTGACCCGAGGGGGCCATGTACAAACCTTCGCCGACCCAGTGTGGCGCCAGGTGATGCTGCGCTTCCTCGACGACCCGAGTCATTTCAACGGCCTGCGGCGGCTTGCCGAAGTGCCCAATTACCCTGACGAGAAGAACAAGCAATGAGTGAAGAACGCAACGCCATCCCGCTGATCCTGACCGGCGTCGGCAGCATCATCGTGACGGTGGGGGCTTTGTGGTACTACGGTTACCTGCATTTCGCCAAGCCTGAAGATGCCCTGTTGCTGCAGGATTTCACCATGCTCAAGACCCTGCCGGGCGAAGACTACAAAGCCTCCCTCGACCCTGCACCCCAGGTGGCCCAGTGCGTGGACGGTGTGCTGGTGTTGTTCGATACCCAACAGAAAGGCCTGACCGGCGTGTTGGTCGATAACCGCAAGCGTGCGGTGCGCTGCATGGGGGAGGAGACGCCGCAGCAGGTGCAGTGAGGGTGTGTGGCTGGAGGGCTATGCCATGCACCTCTCGCCCAATAAAAAGCCTTAAGAATGTCGGGGCCGCTCTGCGGCCCATCGCGGCACAAGGCCGCTCCCACACCGACCGCGTTATGCCCCTATTTACAGGGCATGCGCGAACATAGTGGGAGCGGCCTTGTGCCGCGATGGGCCGCAAAGCGGCCCCAATACAGGCGATGGATAACGTAAGTGAACAGCATTCCGCTTAGACAGCGAGGCTTTTCGTTCTACCTGCCAGCCTTACTGCGCCTGGCTTACCGACCGCGGTGCCACCGGCTGGTTGTCATTGGAGATGGTCACCTCCACGCGACGGTTCTGCGCACGGCCCGAGTTGCTGCCGTTGTCAGCCACCGGGTACTCCTTGCCGTAACCCTGGGCGACGATTCGCGCTGGGTCTACGCCAGCACGGATCAGCGCCATGCGCACGGCGCCGGCGCGACGCTCGGAGAGGCTCTGGTTGTAGTTGGCCGAGCCGACGCTGTCGGTGTAGCCCTCTACGATGACCTTGCGCTCCGGGTTCTCCTGAAGGAACTGGGCCAGCTTGGTCACGTTGGGGTAGGCGTTGCTCTTGAGTACGGCCTTGTTGAAGTCGAACAGCACGTCGCCGAAGGTAACCAGCGTACCGCGGTCGGTCTGCTTGGCATTGAGGCTGTCCTGCAGCTTGGCGATCTGTGCGTCGCGGGCATCCAGCTTGGCCTGGGCGCGCTGGGCGGAGGCGTTTTTCAGTTCGCCTTCAGCCGTACGCAGGGCAATGGTCTGCTTGGCGACTTCGACACGCTGGTTGGTCAGGTAGGCGAGCTGGTCGACCTTTTTCTGGTCCTCGCGGTCCATGTAGGCCTTGTCAGCTTTGTTCAGCCAATCCTGAGCATCTTTGGTTTCCAGCGCCGCGACTTTGCTCGACTGCGGGTCGCTCTGCAGCGCAGAGAAGTTGGTGCGGGCCGATTCAAGGTTGGCGTTCGGGTCGTGCGAGCAGGCTGCAAGACCGACGCTCAGGGCCAGCAGGGCGGGAATCATGACGTGTTTGCGCATAGTGTTCATCCTTTGATCGAGTGCGAAGGCTAAGGGTGGCGGGGCAGGGCTCACTGAGCGCTGCGCAGGCCTTCCTCACGTACGTCCTGAACGCCCTGGCGGGCATCCTGCACGGCCTTCTGGGCCTTGGCCGCCTGAGCCTTGCGTTCGGCGAGGCGGGCATCCCATTCGGCTTGTTCGGCCAGACGCTTGGCGTCGTCGTACTTCTTGTCGTGCATGGCGATTTCGGCTTGCTTGAACTTGTCCTGCGCCGCTTTCATTTCCACCGCGGCGAACTCGGTGCCGCCGGCACTGACCGCAGAGTTCACGGCAGACTGGGTAACGGCATACTGCTCGGTGGGCGGGTTGCCCGCACAGCCGGCCAGGACCAGGCTACTGCCCAGGGCCAGCGCGGCCAGCTTGAACCCGCGCACATGAGTGGATGACGGTTTGAAAGTGCGGGTCTTCATGGTGGTCAGCTCCATTGGATCACTCCTGATAACGACGATGTCCGTAGCAGTCCATCGCTGAATCCCTGACAGTTACCGTGCGCTTCAGCTGAACGGTGCACGAGGGCAGTGTGCAGGGTTTTAGCGTGATGGCTATTTGCTCGGACTCGGCCGTTTTTCGATTAGTTCAGAAAAAAATCCCGTAATCGGGCAAAGTTTTCTGACTGATTGGTCAGTGAGTTTTGTGCGGAACTTTCACGCTCAGGCGGGGTATTCCGGGCCTTGCAGGCCCGGAACAGTGTGCATCGTGGCTATTTTTCGCTGTCGTCAGCGGTGCTGCTCAGCTCATGCAAGTGGTGCCGGGACAACGACAGAAAACGCGGGGTGGGGCCGATATCTTCGAACAAAGGGTCGCCTTCTTCATCGGTGGCGATCACTTGGCTCCCCTTTACATAGGGGAAGCTGGCCTCGATTTCCTCGAGGGCCGCCGCCACCAATTCGCCGAGCAGTTCTTCGGCGGTGCGCTTGGGGTACATGTCGATCAGCGCGGCCAGGCGCGCCTCGGACTCCAGGTCCAGATGCAGCACATGGCCGGTACGGCTGAGGGTGCCTGCGGCATTCTGTTCCCAGTGCTGGGCGAGTTCACGGATTTTCATGATGACCTCTGTCAACGCCTCGAAAGGCTGCATTGCATCGGAGTGCTCTGCTTGCACTTTAGTTTGCTTTGCCGATCACGGCTTGCCCTTAGGCTTGCTATCGGCGCGCGGCTGGGGGCACTCTTGGCCCAGTGCTGTTTCCTGAACGAGTGCGCCAAGGCTGCGCTACAGAGAGGGCCAATGACCGATATCGATGTGCGTTTGCGTGAAGATGTCCATGTGTTGGGGGAGTTGCTCGGCGACACCATTCGTCAGCAGCACGGCGAGGCGTTCCTGCAGAAGATCGAGGGCATCCGCCACAGCGCCAAGGCCGACCGCCGGGTGGCTGGCGAGCAACTGAGCTCGACCCTTGGGGACCTGGCTGACGACGATTTGCTGCCGGTAGCAAGGGCGTTCAACCAGTTTCTCAACCTGGCCAACATGGCCGAGCAGTACCAGTTGATCCGACGCCGCGACGCCGACCAGCCAGAGCCCTTCGAGGCACGCGTGCTGCCTGAGCTGCTGGCCCGCCTGAAGCAGGCCGGGCATGGCAACGACGCCCTGGCCCGGCAGTTGGCCAAGCTAGACATTCAGCTGGTACTGACCGCGCACCCCACCGAAGTGGCGCGGCGCACCTTGATCCAGAAGTACGACGCCATCGCTGGCCAGTTGGCCGCCCAGGACCATCGCGACCTGACCCCTGCCGAACGCCAGCAGGTGCGTGAGCGCCTGCGCCGGCTGATCGCCGAAGCCTGGCACACCGAAGAAATCCGCCGCACCCGGCCGACCCCCGTGGACGAGGCCAAGTGGGGCTTCGCGGTGATCGAGCATTCGCTCTGGCAGGCCATCCCCAACCACCTGCGCAAGGTCGACAAGGCGCTGCATGACGCCACGGGGCTGCGCCTGCCGCTGGAGGCCGCACCTATCCGTTTCGCCTCGTGGATGGGCGGCGACCGCGACGGCAACCCCAATGTCACGGCGGCGGTAACCCGTGAAGTGCTGTTGCTGGCACGTTGGATGGCCGCTGATCTGTTCCTGCGTGATATCGATGCCTTGGCCGCCGAGCTGTCCATGCAACATGCCAGCAGCGCGCTGCGGGAGCATGTCGGCGACAGTGCCGAGCCCTACCGCGCAATCCTCAAGCAACTGTGCGACCGCCTGCGTGCGACCCGCGCCTGGGCGCATGCCGCCTTGGGCAGCAGCACGCCCGCCGGTGCCGACGTACTGGTCGACAACCGCGACCTGATCGCGCCGCTGGAGCTGTGCTACCAGTCGCTGCACGAATGCGGCATGGGCGTGATCGCCGAAGGGCCACTGCTCGACTGCCTGCGCCGTGCCGTGACCTTTGGCCTGTACCTGGGGCGCCTGGATGTGCGCCAGGATGCCGCTCGCCACCGTGATGCACTGACCGAAATCACCGATTACCTGGGCTTGGGGCGCTATGCCGACTGGGATGAAGAGCAGCGCATCGCCTTCCTCCTGGCCGAACTGAAAAACCGCCGGCCATTATTGCCTGCGCATTTCCAGCCACAGGCGGATACCGCCGAGGTGCTGGCCACCTGCCGGGAAATTGCCGCTGCCCCGGCCGCCTCGCTGGGCTCCTATGTCATTTCCATGGCCGGCGCCGCTTCAGATGTGCTGGCCGTGCAGTTGCTGCTCAAGGAAGCCGGGCTGACCCGCCCGATGCGTGTGGTGCCACTGTTCGAAACCCTGGCCGACCTGGACAACGCCGGCCCGGTGATGCAGCGCCTGCTGGGCCTGCCTGGCTATCGCACCGGCCTGCGCGGGCCGCAGGAAGTGATGATCGGCTATTCCGATTCGGCCAAGGACGCCGGCACTACGGCGGCCGCCTGGGCGCAGTACCGGGCGCAGGAAAACCTGGTGCGCATCTGCCGCGAGCATCAAGTGGAACTGCTGTTGTTCCATGGCCGTGGCGGCACCGTTGGCCGTGGCGGCGGCCCGGCCCACGCGGCGATTCTGTCGCAGCCGCCGGGTTCGGTAGCCGGGCGATTTCGCACCACCGAGCAGGGCGAGATGATCCGCTTCAAGTTCGGTTTGCCCGGTATCGCCGAACAGAACCTCAACCTGTACCTGGCGGCCGTGCTCGAGGCCACCTTGTTGCCGCCACCCCCACCGCAGCCGGCCTGGCGTGAGGTCATGGACCAATTGGCCGCCGATGGCGTGCAGGCCTACCGCAGCGTGGTGCGCGACAACCCCGATTTCGTCGAGTACTTCCGCCAGTCGACGCCTGAGCAGGAGTTGGGCCGCCTGCCGTTGGGCAGCCGGCCGGCCAAGCGACGCGCGGGCGGCATCGAGAGCCTGCGGGCTATCCCGTGGATCTTCGGCTGGACCCAGACGCGCCTGATGTTGCCTGCCTGGCTGGGCTGGGAAACGGCCTTGAGCAATGCCTTGCAACGCGGCCAGGGCGAGTTGCTGGCGCAAATGCGTGAGCAATGGCCGTTCTTCCGTACCCGTATCGACATGCTGGAAATGGTGCTGGCCAAGGCCGATGCGCAAATCGCCGAGGCCTACGACGAACGTCTAGTGCAACCGGAGTTGCTTCCTTTAGGTGTGCACCTACGCGACCTATTGTCGCAGTCCTGCCAGGTGGTGTTGGGCTTGACCGGGTAGCCGGTGCTACTGGCGCACAGCCCAGAGACCCTGGAATTCATCAGCTTGCGCAACACCTACCTGGACCCGCTGCACCGCCTTCAGGCCGAGTTGCTGGCGCGCTCGCGCGGCCGCGAAGCCGCTCTGGACAGCCCGTTGGAGCAGGCCTTGCTGGTCACCGTGGCGGGCATTGCAGCAGGCCTGCGCAATACCGGCTGAGGTTACGCGCGGGCCGCCAGGCAAGGGTGTACCTTTAGCCGCAATAAGGGGCGAGGAGGGCGGTTGCGCCGAGCGCAACCGCCTACCGGGCAGTGCGCAAGTGGCGCATTCCTGCAACTTTGGGACGCTTGTCTGGCTGCCGGGCGCTGTGTATCTTGAGCAGCCTTCTGACCGATTTATGGTCATACCCGATTTTCCGGACTTGGCCCTGGTTGCCGAATCCATTGAATTTCATAAAAAAATTTGAGGAGCACGAGATGCGCGTAATTCTGCTGGGAGCTCCCGGGGCCGGTAAAGGTACTCAGGCAAAATTCATCACCGAGAAGTTCGGTATCCCCCAGATCTCCACCGGTGACATGCTGCGTGCCGCCGTCAAGGCCGGCACCCCGCTGGGCCTGGAACTGAAAAAAGTCATGGATGCCGGCCAACTGGTTTCCGACGAGCTGATCATCGGCCTGGTCAAGGAGCGCATCGCCCAGCCGGATTGCGCCAACGGCTGCCTGTTCGACGGTTTCCCACGCACTATTCCACAGGCTGAAGCCATGGTCGCTGCCGGTGTCGACATCGATGCCGTGGTCGAAATCGCCGTTGACGATGAAGAAATCGTTGGCCGCATGGCGGGCCGTCGCGTGCACCTGGCTTCGGGCCGCACCTACCACATTCAGTACAACCCGCCGAAAGTGGAAGGCAAGGACGACGTGACGGGCGAAGACCTGATCCAGCGCGACGACGACAAGGAAGAAACCGTGCGTCATCGCCTGTCGGTCTACCACACCCAGACCAAGCCGCTGGTCGAGTTCTACCAGAAGCTGTCGGCCGCCAATGCCGGCAAGCCGAAGTACAGCCACATCGAAGGTGTCGGTTCGGTCGACGCCATCACTGCCAAGGTACTGGCAGCCCTGAGCTGATCCAACGCCTTGCATGACAACGGCCCGCTTGCGGGCCGTTGTCGTTTATACTGACGCTCTTTTCCCTGCCCCTGGAAACCCGTTCGATGACCACCCTGCTGGCCCTGGATACCGCCACCGAAGCCTGTTCCGTTGCCCTGTTGCATGACGGCAAGGTAACCAGCCATTACGAGGTGATCCCACGTCAGCACGCGCAGAAGCTGCTGCCGATGATCAAACAACTGCTGGGTGACTCCGGTGTAGCGCTGAACGCGCTGGATGCCATCGCCTTCGGCCGTGGCCCGGGCGCCTTCACCGGCGTACGGATTGCCATCGGTGTGGTTCAGGGCCTGGCGTTTGCGCTCGAACGCCCGGTGCTGCCGGTGTCCAACTTGGCCGCGTTGGCGCAAGGCGCGATGCGTGAGCAGGGTGTGCAGCAGGTGGCTGCCGCCATCGATGCACGCATGGACGAGGTGTACTGGGGCTGCTACCAGGCAAACGAAGGCGAAATGCGCCTGATCGGCCAGGAAGCGGTGCTGGCGCCCGAGCGCGTGGCGCTGCCCGACGCCAGCACGGGCGAGTGGTTCGGTGCCGGCACCGGCTGGGGGTATGCCGAGCGCCTGGCAGTGCAGGTCGCTGCCAGCAATGCCGCAGCGTTGCCCAATGCCCTCGACATCCTCAGCCTGGCCCGCTTCGCCTGGGCGCGCGGCGAGGCCATCGCTGCCGAGCAGGCGCAACCGGTGTACTTGCGCGATAATGTAGCCACACCCAAGAAACGCTGACGGCTACTCGTCGGTTATCGCCGATGACGATAAAACCTTTCGCGCGAACTGTGGTCTAGTTATCACTCGAGCATTAGCGACGGAACACTGATGCTGCTAAATTGCCATCATTGGTCCTGAGTGCTCACACCATGCGTATCGACGGTTTCTCCTCGCAGTCCTACCCGATCAAGCGCGCTCCGCGCAAAGCGTCGGTGCGCGACGAGGCAATCGACGATGCCGAAGTGATCGAGAATGACGCGCAAAGCGACGCCTCCCAAGAAGCCACCACTCGCCGTCGCAGCGGTGGCCTGCCAGCCCGCCAGCAAGACATGGTCTTCCCCCGCGCCCGTGATCGGCGCACAGCAACGGCGCTGGCCAGTTACCTGAGCACAGCCGGTTTTACCGATTGGGACATGGAAGTACTGGGGCTCGACCTGTACATTTGAGGGATGACTCCCTCTCTTCTGCCTTATTTTCTGGGTTGTCCGTCGTGGAGCGAAAGCGCCTGGCGCGATTACCTGTACCCCGCCGACGCCCGAGCCACTGAGTACCTGGGCCTGTACAGCCAGGTGTTCAATGCGGTCGAGGGCAACACCACCTTCTATGCCAGCCCCGCGCCCGCGACCGTGGCCCGCTGGGCGCAGGTGATGCCGGCGCACTTTCGTTTCACGGCCAAGTTCCCCCGCGAGGTCAGCCATGCCGCGGACCTTCGCGAGCAACTGGACGCGGCGACCACCTTCACCCGGTTGATGGCGCCGCTGGGTGAGCGAGTATCGCCTTATTGGTTGCAACTGCCTGCCATGTTCGGGCCTGCGCGCTTGGCAGAGTTGAGCCACTTTCTGGATGAAGTGGTGGTGCCGGTGGCCGTCGAGGTGCGTAACGACGCCTTTTTTGCGCGGGGTGAGGAGGAGCGGCAGCTAAACCGGCTGCTGCTCGAACGTGGCGTCGAGCGCATCTGCCTCGACCCACGGGCCTTGTTCAGCTGCACATCGCGCGACCCCGCCGTATTGCATGCTCAAGCCAAGAAACCCAAAGTGCCACCGCGCCCCGCAGCCTTCAGCCAGCACCCGCAGGTGCGTTTTATTGGCCACCCGCAACTGGACGCCAACGAAACCTTCCTGACGCCTTGGGTGGACAAGATAGCCAGCTGGATCGAGGAAGGCCGCAGCCCCTACATCTTCTTGCACACCTCGGATAACCGCCTGGCTGCGGCATTGGCCCAGCGCTTTCACCAGCGCCTGATGCAGCGCCTGCCCGGCCTTGCATCATTGCCGGAATTGCCACGCGCCCCTGAGGTCGAACAACTGGGACTACTCTGACCACTCCTTAATGCCTGAGGTTGAGACCATGGATGTGCAAACCCTGCGAGCCGAAGCCTTCAAGGCCCTGCATGAGCGCGACAGCGCGTTCGTCATCCCCAACCCGTGGGATGCCGGCTCTGCCAAACTGCTGGCCAGCCTTGGCTTCGAGGCACTGGCCACGACCAGCGCGGGCCTGGCCTTCAGCCTGGGCCGGCCAGACGCCGAAGGCGCGTTGAGCCTTGACGAAACCCTGGATAATGCCGGCGTGATCGTCGATGCCACGGCGTTGCCGGTTGCCGCCGACCTTGAAAACGGCTTTGGCGACCTGCCTGAGGATTGTGCACAGACCATTCTGCGTGCCGCCGAGGCGGGCCTTGTGGGGGGCTCTATCGAGGACGCCAGCGGGCGCAAGGACGCCCCCATCTATGACCACGGCCTGGCCGTGGAGCGCGTGCGCGCGGCGGTTCAGGCGGCGCGCAGCCTGCCGTTTCCCTTCACCCTCTGCGCCCGCGCAGAAAACCTGCTGCACGGGCGAATGGACCTGGACGACACCATCCTGCGCCTGCAAGCCTTTGCCGAAGCGGGTGCTGATGTGCTCTATGCGCCTGGGTTGCGCACGGTCGAAGAAATTCGCGCAGTGGTACAGGCGGTGGCGCCCAAGCCGGTCAACGTGCTGATGGGGTTGGCAGGCGTGACGCTGAGCGTCAATCAACTTCAAGACCTGGGCGTGCGCCGAATCAGCGTGGGGTCATCGCTGGCCCGCGCAGCGTTAGGGGCTTTCCACCGGGCGGCCCTGGAAATTCGCGATGAAGGCACGTTCGGCTACGGCGAACAGGCGTTGCCTTTTGCGCAGCTCAACGATCTGTTCCGTCGCTGATTGGCCATGCGTGCGTTGCTGGCGCTGCTGGTGGGCCTGTCCTTGATGGCAGGCCTGGCCTGGCACCTTGGCTGGCGCCTGCCCGATGCATGGAACCCCTGGGCGGCGCTGGACGTGCGCCAGCCACCCAACCTGCTCACTGCCTACAAACTGTCGCGCCTGCGCAATGACCCGGCGCTGTGCCGCGAAGCGCTGGCAACCAGTGGCCTGCGTTACCGGGCCCAGGCCGACAGCCCAGCCTCGGCCAACTGCCCGCTGAACAACGTGTGGCGCATCGAAGGCGGTCAGGCGCGGCTCAGCAGCAGTTTTCTCGCCAGTTGCCCGCTGGCAGTGGCCTATGCGCTGTTCGAGCAGCATGGCCTGCAGCCCGTGGCGCAGCGGGTATTGGGGCAGCCGGTGACCCAGGTCGATCACCTGGGCAGTTTCGCCTGCCGCAATGTCTACCACCGCAAACAAGGCCGACTCAGCCAGCATGCCACCGCCAACGCTCTGGATATCAGTGGTTTTCGCTTGCAGGACGGCCAGCGCATCGTGCTGGCGCAGGATTGGCAGGCGGGTGGGCAGAAGGCTGAGTTTTTACGCGAGGTGCAGCAGGTGGCCTGCGAGCGCTTCAGTACCGTGCTGGGGCCCGACTACAATGCCGCGCACCACAACCACTTCCACGTTGACATGGGCCTCTGGCAGATCTGTCGCTGAGCCGCTGTAGACTCAGGCGTAGGCGCGAACGTTGTTGAGCACCACCGGGCGCGCCCAATGGATGTCGAATTCGAGATCGTTCTGCTGTTTGGCCAGGGTGGTTTCGTCGTAGGGCTCGGGCGCCGGGTCCAGCAGGTTGGTCTCGAACTCGGCGATAGGCAGGAACAGTGGGCGTGGGGAGGGGCCTGGGCCCGGCTCGGCAAGCGGCTGGCCCTGGCTCATGACCACCGGGCGCAACCAGCTGTTGCTCAGGTCCAGCTCGCGCTGTTGTTCGATCAGCTCGATGGCACTGAACGGTTCAGGCGCAGGTTCCAGCAGGTTGGCCTCAAGCTCTGCCTTGGGCAGGAACAGCGGCTCGGGTGGCGCGACTTCGGTGTCGTGTACGGCGCAGGCGCGCTGGGCATCGATCAGCGCCAGTGCCCTGGCCCCGCCAATCGGCTCGCCGCTGTGCTGATCGTACTGCACGAACGACTCGCTGATACTGTCCGCGGGTACTTCCTGTTGCTCGGCCATGGCACGGGCAAA
Organism: Pseudomonas sp. ITEM 17296; assembly: GCF_028895205.1. Taxonomy (NCBI): domain Bacteria; kingdom Pseudomonadati; phylum Pseudomonadota; class Gammaproteobacteria; order Pseudomonadales; family Pseudomonadaceae; genus Pseudomonas; species Pseudomonas sp. ITEM 17296. The sequence continues at coordinate 251,115 of NZ_WJRS01000003.1, read as the reverse complement.
GAAATCCTGCCACAGGTGGCTCACGCCCCCGAGTGTCTGGGTATTCTGCTGACCGTAGTGGCCGACAGGCGACAGGTAGGTCAAACCGATGGGAAGAGTATCTGTCATGGCAGTCGCGCGCGTTGTGCTCTGGCAGAATAGCGGGATATTGCCTGTATCGGCCGTGGTTGCCGATTCATTAAGGGCTGGGTTTGATTTTTTAGGTGTGGACGATGGAAGAGCAAGGCACGGGTATCAGGGTCGAAGCGATGTCGGCTGAGTATGCGCAACAGGCCACGGCGTGGGCCGAGCGCCTGGGCCTGCCGCTGCAGGACGATGCCGCCGGCTTCGCTGTGCAGGTGGGCGCTGAAGGCTTGCAGATCCAGCAATTAGGCCCACAGGCGCCTGGGCCCGTGCGGGTGGACTTCGTCGAAGGCCAGGCTGCGCACCGGCGCCAGTTTGGCGGTGGCAACGGGCAGATGATCGCCAAAGCGGTCGGCATTGCTCAAGGTGTTCGCCCGCAAGTGCTCGACGCGACCGCAGGGCTGGGCAAGGATGCCTTCGTGCTGGCCAGCCTGGGTTGCCAGATGACCCTGATCGAGCGCCAGCCGCTGATTGCCGCGTTGTTGGAAGACGGCCTGGCACGGGCCCGTGCCGATGAAGAGGTGGGCCCGATCGTTGGGCGTATGCGCCTGCTGACCGGCAATGCCATCGAGCGCATGCGCGCGTGGGAGGGCGAGCCGCCGCAGGTGATCTACCTCGACCCGATGTTCCCGCACCGGGACAAAAGCGCACTGGTGAAGAAGGAAATGCGTGTGTTCCGGCCGTTGGTGGGGGATGACATGGATGCCCCGGCCTTGCTCGAAGCCGCCCTGGCGTTGGCCAGCCATCGGGTGGTGGTGAAGCGCCCGCGCAAGGCACCGATCATCGACGGGCCGAAGCCTAGCCATTGCCTGGAGGGCAAGTCGAGCCGGTATGACATCTACCCGAAGAAAGCGCTGAAGGCCTGATAACGAAGACGCCTGTAGGAGCAGCCTTGTGCTGCGAAGAGGCCGGTGAATTCACCTTGAATCTTCACGGCTTTCACCGGCCTCTTCGCAGCACAAGGCTGCTCCTACCGTACCGGGTTCGTGCCGGTAGGTTGAATGGATCCCGCTAAGGCCGGAACGCCCGCATGAACACCCCCACCACCTCACGCACATGCGCCTCGGCCTCGTCGCCTTCCAACGGCCCGGCGCACCCCAGCAGCAACCGGTAGTCCGGCGCGCCCTTGACCATGCAGAAGAAGTGCTCTGCCGCGCGCAACGGGTTATCGATGCGCAGCAACCCGCGCTCATGCGCTCCGCGCAGCAGTGCTTCCATACCCGCCAGCACGCGTTTGGGCCCGGCTTCGTAGAAGTACTCGCCAAAACTTGGGTCCGAGCTGCCCTGGGCCATGATCAGGCGGCTGAGCTTGACCGCTTCGTCGCTGCTGATCAGGGCCTGGAAGTTACGCGCAATGGTCAGCAGCACCTCTTCCATCGGTGCCCCCTCGGGGTACTCGAACAGCAGGTCCGGCAGCTGGATCTGGCAGGTTGCCATGACCGCCGAGCAGAACAGCGTCTGCTTGTCGGTGAAGTGGCTGTACACGGTGAGTTTTGAAACACCTGCCGCCGCAGCGACCGCATCCATGCTGGTGTTGGCATAGCCAAGGCTGAGGAACAGTGTCTTGGCCGCTTCGAGGATCGCCTCGCGCTTGGCCAGGTCCTTGGGGCGACCGGGCCCGATGGGTGCGTCGTTGGGCATTGGAGTCTGCATCTGGTTGAAGAGTCGCCCATCTTAACGGGTCGGACGCCATCCGGCCTCAAGGAATGGCCAAACGTTGATGTTGATTTTCTTTCTGGCGCTGGCTTCCCGGCTTCGGTTTGCTGATTTAATATACCCGTCAGTATAAATATTCGATGTGCTCTTCGCGAAAGGATTCATCATGTTGCGCCATGCCTTGTCCATCGCTTTGCCCGCTGCCGTCGCCGTGTTGCTGACGGCGTGCGGCCAGGAAACCGCACCGCCCGCTGCGCCGCGCCCGGCACTGGTGATCCAGCCGCAGCCTGCCGAAGCGGCAGCCGACAGCTACCCCGGCGAAGTGCGTGCGCGCTTGGAGCCGGAACTGGCCTTCCGCATCGCTGGCAAGGTCAGCAAGCGCCTGGTCGAGGAAGGGCAGCGGGTCAAGGCCGAGCAGCCGCTGGCCGAGCTGGACCCCCAGGATGTGCGCCTGCAACTGGAGGCCAATCGCGCCCAACTGGCGGCCGCCGAAGCCAACCTGGCGCTGGTGCGCGCCGAGCGTGATCGCTACCAGAAGCTGCTGGACCGGCAGATGGTCAGCCACTCGCAATACGACAATGCCGAAAACCTCTACCGCGCCGGCATGGCCCGCCTTAAACAAGCCAAGGCCGAGTTCGACGTTGCCGGCAACCAGGCCGATTACGCGGTGCTGCGTGCGCCGCAGGCTGGGGTGATCGCTAAGCGCCAGGTCGAGGTCGGCCAGGTGGTCGCCGCCGGGCAGACCGTGTTCACCCTGGCTGCGGATGGCGAGCGTGAGGTAGCCATCGGCCTACCGGAGCAGCAATTCGCCCGTTTTGCGGTGGGGCAGGCGGTCAGTGTGGAACTGTGGTCGCACCCTGGTGAGCGTTTCGAAGGGCGCATCCGTGAACTTTCGCCGGCAGCCGACCCACGCTCGCGCACCTTTGCCGCGCGCATCGCCTTCACTTCAGCCAAGGCACCGGCCGAGTTGGGCCAGAGCGCGCGCGTGTTCATTGCCCATGAGGGCCTCATCCCACTGGCGGTGCCGCTTTCTGCGGTGACCGCAGAAAACGGCCAGGCCTATGTCTGGCGGGTCAACCCGGACCACCGCCTGGCGCGCACGGTGGTGCGCCTCGGGCCATACGGCACCGACAGCGTCCCGGTACTCGAAGGCTTGAAGCCGGGCGACTGGGTGGTCGCCGCGGGTGGCCATGTGCTGCGCGAGGGGCAGGAGGTGCGCCCCGTGGACCGCACCAACCGTGTAGTGAACCTGACGGCCAAGGAGTAAGTCCCGATGGGTTTCAACCTTTCCGCCTGGGCGCTGCGCAATCGCCAGATCGTACTGTTCCTGATGATCCTGCTGGCTGCCATTGGCGCCATGTCCTACACCAAGCTGGGCCAGAGCGAGGACCCGCCGTTCACCTTCAAGGCCATGGTCGTGCGCACCCTGTGGCCCGGCGCCACCGCCGAAGAAGTGTCGCGCCAGGTCACCGAGCGCATCGAAAAGAAACTGATGGAGACCGGCGAGTACGAGAAGATCGTCTCGTTCTCCCGCCCGGGCGAGTCGCAGGTGACCTTCATGGCCCGCGATTCGCTGCACTCCAAGGACATCCCCGAGCTGTGGTACCAGATCCGCAAGAAGGTCGCGGACATCCGCCACACCCTGCCACCGGAGGTGCAGGGCCCGTTTTTCAATGACGAGTTCGGCACCACGTTCGGCAACATCTATGCGCTGACCGGCGCGGGCTTTGACTACGCGGTGCTCAAGGATTACGCCGACCGTATCCAGGTCCAGCTGCAGCGGGTCAAGGACGTCGGCAAGGTCGAGCTGGTCGGGCTACAGGACGAGAAAATCTGGATCGAGCTGTCCAACCTCAAGCTGGCAACCCTTGGGGTACCGCTGGAGGCTGTCCAACAGGCCCTGCAGGCGCAGAACGCGGTGAGCACCGCCGGCTTCTTCGAAACCCCCAGCGAGCGCCTGCAATTGCGGGTGAGCGGGCGCTTCGACAGCGTCGAGCAGATCCGCCAGTTCCCGATTCGCGTGGGCGATCGCACCTTCCGCATCGGCGACGTTGCCGAGGTGCACCGCGGCTTTAACGACCCGCCCGCACCGCGCATGCGCTTCATGGGTGAGGACGCCATCGGCCTGGCCGTCTCGATGAAGGACGGCGGCGACATCCTGGTACTGGGCAAGGCCCTGGAGGGCGAGTTCGAACGCCTGGCGCGCAACCTGCCGGCGGGCATGGAGCTGCGCAAGGTCTCGGACCAGCCGGCGGCGGTCAAGGCAGGCGTGGGTGAGTTCGTCCAGGTGCTGGCCGAAGCGCTGATTATCGTGCTGCTGGTGAGCTTCTTCTCCCTCGGCCTGCGCACCGGGCTGGTGGTGGCGTTGGCCATCCCGTTGGTACTGGCCATGACCTTTGCCTCCATGCATTACTTTGGCATCGGCTTGCACAAGATCTCGCTCGGTGCCCTGGTGCTGGCGCTGGGCTTGCTGGTGGACGATGCGATCATTGCCGTGGAAATGATGGCGATCAAAATGGAGCAGGGCTACGACCGGCTCAAGGCGGCGAGCTATGCCTGGAGCAGCACGGCCTTCCCGATGCTCACCGGCACCCTGATCACCGCGGCGGGCTTCCTGCCTATCGCCACGGCGGCCTCCAGTACCGGCGAATACACCCGCTCGATCTTCCAGGTGGTGACCATTGCGCTGCTGACCTCCTGGGTCGCAGCGGTGGTGTTCGTGCCGTACCTGGGCGAGCGGCTGCTGCCAGACCTGGCCAAACTGCATGCGGCGCGGCATGGCAGTGATGGGCACGCGCCCGACCCGTATGCCACGCCGTTCTACCAGCGCGTGCGGCGGGTGGTGGAGTGGTGCGTGCGGCGGCGCAAGACGGTCATCCTGCTGACCCTCGCGGCGTTTGTCGGCAGCATCCTGTTGTTCCGTTTCGTGCCGCAGCAGTTCTTCCCGGCCTCCGGGCGCCCGGAGCTGATGGTCGACCTGAAACTGGCCGAAGGTGCGTCGCTGGCCAACACCGCCGAGCGGGTCAAGCAACTGGAAGTACTGCTCAAGCAGCAGGACGGCATCGACAATTACGTGGCCTATGTCGGCACCGGTTCACCGCGCTTCTACCTGCCGCTGGACCAGCAACTGCCGGCCGCCAGCTTTGCCCAGTTCGTGGTGCTGGCCAAGTCGATGGATGACCGTGAGCGCCTGCGCAGCTGGCTGATCACCACCATGGACCAGCAGTTCCCCGAGCTGCGCGGGCGCGTCACCCGCCTGGAGAACGGCCCACCCGTGGGCTACCCGGTGCAGTTCCGGGTGACCGGCGAGCACATCGAGAAGGCCCGTGCGCTGGCCCGCGAGGTGGCCGACAAGGTGCGTGAGAACCCGCATGTGGTGAACGTGCACCTGGACTGGGAAGAGCCGAGCAAAGCGGTGTTCCTTGAGATCGACCAGGACCGCGCGCGCGCCCTCGGCGTCAGCACCGCGCAGTTGTCCAGCTTCTTGCAGAGCTCGCTGACCGGGACCACGGTCAGCCAGTACCGCGAAGACAACGAATTGATCGAAATCCTGCTGCGCGGCACGCACAAGGAACGCAGCGAACTGGCCAACCTCGGCAGCCTGGCGTTGCCCACCGACAATGGCCAGAGCGTGGCGCTGTCGCAGGTGGCGACCCTGGAGTATGGCTTCGAGGAGGGCATCATCTGGCACCGTAACCGTTTGCCGACGGTGACGGTGCGCGCCGACATCTATGACAAGGAACAGCCCGCGACGCTGGTGCGGCAGATCGAGCCGACACTGCAGGCGATCAAAGCCAAGCTGCCGGATGGCTACCTGCTCGAGGTAGGCGGCACGGTGGAGGATTCGGAGCGCGGGCAGAAATCGGTGAATGCCGGCATGCCGCTGTTCATCGTGGTGGTGTTGAGTTTGCTGATGATCCAGCTGCGCAGCTTCTCGCGCACAGTGATGGTGTTCCTGACCGCGCCCTTGGGGCTGATTGGGGTGACGCTGTTCCTGCTGGTGTTCCGCCAGCCGTTCGGCTTCGTCGCCATGCTCGGCACCATTGCCCTGGCCGGGATGATCATGCGCAACTCGGTGATTCTGGTGGACCAGATCGAACAGGACATTGCGGCGGGCATGGAGCGTTGGCAGGCAATCATTGAGGCCACGGTACGGCGCTTCCGCCCGATAGTGCTGACCGCGCTGGCGGCGGTATTGGCGATGATCCCGTTGTCGCGCAGTGTGTTCTATGGGCCGATGGCGGTGGCGATCATGGGCGGGTTGATTGTTGCGACCGCGTTGACCCTGCTGTTCTTGCCGGCGCTGTATGCGGCGTGGTTCAGGGTGAAGAAGGATTCAGCCGACTGAGCAGCCACTGCCCTGTGTAGGAGCAGCCTTGTGCTGCGAAGAGGCCGGTGCAGGCACCCTTGATGTCAGGTGCTTGCACCGGCCTCTTCGCAGCACAAGGCTGCTCCTACAAAGGGGCTGAGCTGCGCCCCAGATGTTGGACACCCGTCCATTATCTGGGGCGCAGTGCAGGCCAGGTGCGCTTAAAGCACGCCGAAGACTTTCTTGGCCAGGCTCGTAGCAGCCTCGGCTGGGTTCTGGCGAATGCTTTGTTCTTGCTTGCCGATCATCTCGAACAGGCCATCCAGCGCCTTTTCGGTCACGTAGTTCTCGATGCTGGCGCTCTTGGCGTCGACCACGCCCAATGCCACCGCTTGCCCGGCAAAGTTGTTGTACTGCTGGGCCAGGCCTACCTTGTCGGTGGCTTGCTTGACGATCGGCAGGAACTTGGCGCGGATCTGTTCGCGGCTGCTCTTGTTCAGGTACTGGGTGGCCGAGTCGTCGCCACCGCTGAGGATGCCCTTGGCATCGGTCACGCTCATGTTCTTGACCGCATCGACCAGGATCGCCTGGGCCTGTGGCACGGCAGCCTCGGCGGCCTTGTTCATGCTGGTTTCCAAGGCGTCGACCTGGTCACCTTTGCCGAACATCTTCATGGCTTTGGCGGCCTTGCCGAGGTTGCCCGGCAGTTCGATGCGCACGTCCGGGTTGTTGTTGAAACCGCCCGGGGTGCTCAGTTGCTTGACGGCAATCTGCGCGCCTTGGGTCAGCGCGTCTTTCAGGCCACCGGTGGCGTCCTTCTGGGACAGGTCACCCAGCGACAGGGCCAGGGCACTGGCAGACAGCAGCAAGCCGGCGCACAGGGTGGTGAAACGCAGGGAAGAGCGAATCATGAAGCTTTCCTTCTGAACAGAAATGTACGGGTGTCAGCGAACCTGATCGACCTTGATGCGCACGGGCTGGGTGTCGCTGCCGTCGAGTTTCACGCCGTGGTGTTCGGTGTTGATGAACAGCAGCTTGCCGTCGAGCTCGATACGCGCGCTGATCGCATAGCGGTGGCCGGGCTTGACCTGGGCCGGGTCATAGGTGAGGTGGAACGGCAGCGGCACGTTGCCTTTAACCGGGCCGGCCTGGCTGGCCAGGGTCACTGCGGGTGCGTCCATCAGCGACACGTCCTGCAAGCTGACGCTGAGGGTGGCGGTTGGGGGCAGGGCGATGCGCTGCAGGTAGAAGACTTCGCCGTCCAGGCTGGCCTGGGTCGATGGGGTGTGGCTGGAGCAGGCTGCAAGCAGGGATGCGCAACACAGCATAAAGAGCTTTTTCATGGAATCTCCGTAGTCCTTGGCGCTGGCTTTTGGCCAACCCCAGGGACTTTAGCGGATTTGCGCGTCAGATGAAGCCTCAGAGGGCCGAAGTTTCCAGGGAGTCGTCACGGTGCAAGGCCACCTGGCGGATCGACAAGCGTAACTCCGCCGACAACACGCGCTTGGCGACCGCTTCTGCCACCTCGGCGAGCTTGTCGTGGTAGCCCAGCTTGCCTTGCGCGTCTGCCTGCAGCACGCCTTGCTCGATCAACGTCTGGATGAAGTGGCGGAACAGGGTCTTGTCGAAGAATTCCGGGGCGTTGAGGCCATGCAGAATCGACAGGCGCTGGGCCATCATCACGCAGAGGTCTTCCAGCGCTTCGGCACTCAAGGTGTGCTGGCCGCTGTTGAGCAACAGCGAAGTGGCCATGTAGAAGCGCTGCAAGGTCTGGGTGATGTTGCGGGCCAGCAACGTCAGCAGTACGAACGGCCGAGAGCTCGGTGCCGGGCGCAGGTAGACATCGTTTTCCTGGCGCAACAGCCCTTGTTCGACCAGTGCTGCCAGCCACTGGTCGATCACCTCGTCCAGCTGCTCCGGCGCCCAGCGCAGGAACAGTTCGGTTTGCAGGTACGGGTACAGCGCCCGGACATACTGGCCAAGCAGTTCGCGGCTCATGCGTGAGCTGCTGAGGAAGAAGCTGGCCAACAAAGCCGGCAGGGCGAAGATGTGCAGGACGTTGTTGCGGTAATAGGTCATCAACACCGCATCGGCTTCATCCAGGTACAAGATGCGGCCCAAGGCGTCCTTCTGCTCGGACAGCAGCTTCATACCCTTCACATGCTCGATCAAGGCCAGGCCATCTCCCTCCGGCAAGGTGGTGTGGGGCGAATACGGCACCTTGCGCAACAGCGACAGATACAGGTCCAGTACGCGGCTCAGAGCACGTTCGTCGAGGGCGTGGCGGCTGGTGGACAGCAGCGCCAAGGCCACCAGGTTGACCGGGTTGATCGCCGCGGCCTCGTTGAGGTGGCGCGCCACGGTGTCGCCCAGGCGTGAAGTGGCCTGGTTGAGCCAGGCCGGGCGGAACTGTGGGCCGTGGTCCTGTTCACGCCAGCCGGGTTGCTGCTCGTCGAGGAAGCCCGCCAGGCGGATCGGCTCGCCGAAGTTGACGTAGACCTGGCCAAAGCGCTGCTTCAGGGCACTGAAGACCTTGAAGATGTCGAAGATCGACTCCTTCTTCTTGCTCGCGCCGCGCAGTTCGCCCAAGTAGGTGCGGCCTTCGAGCACGCGCTCATAGCCGATGTACACCGGCACGAAGACGATGGGCGTGCGCGACGAGCGCAGGAAGCTGCGCAGGGTGATTGCCAGCATGCCGGTACGCGGTTGCAGCATCCGCCCGGTGCGCGAACGGCCGCCTTCGACGAAATACTCCACCGGGAACCCTTTGCTGAACAACGTGTGCAGGTACTCGTTGAACACGGCGGTATAGAGCGGGTTGCCCTTGAAGGTGCGGCGCATGAAGAACGCCCCGCCACGGCGCAGCAGGCTACCGACGACCGGCATGTTGAGGTTGATGCCGGCCGCCACGTGCGGCGGGGTGAGGCCGTTGCGGAACAACAGGTACGACAGCAGCAGGTAGTCGATGTGGCTGCGGTGGCAGGGCACGTAGATCACTTCGTGGCCCGGGGCGATGCCTTGTACCTGCTCGATGTGGTTGACCTTGATGCCGTCGTAGATCTTGTTCCAGAACCAGCTGAGCACCACTTCAAGGAAGCGGATCGCGGTGTAGGTGTAGTCCGAGGCGATCTCGTTGCCATAGCGCAGCGCCTGGGCTTCGGCCTTGGCCAGCGGGATGCCCTCGCGCTCGGCTTCGTCGCTGATGGCCTGGCGTACCTGGGGCGCATGCACCAGGCCTTTCACCAGGTTGCGTCGGTGCGAGATGTCCGGGCCGATCACGGCTGTCTTGAGGTTACGGAAGTGCACGCGCATCAGGCGCTGGGCCATGCGCACGGTGCGCTCGTGGCCCTTGTTGTGCTGCACCAGTTCACGCAGGTGGATCGGTGCAGAGAACTGCACACGCGTCTTGCGCCCCAGGATCAGCACGGTCAGCAGCCGGCGCAGGCGCCCGGTGACCGCCCAGCTGTCGGCGAACAGCAACTTCCAGGGGCTGGACTCACTGGCGGGGCTTTGGCCCCAGAACACACTCACCGGAATGATCTGCGCGTCTTCCTCGGCGTGCTGGGTCACGGCCGCGACCAGGCGTTCGAGGGTGGGCGGGGCGCCGCTTTTGTCCTGGCGGCCCAGCCAGTCGGGGTCGGGCGTCAGGTAAAAGAACGCGGCCGGCTCGTGCAGGGTGCCTACGGCCACCGGCAGCACCGGGCGTGGCAGCCCTGCCTTGGTGCACTCGCGGTCGAGTACTGCCAGGTCGGTCAGCGAGGGCGACGGCAGGGCATAGAACACCGGGCGGCTGCGGTCGAGCTTGAGCGTCAGCGACGACTGGTTGATGGTCTCGGAGCGCACCCACAGGTACAACAGGCGACGCAGGGCGCCGAAGATCAGGCGGCGCAGGGGGGAACGGGTCATGAGGAGTGGGCCCTGGGAGTGATTTTCAGGTGAGTATCCAGCCAATTAGTCTGCCGTATGTGCGTAAGTTCAGCAAAAACCGGCAAAAATCCGGACCGTCATCAATTTTTTTTAATCTGTGTCATATACTCGGCCTGCCACTTGCAGGATATTTCGGCAAGCGGCGTCGGCACGCGGTGATGACTGCGGGCCTACAAGGCGATCTTCACAATAAAAATCCGGAGTAGTTCAGATGTCGTCTCGTGAGACTGGGAATGTAAAGTGGTTCAACGATGCCAAGGGCTATGGCTTCATTCAGCGCGAAGGTGGTGCGGATGTGTTCGTCCATTATCGGGCGATCCGCGGTGAGGGGCATCGTACCCTGGTCGAAGGGCAACAGGTCGAGTACGCCTGCGTGCAGGGCCAGAAAGGCCTGCAAGCCGAGGACGTAGTAGGGCTCTGAGCCTCATGTGGTAAGCCTCAAGCTGCAAGTCCGTGTCACTTGCAGCCTGATGCGATCAGTTTCCAGCGTGTTCAGCTGGTGCGCCAGGTGATTTCCTCTTCACCGTCGGCGCTGATGCGGATCCAGCGATCGGCATCTTCTTCACCGTCTTCCTCGACCCAGCCACCCGGTGCGCAGCGTACTTCGACGCCGAGCGCAGCATGCGCGGCGCGTGCACAGGCGACGTCATCAGCCCACGGCGTCTGATCGCTTTCCAGGTAAAGGCTGTTCCATTTCCCTACAGCCTTGGGTAACCAAGTGACTGGAATGTTACCGGCCTTGCATTTGAAGGTCTGGCCTTTTTGCTGCCATTCGCTGCACGGGCCGACGGCCTCGGCGAGCCAGGCGGCAATCTGCTTGTGGTCGACGTCGGCGTCCTTCAGGTAAATCTCGATATCAGGTTGGCGCATAAGGGCTCCGGGTGTGCTCAGTCTTGGCGCACGAAATAGTCATAACGCATGGAAACCGTGACCTCGAACGGCTCGGCCTGTTCGATCACCAGTGCCCGTTTTTCGGCGCTGGCGCGCCAGCCGTGCGGGGTCATGGCCAACAGGTCGGCACGTGCCTTGGGCGCAGCCAGGCTCAGGCGGAACTCAAGGGTTTCGCTGTGCGCATGGGCCATGCCGTCCGGCACCAGGGCCAGGTGCTTGTCGTCGGCGTACGGGCGCACTTCATCGTAGAGCACTTCACGCAGCTCCATCAGGTGGCCGCTGGTCGGGCCGACCCGCATCAGGCCACCGCCAGGGCTGAGCAGGCGCTTGGCTTCGGCCCAGTCCAGCGGGCTGAACACGCTGGCGATGAACTGGCAGCTGGCGTCGGCCAGGGGCACGCGGGCCATGCTGGCGACCATCCAGGTAACCGACGGATCACGCCGGCAGGCGCGCTTGACCGCTTCGCGAGAAATGTCCAGGGCGTAGCCGTCGGCGTCAGGCAGGGCTTGGGCCAGCTGCGCGGTGTAATAGCCTTCACCGCAGCCGATGTCCAGCCACGCACCAGGCTGGCGCTCGGCAGCGAGCTCGGCCAGGCGACCGGCCACCGGGGCGTAGTGCCCGGCGTCGAGGAAATCGCGACGGGCTTCGACCATGGCTTGGTTGTCACCCGGGTCGCGGCTGTTCTTGTGCTGCACCGGCAGCAGGTTCAGGTAACCCTGGCGGGCGCGGTCGAAGCGGTGGCCGGCAGGGCACACCACGCCATTGTCGAGCCGCGACAGGGCTGCCTGGCAGAGGGGGCAGGCCAGCATCAGGCGAGCAACCGGACCAGGGTCTGGTAGTAGATCTCGGTCAGCAGGTCGAGGTCGCTGGCCAGGATACGCTCATCGACCTGGTGAATGGTGGCGTTGACCGGGCCGAGCTCGACCACCTGGGTGCCCATGGTGGCGATGAACCGGCCATCGGAGGTACCGCCGCTGGTGGACGGGTGGGTATCCCGGTCGGTGACGGCTTTGATGCTGGCCGACACCGCATCGAGCAATTCGCCCGGCTCGGTAAGGAAAGGCAGGCCGGACAGTGCCCAGTCGACGCTCCAGTCAAGCTGATGCTTGTCCAGGATCGCCGCCACCCGCTGCTGCAGGCCTTCGACGGTCGACTCGGTAGAGAAGCGGAAGTTGAACAGCGCAGTCAGCTCACCGGGTACCACGTTGGTGGCGCCAGTGCCGGAATTGAGGTTGGAGATCTGGAAGCTGGTTGGCGGGAAGAACGCGTTGCCTTCGTCCCAATGCTCGGCCGCCAGTTCTGCCAGGGCGGGGGCGGCGAGGTGGATCGGGTTGCGCGCCAGGTGCGGGTAGGCCACATGGCCTTGCTTGCCACGCACAGTCAGTTTGGCGCCCAGCGAGCCGCGGCGGCCGTTCTTGACCACGTCGCCGAGCAGGGTGGTGCTTGAAGGCTCCCCGACGATGCACCAGTCCAGGCGCTCGTTGCGTGCTTTCAGGCGCTCGACCACGGCCTTGGTGCCGTGGTGGGCCGGGCCTTCTTCGTCGCTGGTGATCAGGAAAGCGACCTTGCCACGGTGGTCGGGGTAGTCGCGCACGAAGCGCTCGCTGGCCACCACCATCGACGCCAGGCTGCCTTTCATGTCGGCGGCGCCACGGCCGCAGAGCATGCCATCGGCATCGATCAGCGCTTCGAACGGCTCGTGCTGCCACTGCTGCACCGGGCCGGTCGGCACCACGTCGGTATGGCCGGCGAAGCACAGCACCGGGCCGTCCTGGTTGCCATGGCTGGCCCAGAAGTTGTCGACGTCTTCGATGCGCATGGGTTCGAGCTGGAAGCCCACGGCGCCCAGGCGATTCATCATCTGCGCCTGGCAGTCGGCATCGACGGGGGTGACCGAGGGGCGACGGATCAGGTCGCAGGCCAGTTGAAGGGTAGGCGAGAGCTCGGCAGGGGCCGTCATGGGGAACTCCGGGGCAAGGCAAGGCGGAAAAACGAGGGGCGTTATCTTATATCAAACGAGGGTTGTCGGCACGGGGCAATGGGGCCGCTGGGCGGCCCCGGCCTGTTTCAGGTGGCTTGTGCTTCGACGTTCTTTTCGGCAGGTTTTGGCAACGACGACAGCAACGCCATCACCAATGCCGCCAGGTACGGCAACGACTGCACCAGCAGCATCGCCACCCAGAAGCGCATGTCCGAACTTGGCAGCCCTTGCACCAGATAGATGCCCAGCGCCGCGCCCCACAACAGCAGCATGATGAACAGTTCTTCGCGCGCTTCGGAGAGGGCCACCAGCACACCATGGCTGTCGGCATTCTTGGGCGTGCGGAAGAACGGCATGCTGCTGGTGAAGAACCCGTACAGCACCGCCTTGGCGATGGTGTGCGACAACGCCAGCCCCGCCAGCGCGGCGGCGAAGGCATCCTTGAGGTTGACCCCGACCGCCCGGCGGTACAGGAAGATGATCTTGCCCACCTTGAAGAAGAACAGCGCCAGCGGGGGGATGGCGAAGATCATCAGAGGCGGGTCGACCCGGTGCGGCACGATGATCATTGCCGCCGACCACAGCAGTGCGCCGACGGTGAAGAAGATGTTCATGCCGTCGGCGATCCACGGCAGCCAGCCGGCCAGGAAGTGATAGCGCTGGCCGCGGGTCAGCTCGCTGCCCTTGCCGCGCAGCAGGGCGCCGGCATGGTGCTTGATGATCTGGATGGCGCCGTAGGCCCAGCGGAAGCGCTGCTTCTTGAAGTCGATGAAGGTGTCGGGCATCAGGCCCTTGCCGTAGCTGTTGTGGGCATAGGCGGCCGACAGGCCTTTTTCGAACACCCGCAGGCCCAGCTCGGCGTCCTCGCAGATGCACCATTCGGCCCAGCCCAGCTCTTCCAGGACTGAACGGCGGGTCATGGTCATGGTGCCGTGCTGGATGATTGCGTCACGGTCGTTGCGGGTGACCATGCCGATGTGGAAGAAGCCCTTGTACTCGCTGTAGCACAGCTTCTTGAAGGCGCTTTCGTGCTGATCGCGGTAGTCCTGGGGCGACTGCACCACGGCGATTTTCGGGTCGGCGAAATGCGGCACCATGTGCTTTAGCCAGTTGCGGTCGACGCAGTAGTCAGAGTCGATCACCGCGATCACTTCGGCATCTTTAGCGGTGTGCGGGAGCAGGTAATTGAGCGCGCCGCCCTTGAAGCCGGCCAGGGGCGCGACATGGAAGAACTTGAAGCGCTCGCCAAGCTTTTCGCAGTGGGCCTTCAGGGGCTCCCACACGGCCGGGTCCTTGGTGTTGTTGTCGATCACCAGCACTTCGTAGTCGGGGTAGTCCAGCGCGGCCAGGGCATCGAGGGTCTGCTTGACCATCTCGGGAGGCTCGTTGTAGCAGGGGACGTGCACCGACACCTTGGGCCGGTAGGCGCTGTCGGCCTGCACCGGCAGGAATTCGCGACGGCGCTTGTGTATCCATACCGCCTCGGCCAGTTCGTGGGCTTCTGTCAGCAACACGATGAACACGCCCAGTGCACCCAGCGCTAACAGCACGCCCACGGTGAGGCTGAACCAGGTGCTGTATTGCTGGCTGTAGTCGTAGGCAATCCATACCAGCACCGACCCACACAGGAAGGTGATGAAGGTCAGGAAGGTGCGGCCGCGCTGGCGCAGGGCAGAGCCGTCGATGAACAGCACCATCAGGGCAATCATCGCCAGCACCACCGAGGCGACCGCCAGGGCACGCCACTGCGGGATGGCGACTACCGGGCCATCGAAGTTGAACTTCTGCTGGCGCTCGGCGTTGAACACGCCCCAGTAAGCCCCCACCGAACCTTCGTCACTGGCTTTCCAGGGCTGGTCGTAGGCCTCGATCACAAAGTAGTTGTAACCGCGGCGGTTGAGCGTGTTCACCAGGGTGCGCAGGTAGATGGCCTGGTCAGCCTGGGTAGCATCGGCACCGCCGCGCATGCGGCCATTGCTCGGCCAGCCGACTTCCGACAGCAGCAGCGGCTTGCGCGGGAACTGCTGCTTGAGGTCGCGGGCGCGGTCGAGCACGAACTCCACCGAGTCCTGCATCGGCACGAATTCCCAGTAAGGCAGGATGTGCGCGGCGATCAGGTCGACGTGCTTGGACAGCTCCGGGTGTTCTTTCCAGATGTGCCACTGCTCACTGGTGGTGACCGGCACCTTGACGGCGGCGCGTACCCGGTCCAGGTACTGGATCAGTGCCTCGGGCGTGACTTCTTCGCGGAACAGCGCCTCGTTGCCGACCACCACCCGCACCACGCTGCGCGAGGTGTTGGCCAGTTCGATGGCGGTGGCGATTTCGCGCTCGTTGCGCTCAAGGTCCGGGCTGATCCAGATACCCAAGGTCACCCGCAGGCCGAATTCTTCGGCCAGGCGCGGGATATCTGCCTGGGTGCCCTCTACGGTATAGATGCGGATGCTGTCGGTCAGCTTGCTCATCTGCTCCAGGTCTTGGCGCATCTCGTCGTCGCTGGGGTACTGGCCCTTTTGCGGGCTCTCGCCGAGGCGGAAGGGCGAGTACGAGAAACCAGAGATCTGCTCCGGCCAGGCAGGCGCGGAGACGGGGCGGTTGATCAGCGCCCAGAACCCGGTGAACAGCGCCGCGATGGCCAGGACCACGACCAGGTTGAGGCCGAATTTGCGTGATGACATTGTCGTCCAAGTCTGTCGGATTGAGTGAACATTAAAGCAGGATTGGCCGGCAGTTTCCTAACCATGGAGGCCAGCGGCGCCATTGGCATATAATGCGCGCCGTTTTTAGCGGTATGCGCTTCGGGGTAGCAAGATGAGCACAGAAGATCCACGCTTTGCAGGCGTCGCCCGATTGTATGGCGATGATGGCCTGCAACGATTGAAACAGGCCCATGTGGCGATCGTCGGTATCGGCGGGGTCGGCTCGTGGGCGGCCGAGGCGTTGGCGCGCAGTGGCGTGGGCGAGATTACCCTGTTCGACCTCGACGATGTCTGTGTCAGCAATACCAACCGTCAGGCCCATGCCCTCGAAGGGCAGGTGGGGCGGCCCAAGGTCGAGGTCATGGCCGAGCGCCTGCGGGCGATCAACCCAGCGTGCACGGTGCACGCGGTAGCTGACTTCGTCACCCGCGAGACCATGGCCGAGTACATCACCGAAGGCCTCGACTTCGTTATCGACTGCATCGACAGCGTCATGGCCAAGGCCGCGCTGATTGCCTGGTGCAAGCGGCGCAAGATCGGCGTTGTGACCACCGGTGGCGCGGGGGGGCAGATCGACCCAACGCAAATTCAGGTGGGTGACCTCAACAAGACCTTCAACGACCCGCTGGCTTCGCGGGTACGGTCCACCTTGCGCCGCGACTACAACTTCTCGCGCAATGTCAGCCGTAACTACGCCGTGCCGTGTGTGTTTTCCAGCGAGCAGCTGCGCTACCCCAAGGGTGATGGCAGCGTTTGCCTGCAGAAGAGTTTTGTCGGAGAAGGCGTGCGCCTGGACTGCTCGGGTGGTTTTGGCGCGGTGATGATGGTGACCTCGACCTTTGGCATGGTCGCGGCCAGCAAGGCCGTGGAAAAACTGGTGGCGGGTGCCAGGCGGCCTTCTGAGCGGGTCAAACCCGAGTAACCCTGTTCCCTTTTCGCGGGCAAGCCCGCTCCTACAGGGGCTGTGCACTACTCAGGGCCTGTGCAGTTCCTGTAGGAGCGGGCTTGCCCGCGAAGAAGTCCCACTGTTCAGTGGCTGGAGGTGATTTCTGCCATCCGCAGCAATACCGCATGCAGGCCATTGCTGCGCGAGGGGGACAGTTGCCGCTCCAGGCCTAACTGGCTGAACCAGCCCGGCAAATCCACGTTGGCCAGCTCGCTGCTGGCCAAACCCTGCACCCGCACCAGTAGCAAGGCCAGCAACCCGCGCAACAACCGCGCATCGCTGCTGGCCTTGAATCGCCACTGGCCATCCTGTTGTTCAGCCACCAGCCACACCAGGCTTTCACAGCCATGCACGCGGTTGTGCTCGCATTTGTCGGCCTCACTCAGCGGCTCAAGACGATCACCCCACTGCATCAGCAGCCGCGCACGTTGCTCCCAGCCGCGGGCCTGCTCGAACTGTTCCTGCGCCTCGCGGGCAGCTGTCGATAAACTCATCGCAACATCTCCAGCCCTTGATCCAGCGCCTCGAAAAAGCGCTGCAGGTCATCGCTGTCGTTATACAGCCCCAGCGACACCCGAATCGCCCCCTCAAGCCCCAGCCCTTTGAGCAGCGGCATGGCGCAATGATGGCCGGCACGCACGGCGATGCCTTGCTCGGTCAGCAGATGGGCGATGTCGGCGTTGTGCACCCCTTCGATCACGAAGCTGGCCAAGGCCGTCTGTGGCGAGCCGAGCACGCGGATGCCATCGCGGTCGGCCAGCCCGCGCAGCAAGTGCTGGTGCAAGCTGGCCTCATGCCGTTCGACCGCGTGAGCATCGAGGCTGGCCAGGTAATCGAGCGTGGCGCCCAGGCCGATGACACCCGCGATCGGTGGGGTTCCGGCTTCGAAGCCCAGCGGGGCGGGGCGGAAGCTGGCGCTCTGGTACTCGGCCAGTTGCACCATTTCACCGCCAAATTGCCAGTGGCGCAGCAGCGCCAGCGCCTGGCTGCGACCGTACAGCACGCCAACCCCTTCCGGCCCATACAGCTTGTGGCTGGAAAAGACATAGAAGTCGCACGCCAACTGCTGCACATCATGGCGGCCATGCACCACGCCCTGGGCCCCGTCGACCACAGTCAATGCGCCTTGGGCCCGGGCATGGGCCAGCAAGGCCGACAGCGGCTGCCAGGTGCCCAGCACGTTGGACAGCTGGCTGACCGCCAGTACCCGGGTGCGTGGCCCGATCAGTTGCAGGGCCTGATCGAGGTCGATGCAGCCGTGAATGTCGAGCGGCAAGATGACCAGGCGAAGGTTGCGCCGCCGGGCCAGCTGTTGCCAGGGCAGCAGGTTGGCATGGTGTTCCAGGGCACTGACGGCGATTTCGTCACCGGCTTCGAAGCGGTGCTCCAGGCCATAGGCCAGCAGGTTGAGGGCCGAGGTGGCGCCATGGGTGAAAACGATCTGCCGCGAATCGGCGGCATTGAGCCAGGCGGCAACCTTGTCGCGGCTGGTTTCGAACGCCTGGGTCGCCAGCGCGCCGGGCAGGTGTTGGGCACGGTGCACGTTCGCCGCGCCATGGCCATAGTAATGGCTCAGGGCATCGATCAGGGCTTGCGGTTTCTGGCTGGTGGCGGCGCTGTCCAGGTAAGTCTGGTGCTGCCGTTGCAGGGCGGCGATGGCGGGGAAATCGGCACGCCAGGGGGAGGGCTGGAACATGGTCGCGGGGCCTGGAATGAAAAACGGGTCTGGCATTACGCCAGACCCGATCTTATCACTTCAAACCGAGGAAGGTTCTCAGTTGTGGGCGTGCAGCGCCTCGTTCAGCTCGATGGCCGACTTGTGGGTCTTGCATTCCACCGCGCCGTTCAGCGAGTTGCGACGGAACAGCAGATCGGTCTGGCCGGCCAGGTCGCGGGCCTTGACCACTTTGACCAGCTCGTTGTTCTCGTCGAGCAGGTTCACCTTGGTGCCAGCGGTGATGTACAGGCCGGCTTCAACGGTGTTGCGGTCGCCCAGCGGGATGCCGATACCGGCGTTGGCGCCGATCAGGCAGCCTTCGCCGACCTTGATGACGATGTTGCCGCCACCGGACAGGGTGCCCATGGTCGAGCAGCCGCCGCCCAGGTCCGAACCCTTGCCGACGAAGACGCCCGCCGAAACGCGGCCTTCGATCATGCCTGGGCCTTCGGTGCCCGCGTTAAAGTTGACGAAGCCTTCGTGCATGATGGTGGTGCCTTCGCCGATGTAGGCGCCCAGGCGCACACGGGCGGTGTCGGCGATACGCACGCCGGCCGGGACCACGTAATCGGTCATTTTCGGGAACTTGTCCACCGAGAACACTTCCAGCAGCTCGCCCTTCAGGCGTGCTTCCAGTTGCAGTTCGGCCAGCTCGCCCAGGTCGACGGCGCCTTGGTTGGTCCAGGCGACGTTTGGCAGCAGCGGGAAGATGCCGGCCAGGCTCACGCCGTGCGGCTTGACCAGGCGGTGCGACAGCAGGTGCAGCTTGAGGTAGGCCTCTGGGGTCGAGGTCAGCGCAGCGTCTTCTGCCAGCAGGGTGGCGACCAGCGGCTTGTGGCTTTCGGCCAGGCGGGTCAGCAGGGCAGCCTGGGCGGCATCGACGCCTTTCACGGCTTCAGCCAGCTGCGCCGCTTGCGCGTTGCTGAACGCAATGGCCTGGTTGCCGCCTTCGTAGCCGAGGATCGGGGTAACGGCAGCGATCAGCTCGGCGCTTGGGTTGACCAGCGGTTGTGCGTAGAAGACTTCAAGCCAGGTGCCCTGGCGGTTCTGGGAGCCGACACCGAAGGCCAGGCTGAACAGGGTATTGGACATGGGATTACCTCGTGCGAAATAGGGTGGAAGCGCAGGCGGGCTCAGGCCAGCGCTGCGGCATACGAATCAGGTTTGAAACCAACCAGGGTGCGCTCGCCCAGATCGAGCACCGGGCGCTTGATCATCGAAGGTTGGGCAAGCATCAGCTCGACGGCCTTGGCCTGGTCGATATCAGCCTTGCTGGCGTCGTCGAGCTTGCGGAAGGTGGTGCCGGCACGGTTGAGGATGACTTCCCAGCCGTGCTCGTCGCACCAGCGGTTCAGGCTGTCACGGTCGATGCCTTGGGTTTTGTAGTCATGGAATTCGTAGGCGATGGCTTTGTCTTCGAGCCAGGTACGCGCCTTTTTCATGGTGTCACAGGCTTTGATGCCGTAGAGCGTGTAAGTCATTGTGTACATTGGGGCAAAGGTTCCCCAATTTCTCCATTTTTCGAAGGTCAGTCGCGGGATTATGCGGGAACGATTCGGTGAGCGCCACGGGGTGTGGGCGAATGGGGAGGGGTGAGACTTGTAGCGCCTATGAGACCGAGCGCCGCCCGCGCGGCGTTTCGCAGCACAAGGCTGCTCCTACATTTGTTTCGGGCCAGTGCGGCCTGTGACATTTGCGCGCGACCGCCTTGTTTGTCCGACACGATATCAAGGTGGGCACCAAGGGGCCGCGCGCCCATGCCACAGGAATAATTGGCCCGAAACAGATGTAGGAGCAGCCTTGTGCTGCGAAGCGCCGCGCGGGCGGCGCTCGTTCTCATAGGCGACAACGCACTTCAGCCTTGCCCCCCGTCACCCAAACACATGCATCATTGTGTTACATATTCCCGCCCCGCCTGCGACTATCGTGCAGCGGCCCCGCATTGCCATACGCCGCTAACATATTGTTTCAATGGCGATGTTTCGCCTCGCTACAGTTATTGATTCATAAAGGAAGCTTTCACGGATGCAGTCAGCCTATACCGTCCTCATTTTGCTCACGCTGGTCAGCGTGTCGAAGCTGGTCGGCCGGATGATTCCGCTGCCCCTGCCATTGGTGCAGATTGCCGCTGGCGCGCTGCTGGCCTGGCCCACCCTGGGGCTGCACGTGGCCCTGGACCCCGAGCTGTTCCTCTTCCTGTTCCTGCCGCCGCTGTTGTTCGCTGATGGCTGGCGCATTCCCAAGCGCGAGTTGTGGCGCATTCGCGGGCCGGTGGTGGCGCTGGCCGTGGGGTTGGTGCTGTTTACGGTGGTCGGCGCCGGTTACTTCATTCACTGGCTGTTGCCGAGCATCCCGCTACCGGTCGCCTTTGCCCTGGCCGCGGTGCTGTCGCCTACCGATGCCGTGGCCGTTTCGGCCATTGCACAGGACCGTCTGCCAACCCCGCTGATGCATATGCTGCAGGGTGAGGCGCTGATGAACGATGCCTCGGGCCTGGTGACGTTCAAGTTCGCCTTGGCCGCAGCGATCACGGGGGTGTTCTCGTTGGCCGATGCAAGCTTCAGCTTCGTCCTGGTCGCCCTTGGCGGCCTGGCGGTCGGCGTTGCCCTGAGCTGGCTGATCGGCCGTCTGCGCGCCTGGATGATCGCCCGCGGTTGGGACGACCCCGCCACGCACGTGGTGTTCATGCTGTTGCTGCCCTTTGCGGCGTATGTATTGGCCGAGCGCCTGGGGGTATCCGGCATTCTGTCGGCAGTGGCGGCCGGCATGATGCAGAGCTGGCTTGACCTGCTGCCCCGCCAGACCAGTACCCGCTTGCTCAATCGCAGTGTGTGGTCGTTGCTGGAGTTTGCCTTCAATGGCCTGATCTTCCTGCTGCTTGGCCTGCAATTGCCGGACATCATCAAGGCCGTCGTGAGCCACGAGGCCACCGTGTGGCCGACCTTGGCCTGGCGCTGCCTGGATGTGCTGGCGATCTTCGCAGCGTTGATCCTGCTGCGGTTTATCTGGGTGCAGAGCATCTGGCGGGCCATTGGTGTGGTACGCCGCTGGCGGGGCAAGCCGGCGCTGGTGCTGATGCCCACGGCGCGTTCCTGCTGGCTGCTGACCCTTGGGGGCGTACGTGGCGCCGTGACCCTGGCGGGCGTGATGTCGGTGCCGCTGTTGATCAGTGCGGGCCAGGCGTTCCCCGAGCGTGATTTGCTCATCTTCATCGCCGCAGGGGTCATTCTGCTGTCGTTGATCAGTGCCTGCATTGCCTTGCCGATCCTGCTGCGTGGCGTCACCCAAAGCCCGGACGAGCGGCTGCATCAAGAAGTGCTGGAGGCTTGGCGACGCACGGCCGAGGCCGCGATTCATGCCCTGGAGGCGGAAGAGGTGATCGATGCCAACGCGCCGCAGGATGCCGCGCAGGCGACACTGGCGACCGAGCTCAAGGCACGGTTGATGGCCGAGTACCGGGACGAGCTGGACAGTTACAACGACACGGCGGAGGCACGGGCAATGGCTGAGCAGATGGACCTGCTTGAGCGGCGTTTGCGCTTGCGTGCGCTGCGGGCGCAGCGGCTGGAGTTGTACAACCTGCATCGCCAGCACCTGGTGGGCGATGAGGTGGTGCGGCAGGTGCTGGGTGAGCTGGATATGAGCGAGGCGAACCTGGGCGCTGTCCGGTAGGTCGCAGGGGCTGCTCTGCAGCCCGTGAGAATCCCTGTGGGGGCAACTGTCTTGCGCAATTTCTAAAAATTGACTCATTACGTGGGAGCGGGCTTGCCCCGCGAACACCGGCGAAGCCGGTGCCATGCACCGCGTAGCCCCATTCGCGGGGCAAGCCCGCTCCCACAGGGTCCTCACAAGGTCTGAGCCTGCGCAGTTACCTGTGGCTTGTCGGGGCGCCGAGCCGCTGCGATGGGGCGCAAAGCGCCCCCTGCCTAATCAGCGATTCTGCAGGAACGCGCGAATCCGCTCGGCGGCCTCGATGCACTCGGCCAGCGGCGCAACCAGCGCCATGCGCACTCGGCCAGCGCCAGGGTTCACGCCATCCACTTCACGCGACAGGTACGAACCCGGCACCACGGTCACATGCTGGGCTTCGAACAGGTCGCGGGTGAACGCGGCGTCGCAGCCCGGCACCTTGGCCCACAGGTAGAAGCTGCCATCCGGGCGTTGCACATCCATCACCGGCTGCAGGATATCCAGCACGGCATCGTACTTGGCGCGGTACTGGTCACGGTTTTCGCGCACGTGCGCCTCGTCCTGCCAGGCAGCGATGCTGGCCAGCTGGGTCTGCACGGGCATGGCGCAGCCGTGGTAGGTGCGGTACAGCAAAAATGGCTTGATGATCTCGGCATCGCCCGCGACAAAGCCCGAACGCAGGCCAGGCAGGTTGGAACGCTTGGACAGGCTGTGGAACACCACGCAGCGTTTGAAATCGCTGCGGCCCAGTTCGGCGCAGGCGCTGAGCAGGCCCGGTGGTGGGGCGTCTTCGTCGAAGTACAGCTCGCTGTAGCATTCGTCGGCGGCGATCACGAAATCATGCTCGTCGGCGAGGGCAATCAGCTTCTTCAGGGTGTCCATCGGCACCAGTGCGCCGGTAGGGTTGCCTGGCGAGCACAGGAAGAGGATTTGGCAACGCTGCCAGACATCTGCCGGCACGGCGTCGAAGTCAGGGTTGAAGCCGTTGTTTTCAAGGCACGGCAGGTAGTGCGGGGTGGCGCCTGCCAGCAGCGCCGCACCTTCGTAGATCTGGTAGAACGGATTAGGGCTGACCACCAGGCCATCATCGGCCCGGTTGACCACGGCCTGGGTGAAGGCGAACAGTGCTTCACGGGTGCCGTTGACCGGCAGGATGTGACGGTCGGCATCCAGCCAGCCGGTTGGCACGCCGAAACGGCGCTCGCACCACTGGCCGATGGCCTGGCGCAGCCCTGGCAGGCCGAGGGTGCTGGGGTACACCGCCAGCTTGTCGAGGTTGTCGGCCATGGCCTGGGCGACGAACGCCGGCGATGTGTGCTTCGGCTCACCGATCGACAGCGCGATGGCGCGCTTGTCTGCCGCTGGTTTCACACTGCCCAGCAGGGCGCGCAGTTTCTCGAACGGGTAGGGCTGAAGCTGGGTCAGGGCATGGTTCATCGGCGCAAGGTCTCGTCAATCGTCTAATCGTTAAAAGGTCACGCGGGTCGGGCTGGCGTCGCTTGCCTGGCCAGCCTGCAGCTGCTGGACGATAGCCTCCTGCAGGCGGCTGCACAGCTGCGGGTCGGACAGCGGCTGGTTGTCGGCATCGGTGATGAAGAACACGTCTTCCACGCGCTCGCCGAGGGTGGCGATTTTGGCATTCTGCAACGACAGGTCGAACTCCAGGAAGATGCGGCCGATCCGGGCCAGCAGGCCCGGCCGGTCGGGCGCGGTGATCTCAAGGATGGTCACCGGCCGCTGGGCATCGTTGAGGATGGTCACCTGCGGCGGGAAATTGAAGTGCTTGAGCTGGCGTGGCACCCGGCGCTGAATGATCGTCGGGTAGTCCTCGGGGTTGCGCAGCGCTTCGGTGAGGCCGTCGCGAATCTGCTTGACCCGCTGCGGGTTGTCGCCGATCGAGCCGCCGTCATTGTCGAGCACGATATAGGTGTCGAGGGTGAACTGGCTGCTCGAGGTGATGATGCGCGCGTCATGGATGTTCAGGTTCAGCTGCGACATGGCCGCCACGGTCACGGCGAAGAAGTCGTGCTGGTCGGGGGCATAGATGAAGATCTGCGTACCGCCCTCGAACTCGCGCTGGGTGGTTTCCTTGATCAGCACCAGCGGCCCGCCGTCGGCCGGCTGCTGGAGGATGGCGTCGGTGTGCCAGGCCACATCGGCCGCGTTGTGCTTGAGGAAGTAGTCGTCGCCCAGCTGCGACCAGAGTTGCTCGACGTCGTCCGGGTCGACGCCTTCGCGCACGAGGATGTCCAGCGCGGCGCTTTGGGTCTGGCGGATCTGCTCTTCGCGGTCCAGTGGGTTTTCCAGGCCGCGGCGCAGGGCGCGCTTGGTCTCGGTGTACAGCTGGCGCAGCAGGCTGGCGCGCCAGGAGTTCCACAGGCTGGGGTTGGTGGCGTTGATGTCGGCCACGGTCAGCACATAGAGGTAATCCAGGCGGGTCTCGTCCCCCACATGCAAGGCAAAGTCGTTGATCACCTGTGGGTCGGACAGGTCTTTGCGCTGTGCGGTGGTGGACATCACCAGGTGGTTCAGCACCAGCCAGACGATCAGGCGGCTGTCCCAGGCCGGCAGTTGGTGGCGCTCGCAGAACGTCTGTGCGTCCACCGCGCCCAGCTCCGAGTGGTCACCCTGGCGGCCCTTGCCGATGTCGTGGTAAAGCCCGGCCAGGTAGATCAGCTCGGGTTTGGGCAGGCGGCCCATGAGCTTGCTGGCCAGCGGGAATTTCTCGGAAACCGGCGTGTACTGCAGTTTGCGCAGGTGCTTGATCAGGTTGAGCGTGTGCGCATCGACCGTATAGATGTGGAACAGGTCATGCTGCATCTGCCCGACGATCAGGCCGAATTCCGGCAGGTAGCGGCCGAGGATGCCGTAGCGGTTCATCCGGCGCAGGTTGCGGTGGATGCCGATCTCGCACTTGAACAGCTCGATGAACAGGCTGGTGTTGCGGATATCGTGACGGAAGGTTTCGTCGATCAGGTGCCGGTGCTCGCGCAGCAGGCGCACGGTATCGGCGCGTACCCCTTTGATCTCCGGGTGCTGGGCCATCAGCACGAAGATCTCCAGCATGGCGAACGGCGTGCGTTTGAATACGTTCGGCTTGGCGGCTTCTATATAGCCGTCATGCAGGCGGAAGCGCGCATTCAAAGGTTGGGTGGTGCCACTGTCATCGTCGGCGAGGATGACTTCCTCGAAGTGCTGGATGATCAGGTCGCACAACTGGCTGATGCTCATCACCACCCGGTAGTACTGCTGCATGAACTGCTCGATCGCGCGCTTGGGGTTCTCGTCGCTGTAGCCCAGCAGGGCGGCGATGCTGCGCTGGTGGTCGAACAGCAAGCGGTCTTCCGAGCGCCCGGCCAGCATGTGCAGGGCATAGCGCACCTTCCACAGGAAGTCCTGGGAGGAGGCCAGCAGTTCGTTCTCGCTTTCCAGCAAAAAACCTTCACCGGCCAGGGCGTGCAGGTTCAGCGTGCCGTATTGGCGGCGCGCCACCCACAACACGGTCTGGATGTCGCGTAGGCCACCAGGTGAGCCCTTGACGTTGGGCTCAAGGTTGTACTCGGTGTCGTTGTACTTGTGGTGGCGGGCCTTGAGCTCGGCGCGCTTGGCCAGGAAGAACTCCTTGCTCGGCCACATGTGCTCGGTGCTGGTGACGTCCAGCATGCGCTGGCGCAAGGCTTCGGGGCCGGCGATGGTGCGGCTTTCCATCATGTTGGTGATGACCGTCAGGTCGGCACGCGCCTGCTCGGCACATTCGTCGACGGTGCGCACGCTCTGGCCCACTTCCAGGCCGATGTCCCAAAGCAGGGTGAGGAAGCGCTCGATGGCCTCGCGGTATTGCTCGTGTTCGGCAGCACCCAGCAAAATCAGCAGGTCGATGTCGGAATGCGGGTGCAGTTCACCGCGCCCGTAACCGCCCACCGCGACCAGGGCGATGCCGCTATGGTCGCCCCAGTCGAACTGGTTCCAGGCCTGCTGCAGGATGTTGTCGACGAGCCAGGCGCGGTCCTCGATCAAACGGCGGATTTCGCGGCCTTCGCGAAAACGCCGGTCGAGCACCTCGCCCGCCTGGCGGATGGCTTTCTTGAAGGCGGCGATAGGGCTCGCCTTGAGGGCCAGTTCCGCCTGGAACTGGCCGCGGTCGAACAGCTCGGGATCCACCTGGGGCATTGCGTCGCGTTCCTGTCGTGGGGTGCCTGGCGCGGACTCAGGCCGAGGTGTGCGCGATGGTGTCGTCCTTGCGCAGGGTGAAGATCTCGTAACCGGTCGCCGTCACCACCAAGGTGTGCTCCCACTGGGCCGAGAGCTTGCGGTCCTTGGTAATGGCGGTCCAGCCATCGCCCAGGACCTTGGTGTCGGCCTTGCCCTGGTTGATCATCGGCTCGATGGTGAAGGTCATGCCTTCTTTGAGTTCCATGCCAGTGCCGGCGCGGCCGTAGTGGAGGATCTGCGGTTCTTCGTGGAACACTTTGCCGATGCCGTGGCCGCAGAACTCGCGCACCACCGAGAAGCCGTTCTTTTCAGCGTGCTTCTGGATCACTTCGCCGATGTCGCCCAGGCGGCAGCCCGGCTTGACAAGCTCGATGGCCTTGTACATGCATTCCTGGGTGACCTTGGACAGGCGCTCGGCCCAGACCGGCACGTTGCCGACGTGGAACATGCGGCTGGTGTCGCCGTGGTAGCCGTCCTTGATCACGGTGACGTCGATGTTGAGCGTGTCACCGTCCTTGAGCGGTTTGTCGTTGGGGATGCCGTGGCAGACCACATGGTTGATCGAGGTGCAGATCGACTTGGGGTAACCCTTGTAGTTGAGCGGCGCCGGGATGGCCTGCTGGACGTTGACGATGTAGTCGTGGCACAGGCGGTCCAGTTCTTCGGTGGTGACACCGGGCTTGACGTGCTCTTCGATCATTTCCAGCACCTCGGCGGCCAGGCGGCCGGCGATGCGCATCTTCTCGATGTCTTCTGCGGTCTTGATGGTGACGGTCATTACAGGCTCTCTACGGCGCCGTGCACGGCGCGAACAAACGGGAAAGGCCGGATTCTAGCAGAGCAGGGCGGCAATCGGTCGGGATAAAGCCGGCCATCCTGCTGTCTATAGAGGGCATTTTGGCCTGAAAGCCTGGGTGCTGCAAAAACCGCTGACGGACGCGACAGTATTCGGGTTCCGTTCGCTCGCGGTCTGTGGTATAAAATGCGCCGCTTTCGGGGTCGACCCCGTAAGCACTAAACCCACACACGTGTCGACACGATGACCTGGGTGCCCCGGATTCTAGAATCTGTGGGTTGGTCATTGGGATGCGTGGAGGCCCAACCCGACTTATCAAGGAACTATCATGTCCCAAGTCAACATGCGCGATATGCTGAAGGCCGGTGTGCACTTCGGCCACCAGACCCGTTACTGGAACCCGAAAATGGGCAAGTACATTTTCGGCGCGCGTAACAAGATCCACATCATCAACCTGGAAAAAACCCTGCCAATGTTCAACGAAGCTCTGGCTTTCGTAGAGCGTCTGGCCCAGGGCAAGAACAAGATCATGTTCGTCGGCACCAAGCGTTCCGCCGGCAAGATCGTCGCCGAGCAAGCTGCTCGTGCCGGTTCGCCATACGTTGACCACCGCTGGTTGGGCGGCATGCTGACCAACTACAAAACCATCCGTGCTTCGATCAAGCGTCTGCGCGACCTGGAAACTCAGGCCGAAGATGGCACCTTTGCCAAGCTGACCAAGAAAGAAGCCCTGATGCGTTCGCGCGATCTGGAAAAGCTGGACCGCAGCCTGGGTGGTATCAAGGACATGGGCGGCCTGCCTGATGCCCTGTTCGTGATCGACGTTGACCACGAGCGCATTGCTATCACCGAAGCCAACAAGCTGGGCATCCCGGTTATCGGCGTTGTCGATACCAACAGCAGCCCGGAAGGTGTTGACTACATCATCCCAGGTAACGATGACGCCATTCGCGCTATCGAGCTGTACATGACTTCGATGGCTGATGCCATCATCCGCGGCCGCAACAACGTTGCTGGCGGCACCGAAGTCTACGCTGAAGAAGCGGCTGCACCTGCTGCTGAGTAATTGACGCCTGGCGTCTACTTGGCACGCAAAAAGGGGGCTTTGCCCCCTTTTTGCCACCTTGAAATCCTGCTGTCAGCAACCGCCCCGCACTATGGGCCTGCTGAGATAAAAACAGCGGATTTGCAGAATTGAACGCCCGTGATGAGCGGGTGGAATGGTTGAAAAACTTTCCAAGAGGATTTTGAAATGGCAGCAATTACTGCAGCGCTGGTCAAAGAACTGCGCGAGCGTACCGGCGAAGGCATGATGGATTGCAAAAAGGCCCTGGAAAAGGCCGGCGGCGACATCGAAAAAGCCATTGACGACATGCGTGCCTCGGGCGCCATCAAGGCCGCCAAAAAGGCTGGCAACGTCGCTGCTGAAGGCGCTATCGCCGTCAAGACCGACGGCAAAGCCGCCGTTCTGCTGGAAGTCAACTCGCAGACCGACTTCCTGGCCCTGCAAGACGACTTCAAAAACTTCGTAGCCGAAAGCCTCGAAGAAGCCTTCGCCCAGAAGCTGACCGACGCTGCACCGCTGATCGCCTCGCGCGAAGCAGCCCGTGAAGCCCTGGTCGCCAAGTGCGGCGAAAACGTCAACATCCGCCGCCTGGCGCGCGTTGAGGGTGACGTTGTTGGTGCTTACCTGCACGGCAACAAGATCGGTGCCGTTGTTGTCCTGAAAGGCGGCGACGTCGAGCTGGCCAAGAACATCGCCATGCACGTTGCTGCTTCGAACCCGGAGTTCCTGGATGCATCGGAAATCTCCGCCGAGGCCATCGAGCGCGAGAAGAATGTCTTCCTGCAGCTGAACGCCGACAAGATCGCCGGCAAGCCGGAAAACATCGTTGAGAACATGATCAACGGCCGTATCACCAAGTTCAAGGCTGAAGCTTCGCTGAAAGAGCAAGCCTTCGTCATGAACCCGGAAGTCAAGGTTGGCGAGCTGGCCAAGAAAGCCGGTGCTGAAATCGTTTCCTTCACCTACTTCAAGGTCGGCGAAGGCATCGAGAAGCCAGTCGACAACTTCGCTGAAGAAGTTGCCGCTCAGGTAGCTGCTGCCAAGCAGTAAGACAGACACGTCTGTCGCCCCAAAGAGGCTGCCCGCTCACGCGCGCAGCCTCTTTGTCAAAGCGGGAGCGGTTTTCCAAACCGCTGTTCGCTGACGCAGTCGCTGCGTCACGTTAGAGTTACACGCAGGCTCAAACAGCCCGCCAGAATTTTTTTACAAACGCCGCAGGAGAGATTCGCAATGGCTCAGCAGGGCAGTGGTCATCAGGCTCGCTATAAACGCATTCTACTCAAACTTAGCGGCGAGGCCCTGATGGGCTCGGAAGAGTTCGGGATCGACCCCAAGGTCCTGGATCGCATGGCGCTGGAAGTCGGTCAACTGGTCGGCATCGGTGTGCAAGTCGGTCTGGTGATCGGCGGTGGCAACCTGTTCCGTGGTGCGGCGCTCAGTGCAGCCGGCATGGACCGCGTCACCGGTGACCACATGGGCATGCTGGCGACCGTCATGAATGCCCTGGCCATGCGCGACGCGCTGGAGCGGGCAAACATTACCGCCATCGTCATGTCGGCGATTTCCATGGTAGGCGTGACCGATCACTATGATCGCCGCAAAGCCATGCGCCACCTGAACGCCAAAGAAGTCGTAATCTTCGCTGCCGGTACCGGCAACCCGTTCTTCACCACCGACTCCGCCGCTTGCCTGCGCGCCATCGAAATCGATGCCGACGTGGTATTGAAGGCAACCAAGGTCGATGGTGTATACACTGCAGATCCATTCAAAGACCCGCATGCCGAGAAGTTCGATCATCTGACCTACGATGAAGTGCTGGATCGCAAGCTGGGTGTGATGGATCTGACGGCAATTTGCCTTTGCCGCGACCACAAGATGCCGCTGCGCGTCTTCAACATGAACAAGCCGGGCGCCCTGCTGAACATCGTGCATGGCGGCGCGGAAGGAACCCTGATCGAGGAAGTTCAAAAATGATCAACGCTATCAAGAAAGACGCCCAGGACCGCATGGGCAAGTCCATCGAGGCGCTGGGTCGCCACCTGGCTGCCATCCGCACCGGCCGTGCCCACCCAAG
This sequence comes from Pseudomonas sp. ITEM 17296, assembly GCF_028895205.1. Lineage (NCBI taxonomy): Bacteria > Pseudomonadati > Pseudomonadota > Gammaproteobacteria > Pseudomonadales > Pseudomonadaceae > Pseudomonas > Pseudomonas sp. ITEM 17296. Next base: position 221,028 of record NZ_WJRS01000003.1, on the reverse strand, counting down.
CATCCTGGACAGCGTCAAGGTCACTGCCTGGGGTAGTGAAATGCCGCTGAACCAGGTGGCCGCGATTACCGTCGAGGACGCGCGCACCCTGAAGATCGTTGCGCACGACAAGAACCTCAGCGCTGCCATCGAAAAAGCCATCCTGACCTCCGACCTGGGCCTGAACCCGTCCAGCGCCGGTACCACCATCCGCGTCCCGATGCCGGCCCTGACCGAGGAAACCCGCAAGGGTTACACCAAGCAGGCCAGCGGCGTTGCCGAAGATGCCAAGGTAGCCGTGCGTAACGTGCGCCGTGACGCACTCGCCGACCTGAAGAAGCTGACCAAGGACAAGGAAATCAGCGAAGACGAAGAACGTCGCGCCGCTGACGAGATCCAGAAGCTGACCGACAAGTTCGTCGCCGAAATCGACGCTGCGTTCAAGGCCAAGGAAAAGGACCTGTTGGCCGTCTAAGGCCGAGGTTTTTTAATGGAAAAGACCAAGCCAGCGGCGCCGTCCTCGGTGCCGCGACACGTCGCGATCATCATGGATGGCAACAACCGCTGGGCGAAGAAGCGCTTGCTGCCCGGCGTTGCCGGGCACAAGGCTGGCGTCGATGCCGTGCGTGCGGTCATCGAAGTCTGCGCCGAATCGGGGGTCGAGGTACTGACCCTGTTCGCCTTCTCCAGCGAAAACTGGCAGCGCCCCGCCGAAGAGGTCGGTGCGCTGATGGAGTTGTTCTTCTCGGCCCTTCGCCGTGAGGCGCGTCGCCTCAACGAGAACAACATCAGCTTGCGCATCATTGGTGATCGCTCGCGCTTTCACCCTGAGCTGCAGGCTGCCATGCGTGAGGCCGAGGCACTGACCGCCGGCAACAACCGCTTCATCCTGCAGATCGCGGCCAACTACGGTGGCCAGTGGGATATCGCCCAGGCCGCCCAGCGCCTGGCGCGGGAAGTACAGGCGGGCCATTTGCGTCCGGACGATATCACGCCGGGTCTGCTGCAGACGTGCCTGTCCACCGGTGAGTTGCCGTTGCCTGACCTGTGCATCCGCACCGGGGGCGAACGCCGCATCAGCAATTTCCTGCTGTGGCAGCTGGCCTATGCCGAGCTGTATTTCTCCGACCTGTACTGGCCGGACTTCAAACACGAGGCCATGCGCAATGCCCTGGCCGATTTCGCTTCGCGCCAGCGCCGCTTCGGTAAGACCAGCGAGCAGGTCGAGGCTGGAGCTCGTGCTTAATGCTTAAACAACGCATCATTACCGCGCTGATCCTGCTGCCGGTCGCGCTGGGTGGCTTCTTCCTGCTCAACGGTGGGGATTTCGCCCTGTTCATCGGCTTCGTGGTCACCCTCGGCGCCTGGGAGTGGGCGCGCCTGGCGGGGTTGATGACCCAGCCACTGCGCATTGCCTACGCCGCAGTCGTCGCCGGAGCGCTGATGCTGCTGCACCTGATGCCCGACCTGGCACCCTGGGTGCTGGGTGCGTCAGTGATCTGGTGGGGGCTGGCCACCTGGCTGGTGCTGACCTATCCGCGCAGCAGCGAGCTATGGGCCAGTGCGGCCTGCCGCTTGCTGATCGGCCTGCTGGTGTTGCTGCCGGCGTGGCAAGGCCTGGTGCTGCTCAAGCACTGGCCGCTCGGCAACTGGCTGATTCTGTCGGTCATGGTGCTGGTGTGGGCCGCCGACATCGGTGCCTACTTCTCTGGCCGTGCCTTCGGCAAGCGCAAGCTGGCGCCGCAGGTCAGCCCGGGCAAGAGCTGGGAAGGCGTCTATGGTGGCCTGGCTGTCAGCCTGGTCATTACGCTGGTGGTCGGTATCAGCCGCGACTGGGGTGTTGGCCAGATCCTGCTGGGCCTGATGGGCGCGGCACTGGTGGTCATGGCCTCGGTGATCGGTGACCTGACCGAAAGCATGTTCAAGCGCCGCTCGGGCATCAAGGACAGCAGCAACCTGCTGCCCGGCCATGGTGGCGTGCTCGACCGCATCGACAGCCTGACGGCGGCCATCCCGCTCTTTGCCGTGCTGCTGTGGGCTGCCGAATGGGGTGTGATGTGAGTACGTTGCAGCGCATTACCGTGCTGGGTGCCACGGGCTCCATTGGCCTGAGCACGCTGGATGTGATTGCACGTCACCCTGAGCGTTATTCGGTATTCGCCCTGAGCGGTTACTCGCGCATCGACGAGCTGCTGGCGTTGTGCGTCCGGCATCGCCCGGAGTACGCGGTGGTGCCGAGTGCCGAAGGTGCTGCGCGCTTGCGCGACGGCCTGGCGGCCGTCGGTTGCGCTACCCAGGTGCTGGAAGGCGAGGCGGGGCTTTGCCAGGTTGCCGCAGCGCCTGAGGTGGATGCGGTGATGGCCGCCATCGTGGGTGCGGCAGGGCTGCGACCGACCTTGGCTGCCGTCGAGGCGGGTAAGAAAGTGTTGCTGGCCAATAAAGAGGCCCTGGTGATGTCTGGCGCGCTGTTCATGGAGGCGGTGCGGCGCAGTGGTGCCGTGCTACTGCCGATCGACAGCGAGCACAATGCAATCTTCCAGTGCCTGCCCGGCGACTATGCCCGCGGCCTGAGCCAGGTGGGGGTGCGCCGCATCCTGCTGACGGCATCGGGTGGCCCGTTCCGCGAAACACCGTCCGCCGCATTGGCCGATGTCACGCCGGAGCAGGCGTGCGCGCACCCTAACTGGTCCATGGGGCGCAAGATTTCCGTGGATTCGGCCAGCATGATGAACAAAGGGCTCGAGTTGATCGAGGCCTGCTGGCTGTTCGATGCCTCGCCCGCCAAGGTCGAGGTGGTGGTGCACCCGCAGAGCGTGATCCACTCGCTGGTGGATTACGTGGACGGATCTGTGCTCGCCCAGCTGGGCAACCCGGACATGCGCACGCCGATCGCCAATGCGCTGGCCTGGCCAGAGCGCATTGATTCTGGCGTCGCACCGCTGGACCTGTTTGCCATCGCACGCCTGGATTTCCAGGCACCCGACGAGCAGCGCTTCCCGTGCCTGCGCCTGGCGCGGCAGGCTGCCGAGGCCGGCAACAGTGCACCTGCCGTGCTCAATGCGGCCAACGAAGTGGCTGTCGAGGCATTTCTCCAGCGGCGTATCCGCTTCCCGGAGATCGCGGGTATGATCGAACAAGTGCTCGATCAGGAGCCTGTAGTGCCACTGGCCTCGTTGGACGCGGTATTTGCCGCCGACCAGCGTGCCCGGGAGCTGTCCCGTGAGTGGTTGCGGCGTCACGGTCGATGATGCAGGCCTGCCAGGGCTTGTGCGAAAAGTCGTTCTGCTGAACGTCATCTGGAGAAAGATATGACTGCGCTCTACATGATTGTCGGCACCCTGGTGGCCTTGGGTGTTCTGGTCACGTTCCACGAATTCGGCCACTTCTGGGTGGCCCGACGCTGCGGCGTCAAGGTGCTGCGTTTTTCGGTGGGCTTCGGTACGCCGTTGTTGCGCTGGCATGACCGCCAGGGCACCGAATTCGTGGTGGCGGCGATTCCGCTGGGCGGCTACGTCAAGATGCTCGATGAGCGTGAAGGCGATGTGCCGCCTGCGTTGGCCGACCAATCGTTCAACCGAAAAAGCGTGCGTCAGCGTATCGCCATCGTCGCCGCCGGCCCGATTGCCAACTTCTTGCTGGCCATCGTGTTCTTCTGGCTCTTGGCCATGCTCGGCACCCAGCAGATTCGCCCGGTCATCGGTGCAGTCGAAGCGGGCAGCCTGGCAGCGTCGGCAGGCCTGACCGCAGGTCAGGAAATTGTATCCATCGATGGCAAGGCGACCAGCGGTTGGTCTGCGGTCAACCTGCAACTGGTTCGCCGTCTGGGCGAGAGCGGCACCCTGCAGGTAGGCGTGCGCGACGAAGGCGCCAGCGCCGAGCAGCACTTGCAGATCAAGCTGGACCACTGGCTGAAAGGCGCCGACGAGCCAGACCCTATCCAGTCCCTGGGCTTGCGCCCATGGCGCCCGGTGATCGTGCCGGTGCTGGCCGAGATCGATTCGAAAGGGCCGGCCGCTGCCGCCGGCTTGAAGGCAGGTGACAAGCTGCTGGCCCTCGATGGCGTGGCAGTGAGCGACTGGCAGCAGGTGGTCGACACCGTGCGCGCCCACCCGCAAGCCAAGGTCGTGGTGCGTGTCGAACGCGATGGTGCTGCGCTGGATGTGCCAGTAACCCTGGCCCGCAAGGGTGAGGGCAAGGCCGCGGGCGGTTACCTGGGCGCGGGGGTAAAAGGTGGCGAATGGCCTGCCAACATGCTCCGCGAAGTCAGCTATGGCCCGCTGGACGCGGTAGGTGAGGGCTTGTCGCGTACCTGGAACATGAGCGTCCTGACGCTCGAGTCGCTGAAGAAAATGCTGTTCGGAGAGCTCTCGGTAAAAAACTTGAGCGGACCGATAACCATTGCTAAAGTGGCGGGCGCTTCAGCCCAGTCCGGCGTGGGGGATTTCCTGAATTTCCTGGCCTACCTGAGCATTAGCCTGGGGGTTCTTAACCTGCTGCCCATTCCAGTACTGGATGGGGGGCATTTGCTGTTTTACCTGGTCGAGTGGGCGCGCGGTCGTCCGCTGTCAGATCGGGTGCAAGGTTGGGGGGTCCAGATCGGTATCAGTTTGGTCGTAGGGGTGATGTTGCTCGCCCTGATCAACGATCTGGGTCGACTATAAAGCTTCGCATTGCGAACCTGCCGCCACTTCGCGGCGGGTTGTTTATTGCCAGTTGGAATAAAAGGACTTCATGAAACGTCTGCTGCTAACTGCGGTCCTCTCCGCACTGATGATCGCTGAAGTTCACGCCGAGTCCTTCACCATCTCCGATATTCGTGTCAACGGCCTGCAGCGGGTTTCCGCCGGCAGCGTCTTCGGTGCCTTGCCGCTCAACGTCGGCGATCAGGCCGATGATCGGCGCCTGGTGGATTCGACCCGTTCCCTGTTCAAGACTGGCTTCTTCCAAGACATCCAGCTGAGCCGCGATGGCAATGTCCTGATCATCAACGTGGTCGAGCGCCCGTCGGTTTCCAGCATCGAGATCGAAGGCAACAAGGCGATCAGCACCGAAGACCTGATGAAGGGTCTGAAGCAGTCTGGGCTGGCCGAAGGTGAAATCTTCCAGCGCGCCACCCTTGAAGGTGTGCGTAACGAGCTGCAGCGCCAGTACGTGGCCCAGGGCCGCTACTCGGCCGAGGTCGACGCCGAAGTCGTGCCGCAGCCGCGCAACCGCGTCGCGCTGAAAATCAAGATCAACGAAGGCACCGTCGCTGCCATTCAGCACATCAACGTGGTGGGCAACAACGTCTTCGACGACGAAGAGCTGTCGCAGCTGTTCGAGCTGAAAACCACCAACTGGCTGTCGTTCTTCAAGAACGACGACAAGTACGCCCGTGAAAAACTCTCCGGTGACCTGGAGCGTCTGCGTTCCTACTACCTGGACCGTGGCTACATCAACATGGATATCGCCTCTACCCAGGTATCCATCACGCCAGACAAGAAACACGTCTACATCACCGTCAACATCAACGAAGGCGAGAAGTACACCGTCCGTGACGTGAAGCTCTCCGGTGACCTCAAGGTGCCGGAAGACCAGGTCAAGTCGCTGCTGCTGGTGCAGCCGGGCCAGGTATTCTCGCGCAAGGTGATGACCACCACGTCCGAGCTGATCACCCGTCGTCTGGGTAACGAAGGCTACACCTTCGCCAACGTCAACGGTGTGCCACAGCCGAACGACCAGGACCACACCGTCGATATCATGTTCGTGGTCGACCCGGGCAAGCGTGCCTACGTCAACCGCATCAACTACCGCGGCAACACCAAGACCGAAGACGAAGTGCTGCGTCGCGAAATGCGCCAGATGGAAGGCGGCTGGGCGTCGACCTACCTGATCGACCAATCCAAGACCCGTCTGGAGCGCCTGGGCTTCTTCAAGGAAGTCAACGTCGAGACCCCGCCGGTGCCTGGCACCGATGACCAGGTCGACGTCAACTACAGCGTCGAGGAACAAGCGTCCGGCTCCATTACGGCGTCGGTCGGTTTCGCCCAGAGCGCCGGTCTGATCCTGGGTGGTTCGATCAGCCAGAGCAACTTCCTGGGTACCGGTAACAAGGTCTCCATCGGCCTGACCCGTTCCGAATACCAGACCCGCTACAACTTCGGCTTCGTGGACCCCTACTTCACGGCTGACGGTGTCAGCCTGGGTTACAACGCCTTCTACCGCAGCACCGACTACGACGACCTCGATGTCGACGTTGCCAGCTATGCGGTCGACAGCCTGGGCGCCGGTGTCAGCCTGGGTTACCCGATCAGCGAAACCTCGCGCCTGACCTATGGCCTGAGCGTTCAGCAGGACAAGATCAAAACCGGTAAATACACCGTTGACGAGATCTTCGACTTCCTCGATCAAGAGGGTGACAACTTCCTGAACTTCAAGGCGTCGATCGGTTGGTCCGAGTCGACCCTGAACAAAGGCGTGCTGGCGACTCGCGGTCATTCGCAAAGCCTGACCCTGGAATCGACAATTCCGGGCAGCGACCTGTCGTTCTACAAGCTCGACTACCGCGGCCAGCTGTTCAAGCCAATCAACAACGACTACACCCTGCGCCTGCACACTGAACTGGGCTATGGTGATGGCTACGGCAGCACCTCGGGCCTGCCGTTCTACGAGAACTACTACGCGGGCGGCTTCAACTCTGTCCGTGGCTTCAAGGACAGCAGCCTGGGCCCACGCAGTACGCCTAGCCGTGGTGAAGGCAACCCGGGTGGCAAACCGGGTACCATCGCCGACCCGGATCAGGATCCGCTGCCGTTCGGTGGCAACGTGTTGGTCCAGGGTGGTGTCGAACTGCTGTTCCCACTGCCGTTCGTCAAGGACCAGCGTTCGCTACGCACGTCGGTATTCTGGGACGTGGGTAACGTGTTCGATACCAACTGCGGCAGCAAGCCAGATTGCGAGAAGGTCGGTTTCTCGGGTATGGCCAGTTCGGTGGGTCTGGGTGTGACCTGGATCACTGCACTGGGCCCGTTGAGCTTCAGCCTGGCGATGCCGGTCAAGAAGCCGGACGATGCCGATACCCAGGTGTTCCAATTCTCTCTGGGCCAGACCTTCTAAGGTCGGCCCTTGCATAACGACAACGGTTTATCCAGGAGTGCATCGTGCGTAAGTTGACTCAACTGGCCATTTTGGCCGCGGCGCTGGTCGCCACCCCGGCTTTCGCCGAAATGAAGGTTGCCGTCCTGAACTATCAGATGGCCCTGCTGGAATCGGATGCCGCCAAGAAGTATGCGGTTGATGCAGAGAAAAAATTCGGCCCGCAACTGACCAAGCTGAAAAGCCTGGAAAGCAGCGCCAAGGGCATCCAGGACCGCCTGATCAAAGGTGGCGACAAGATGCAGCAGCAGGAGCGTGAGCGCCTGGAGCTCGAGTTCAAGCAAAAGGCCCGCGACTTCCAGTTCCAGTCCAAGGAACTGAACGAAGCCAAGGCCGTTGCGGACCGTGACATGCTCAAGCAACTCAAGCCGAAGCTGGACGGCGCTGTCGAGGAAGTGATCAAGAAGGGCGGTTTCGACCTGGTTCTCGAGCGTGGCGCGGTCATCGATGTCAAACCTCAGTACGACATCACCCGCCAAGTCATCGAGCGCATGAACCAAGCCCGTTGATATGACCTTGAACATGACGCTTGGCCAGTTGGCCGAAGCCCTCGGCGCCACCCTCAAGGGGCCCGAGGCGCTGCAGATTACCGGGCTGGCCACCTTGCAAGAGGCCGGCCCCGGTCAATTGAGCTTCCTCGCCAACCCGCAGTACCGCAAATTCCTGGATAACAGCCAGGCGGCAGCGGTGCTGCTCAAGGCTGCGGATGCTGAAGGCTTTGCTGGCAATGCACTGATCGTCGCTGATCCGTACTTGGCCTATGCGCGCATTTCCCACCTGTTCGATCCCAAGCCCAAGGCTGTGGCGGGAATTCATCCCAGCGCCGTAGTGGCTGAAGATGCCCAGGTGGATGCCAGTGCGAGCATCGGCCCGTTCGTCGTCATCGAAAGTGGTGCGCAGGTTGCTGCCAATGTCAGCATCGGTGCCCACTGCGTGGTCGGTGCCCGTTGCGTCATCGGTGAGGGCGGCTGGCTGGCGCCACGGGTCACCCTGTACCATGACGTGACCATCGGCAAGCGTGTGGTGATCCAGTCTGGCGCAGTGATCGGTGGCGAGGGCTTCGGCTTCGCCAACGAGAAGGGCGTATGGCGCAAGATTGCCCAGATCGGCGGCGTGACCATCGGCGATGATGTAGAAATCGGCGTCAACACGGCAATCGACCGTGGTGCGCTGTCGGACACGCGCATTGCCGACGGCGTCAAGCTCGACAACCAGATCCAGATCGCCCATAACGTTCAGATCGGTGAGCACACGGCCATGGCCGCCTGTGTCGGGATTTCCGGCAGCACGCGCATTGGCAAGCACTGCACCATTGCTGGCGGTGTCGGCATGGTGGGTCATATTGATGTCTGTGATAACGTTTTCGTGTCCGGGATGACCATGGTGACCCGATCGATCACCGAACCGGGTGCCTATTCTTCCGGCACAGCCATGCAGCCATTGGCTGACTGGCGCAAGAGCGCCGCGCGTATCCGCCACCTGGACGACATGGCCAAGCGTCTCCAGCAGGTGGAAAAGCGCATCGATACCGTGACCTCAGGTGGCCAGCCGGCATCAGAAGGCTGATACCATTCCCTGAGCAAGAGTGAACAGACGCTAGCTGGCTCCTCTTTGGACTGCAAAAGGAGCGCGTGGTCAGCACCTGCGCTCCCTATTCTTATTACAGGCTTCCCCCCGAAATGATGGACATCAACGAGATTCGCGAATACCTGCCTCACCGTTACCCGTTCCTGCTGGTGGATCGCGTGACGGATCTGGACTTCGAGGCCCAGAGCATTCGTGCCTACAAGAATGTCAGCATCAACGAGCCGTTCTTCAATGGCCACTTCCCGGCCCACCCGATCATGCCGGGCGTTCTGATCATCGAGGCCATGGCCCAGGCGGCCGGCATCCTCGGTTTCAAGATGCTCGATGCCAAGCCGGCGGATGGCACCCTGTACTACTTTGTCGGGTCCGACAAATTGCGTTTCCGTCAGCCGGTATTGCCGGGTGACCAGCTTGTGCTGGAAGCCAAGTTCCTCAGCCGCAAGAGCATGATCTGGAAATTCGAGTGCCGCGCCCTGGTCGACGGCAAGCCTGTCTGCTCGGCAGAAATCACCTGCGCGGAACGCTCCCTATGAATTTGATTGATCCTCGGGCCATCATCGACCCGTCGGCCAAGCTGGCCGACGGTGTCGAGGTGGGCCCCTGGTCGATCGTTGGCCCTGATGTCGAAATCGGGGAGGGCACCGTCATTGGCCCGCATGTGGTGCTCAAGGGGCCGACCCGTATCGGCAAGCACAACCGCATCTACCAGTTTTCCTCGATCGGCGAAGACACCCCTGACCTCAAGTACAAGGGTGAGCCGACGCGCCTGGTGATCGGTGATCACAATGTGTTCCGCGAAGGTGTGACCATTCACCGCGGTACCGTTCAGGACCGTGCAGAAACCACCGTCGGCGATCACAACCTGATCATGGCCTACGCCCACATCGGTCACGACAGTGTCATCGGCAATCATTGCATTCTGGTGAACAACACCGCGTTGGCGGGGCATGTTCATGTGGGTGACTGGGCAATTCTGTCCGGGTACACCCTGGTGCACCAGTACTGCCATATCGGTGCACATGCGTTTTCCGGCATGGGCACGGCGATCGGCAAAGACGTACCGGCTTTCGTCACGGTGTTCGGCAGCCCGGCCGAAGCACGCAGCATGAACTTCGAAGGCATGCGCCGTCGGGGTTTCAGCGACGAGGTCATTCATATCCTGCGTCGTTGCTACAAGATCGTCTACCGTCAGGGCCTGACCGTCGAAGATGCGATCAAGGCGCTGGACGAACTGGCAGCCCAGCACCCTGAGGTCGATCTGTTCCGTCAGTCGATCCTGAATTCTGCCCGCGGCATCACCCGCTGACATGGCCCAGCTTTGCGTAGCCCTGGTCGCGGGTGAGGCCAGCGGCGATATTCTCGGGTCTGGCTTGATGCGCGCCCTCAAGGCGCGCCATCCCGACGTCCGCTTTATCGGCGTTGGCGGCCCCTTGATGGAGGCCGAAGGCCTGCAATCCTACTTCCCCATGGAACGTCTGGCGGTCATGGGCCTGGTCGAGGTACTGGGACGGCTGCGTGAGCTGCTCAAGCGCCGCAAGTTGTTGATCCAGACCCTCATCGCCGAAAAGCCCGATGTGTTCATCGGCATCGACGCCCCGGATTTCACCCTCAACATCGAATTGAAACTGCGTCAGGCCGGTATCAAGACCGTGCACTACGTCAGCCCATCCGTATGGGCGTGGCGGCAGAAGCGCGTGCTGAAGATCCGCGAAGGCTGCGACCTGATGCTGACGCTGTTGCCGTTCGAAGCCCGGTTCTACGAGGAGCAGGGGGTGCCGGTGCGTTTCGTCGGCCACCCACTGGCCGATACCATTCCGCTCGAGGCCGACCGACTGGCAGCACGGGCTGCGCTTGGCCTGGGCCCAGGCCCGGTGGTCGCGTTGATGCCTGGCAGCCGCGGCGGCGAGGTCGGGCGCCTGGGGGCGCTGTTCCTCGATGCCGCCGAGCGCTTGCGCGAACGAGTACCGGGTGTGCGCTTCGTGCTGCCCTGCGCCAACGCCGCACGGCGTGCCCAGGTCGAGCAGATGCTCGAAGGGCGCGCGCTGCCGCTGACCCTGCTCGACGGCCAGTCGCACCAGGCCCTGGCGGCCTGCGATGCGGTGCTTATCGCGTCGGGTACCGCCACCCTGGAGGCACTGCTGTACAAGCGCCCCATGGTGGTGGCTTATCGCCTGGCGCCGTTGACCTACTGGATTCTCAAGCGCCTGGTCAAAAGCCCTTACGTGTCGTTGCCCAACCTGCTGGCCCAGCGCGAACTGGTGCCTGAACTGCTGCAGGATGACGCCACCAGCGAAGCCCTGGCGCAAACCTTGGCCCCCTTGGTGGCCGATGGCAGCCAGCAGACCGAACGTTTCGACGAGATTCACCGCACCCTGCGCCGGGATGCTTCCAACCAGGCCGCCGAGGCGGTACTGGCCTTGCTCAAGGACCGCTGAGATGCAAATAGGACTGGATTTCAACCTGGTCGAAGACCTGGTCGCCGGGGTCGATGAAGTCGGCCGTGGCCCGTTGTGTGGCGCGGTGGTGACGGCTGCAGTGATCCTCGACCCGGCACGGCCGATCCTCGGCCTCAACGATTCGAAGAAACTCACCGAAGCCAAGCGCGAGGCGTTGTTCGACGAAATCTGCGAGAAGGCGCTGAGCTTTTGCATTGCCCGCGCCGAGGTCGAAGAAATCGACCGCCTGAACATTCTTCAGGCCACCATGCTGGCCATGCAGCGTGCGGTCGAGGGGCTGCATGTCACGCCCAAGCTGGCACTGATCGACGGCAACCGCTGCCCCAAGCTGGCGGTGCCCGCGGCACCAGTCGTAAAAGGTGACAGCCAGGTACCGGCCATCGCGGCTGCGTCGATCCTGGCCAAGGTGACGCGTGATCGGGAGATGAGTGCGTTCGAGCTGATCTACCCCGGTTACGGCATCGGTGGGCACAAGGGTTATCCGACGCCGGTGCACCTTGAAGCCCTGGCCCGGCTTGGGCCTACGCCCATTCACCGACGCTCCTTTGCGCCGGTACGGGCGGCGTGGGAGGCCCGTGAGGGCATTACTGATTCTTTGATCTAGTGCATGGGGCCGCTTTGCGGCCCTTTCGCGACGCAAGGCCGCTCCTACAGAGGTTACGCGTTTCCTTGTAGGAGCGGCCTTGTGTCGCGATGGGCTGCGAAGCAGCCCCAAATCCTGCCCTCATTTACGCTACAATCCCGCCCTTGTCGTTCTGCTACAGGATCACCCATGTCGGTTCCCTTCGTTCACCTTCGCGTGCACTCCGAATTCTCGCTGGTCGACGGCCTGGTGCGGATCAAACCGCTGGCCAAGGCACTGGCGGGGATGAACATGCCGGCGGTGGCGATCACCGACCAGAGCAACATGTGCTCGCTGGTGAAGTTCTACAAGACCGCCATGGGCGCCGGGATCAAGCCGATCTGTGGTGCCGACCTGTGGCTGGCCGGGCCCGACCCGGAAGCCCCGTTGTCGCGTATCTGCTTCCTGGCGATGAACCCCCAGGGCTATCGCAACCTCACCGAGCTGATTTCGCGTGGTTGGGTTGAAGGCCAGCGCAATGGCCTGGTGATTTTGCAGCGCGAGTGGATCACCCCCGCCAGCGAAGGCCTGATCGCCTTGTCAGCTGGCAAGGAAGGCGACATTGGCGCCGCGCTGCTCTCTGGCCGGGTTGAAGAAGCCGAAGCGCTGTTGCGCGACTGGATGGGCATGTTCCCCGAGCGCTTCTACGTTGAAGTGCAGCGCACCAACCGTGCCCGCGACGAAGAATACGTGCACGCTGCTGTGGCCCTGGCCGACAAGGTCGGCGCGCCGCTGGTGGCGACCAACGATGTGCGCTTCATCAAGCAGGCCGACTACGATGCCCACGAAACCCGTGTCTGCATTGGCGAGGGCTGGACCCTGGACGACCCGCGTCGCCCGCGCAACTACAGCGATCAGCAGTACCTCAAGAGCGCGGACGAAATGGCCGAGCTGTTCAGCGACTTGCCCGACGCCATCGCCAACACTGTCGAGATCGCCAAGCGCTGCAACATCCAGGTTCAATTGGGCAAGCACTTCCTGCCCGATTTCCCGACGCCCAATGGCATGGGCATCGACGATTACCTGCGCCATGTCTCCCATGAAGGCCTGGAGGAGCGCCTGGCGGTGCTCTGGCCCAAAGAGACCACGCCAGACTATGAGGAAAAGCGCCAGGTCTACCTGGACCGCCTGAAGTTCGAGCTGGATATCATCATCCAGATGGGCTTCCCCGGCTACTTCCTGATCGTTATGGACTTCATCAAGTGGGCCAAGAACAACGGCGTGCCGGTCGGCCCAGGCCGAGGCTCGGGTGCCGGTTCGCTGGTCGCCTACGTGTTGAAGATCACCGACCTCGACCCGCTGGCCTATGACCTGCTGTTCGAGCGCTTCCTCAACCCTGAACGGGTATCCATGCCCGACTTCGACGTCGACTTCTGCATGGATGGCCGTGACCGGGTCATCGAATACGTGGCTGATGCCTACGGGCGCAACGCGGTCAGCCAGATCATCACCTTCGGTACCATGGCCGCCAAGGCGGTGGTGCGCGACGTGGCGCGGGTGCAGGGCAAGTCCTATGGCCTGGCCGATCGCCTGTCGAAGATGATCCCCTTCGAAGTCGGCATGACCCTGGAAAAAGCCTACGAGCAGGAAGAGATCCTGCGCGACTTCCTCAAGGGCGACGAAGATGCCCGCGAGATCTGGGAGATGGCCCTCAAGCTCGAAGGTGTCACGCGGGGTACCGGCAAGCACGCCGGTGGTGTGGTCATCGCCCCGACCAAGCTCACCGACTTCTCGCCGATCGCCTGTGACGAAGAGGGCGGCGGCCTGGTAACCCAGTTCGACAAGGACGATGTCGAGGCCGCCGGGCTGGTCAAGTTCGACTTCCTCGGCCTGCGTACGCTCACCATCATCAAGTGGGCGATGGAGACGATCAACCGCGAGCAGGCCAAGCTGAACCTGCCGGACCTGAACATCGACTTCATTCCGCTGGATGACCGCAAGACCTACGAGTTGCTGCAAAAAGCCGAGACCACGGCGGTGTTCCAGCTCGAATCGCGCGGCATGAAGGAGCTGATCAAGAAGCTCAAGCCAGACTGCCTGGAAGACCTCATCGCATTGGTGGCGCTGTTCCGCCCAGGCCCGCTGCAGTCGGGCATGGTGGACGACTTCATCAACCGCAAGCACGGCCGCGCCGAGCTGGCCTACCCGCACCCGGACTACCAGTATGACGGCCTGCAGCCGGTACTGGCGCCGACCTACGGCATCATCCTGTATCAAGAGCAGGTGATGCAGATTGCCCAGGTCATGGCCGGCTATACCCTGGGCGGTGCCGACATGCTGCGGCGGGCCATGGGTAAGAAAAAGCCCGAAGAGATGGCCAAGCAGCGCGGCGGCTTCATCGAAGGTTGCGCGAACAACGGCATCGATGGCGATCTGGCAGGTAACATCTTTGACCTGGTAGAAAAATTCGCCGGTTACGGCTTCAACAAATCTCACTCTGCCGCCTATGGCCTGGTGTCCTACCAGACCGCCTGGCTGAAAACCCACTACCCGGCGCCGTTCATGGCTGCGGTACTGTCGGCGGACATGCACAACACCGACAAGGTGGTGGTGCTGATCGAGGAAGTGCGCAGCATGAAGCTGCGCCTCGATGCGCCCGATGTGAACACTTCCGATTTCAAGTTCACCGTCAATGACGATGGCCGTATCGTCTATGGCCTGGGTGCGATCAAGGGCGTGGGCGAGGGGCCGGTGGAAGCCATCGTCGAAGTGCGTGCGCAGGGCGGCCCGTTCAAGGACCTGTTCGATTTCTGCGAGCGCGTCGACCTCAAGCGCGTCAACAAGCGCACCCTCGATGCGTTGATCCGCAGTGGTGCACTGGACCGTCTGGGCCCGTACTTCCATGACGAGATCAAGGCCTACCAGGCCAACATCGACCGTAACCGTGCAACCTTGCTGGCGGCGCTGGAAGAGGCGATCAAGTCGGCCGAGCAGACCGCACGTACTGCCGACAGCGGCCACGTCGACCTGTTTGGCGGCTTGTTCGTCGAGGCAGACTCGGACGTCTATGCCAACCACCGCAAGGTCCGCGAGCTGACCCTCAAAGAGCGCCTCAAAGGCGAGAAGGACACGCTGGGCCTGTACCTGACCGGTCACCCGATCGACGAGTACGAAAGCGAGATTCGCCGTTTTGCCCGGCAGCGCATCATCGACCTGAAGCCGTCCCGTGAGTCCCAGACGATCGCCGGGATGATCATTGCGTTGCGGGTCATGAAGAACAAGAAGGGTGACAAGATGGGTTTTGTCACCCTCGATGACCGCTCGGGGCGCATCGAGGCGTCGCTGTTTGCCGACTCCTTCATGGCGGCCCAGTCATTGCTGCAGAACGACGCCATGGTCGTGGTCGAAGGGGAGGTCAGTAACGATGACTTCTCGGGCGGCCTGCGCCTGCGGGTGAAGCAGGTAATGACCATGGAAGACGCGCGCACGCGCCTGGCCGAAAGCCTGCGCCTGAAAGTTGCCCATGATGCGCTCAAGGGCGACCGCCTGAACTGGCTGGGTGAGTTGATCACCCGTCACCGCGGCGGCTGCCCGATTACCCTGGAATACACCGGCAGTGACGCCAAGGCCATGCTGCAGTTTGCCGATGAGTGGTCAATCGACCCGGCTGACGGCCTGATTCAGGCACTGCGTGACCAGTTCGGACGTGAGAACGTCTTCCTGCAATATCGTTGAATCGACGAATTTTAATCTCGACCTGAATGCGCCCGATCCCTTAAGGTAGGGCGCCAAACGGATCAACCGGCCGGCCGCCTGGCCGTAGACCCAAGACGGATGCCTATGAACCCGAATTTCCTCGATTTCGAACAGCCGATTGCCGACCTGCAAGCCAAGATCGAAGGCCTGCGCCTGGTGGGTAACGACAACTCGCTGAACATCAGCGATGAAATTGCCCGTCTGCAAGACAAGAGCAATACCCTGACCGAAAGCATCTTCGGCAACCTGACCAGCTGGCAGATCGCCCGCCTGGCGCGTCACCCGCGTCGTCCTTACACCTTGGACTACCTGCAGCACATCTTCACTGAATTCGAAGAGCTGCACGGTGACCGCCATTTCTCCGATGATGCCGCGATCGTGGGCGGTACCGCCCGCCTGGATGGCAAGGCAGTGATGGTCATCGGCCACCAGAAAGGCCGCGAAGTACGTGAGAAGGTGCGCCGCAACTTCGGCATGCCGCGCCCTGAGGGCTACCGTAAGGCGTGCCGCCTGATGGAAATGGCCGAGCGCTTCAAAATGCCGATCCTGACGTTCATCGATACCCCAGGTGCCTACCCAGGTATCGACGCCGAAGAGCGCAACCAGAGCGAGGCGATTGCCTGGAACCTGCGTGTCATGGCGCGCCTGAAGACGCCAATCATCGCCACCGTGATCGGTGAGGGTGGTTCTGGCGGTGCACTGGCCATTGGTGTGTGCGACCAGCTGAACATGCTGCAGTACTCCACCTACTCGGTGATTTCGCCGGAAGGCTGCGCCTCGATCCTGTGGAAGACCGCCGACAAGGCTGCCGATGCCGCCGAGGCCATGGGTATCACGGCCGAGCGCCTGAAGAGCCTGAACATCGTCGACAAGGTCATCTCGGAGCCGCTGGGCGGCGCCCACCGTGACCCGGCCGCCATGTCTGAAAGCATCCGTGCCGACCTGGTGCAGCAGCTGGATATGCTGGGCAAGCTCGACAATGACGCGCTGCTGGCACGCCGTTACGAGCGCCTGATGAGCTACGGTCTCTGATACACCCCGGGGCCGCTTTGCGGCCCTGTGGGAGCGGGCTCGCCCCGCGAAGAGGCCGGCTCTGGCAACGGAGTCGTATGGCAACGGCTTCGCCCTTGTTCGCGGGGCAAGCCCGCTCCCACAGTGCCCCGGCGATTGCGAATCATGTGAGGCGCCCTTGATCAACCTCACCCCCTGGCTCCAAGCCCCCGCCTGGCACATCGCCTTCTCTGGTGGCCTGGACTCCACCGTCCTGCTGCACCTGCTGGCCGATTACGCCCGCACCCATACCGCGCCCCCGTTGCGCGCCATCCATATCCATCACGGCCTGCAGCCCGCCGCTGACGCGTGGCCAGCCCACTGCGAGCACGTCTGCGCCAACCTCGGCGTCGAACTTCGTGTGGTCCACGTCCAGGTCGCCCCCGGCGCCAGTCTCGAACAGGCGGCCCGCGATGCCCGTTATGCGGCATTCACGAAGGTAGTAGGCCCCGGTGAGGTGCTGTTCACCGGCCAGCACCGCGATGACCAAGCCGAAACCCTGCTATTTCGTTTGCTGCGCGGTGCCGGGCTACGTGGCCTGACCGCGATGCCGGCGCAGCGTCCGCTGGGGCAGGGCAGCCTGGCCAGGCCGTTGCTGGCGATTGCCCGCCAGCAGCTGCACGCGTATGCCCAGGCCCAAGGCTTGACCTGGATCGAAGACCCCTCGAACAGCGACACCGCCTTTGCCCGCAACTATTTGCGCGGCGAAGTGTTCCCGGTGTTGCAGCAGCGTTGGCCGCAAACCAGCCAGAACCTTGCCCGTTGCGCAGAGCACCTGGGCGAAGCGCAGGGTTTGCTGGACGAGGTGGCTCAGGCGGATCTGGCTAAGGCCGAGGAGGGGGCCGCTGCATGGGTGGGGCTGGATTCCCTGGCGCTTGCGGTGCTCGCGGCGTTGTCACCCGCTCGTCAGCGCAATGCCCTGCAATACTGGCTCAGCCAGCGCACCCGGCTGCCGGATGCGCGCCACTGGGCTGGCTGGGCCGACCTGCGCGATGCCGCAGCCGACGCCCAGCCGACCTGGCGCTTGGCCGACGGCCGGTTGCTGCGCAGTAACGGCCGTATCTGGTGGCTGAGCGGTGACTGGCTGCAGGCGCCGCAAGGCGAATTCGCCTGGGCAGACTCGGCTTGCGAGCTGGCCTTGCCGGGCAACGGCAGCGTTCGGCTGACTGCGCCCAAGCCCCTGGCGGGCCTGACTGTCCGCTATCGCCAGGGCGGTGAAGTGCTTGAGCTTGCCGGGCGCGGTCGACGCGACCTCAAGCGCCTGCTCAACGAGCTGCAGGTGCCGCCTTTCGTGCGTTCGCGCCTGCCCTTGCTGTATCAGGGCGAGCGCTTGCTGGCCGTGGCCAACCTGCCGGCACTGGGGCAGGCAGATTGCCAACTGCACTGGCAGTTACCGACGAACGCGCAAGGTTTGAGCTGAAGGGTACATTCCGGTAGACTACCCTCCCTTCTTGATACAACTTCTGTGGGTTCCTCGAAAACACAGCAGTTGCCGATTACCACGCAGTTTTTTGCTGGGCTGATTCTGGAAATGACGAGCGAGCTCCATGCCGGGGATACCCTGGTTTGTACAGACGCGGCAGTTTTTCGAGATGCACTGTGATTGACGCAGGTGATCGGGGGCTTCGGCCTTCCTTCGCTTTCTCCGGCGGCGCTGGCCGCCTTAACGCAGACTTCTAGGGTTTTTCATGACGCGCTACATATTCGTCACGGGCGGTGTTGTTTCTTCATTGGGGAAAGGCATTGCCTCGGCTTCCCTGGCGGCCATCCTGGAAGCGCGGGGACTCAAGGTCACCATGCTCAAGCTGGATCCGTACATCAACGTCGATCCTGGCACCATGAGTCCGTTCCAGCACGGTGAAGTCTTCGTCACCCAGGACGGCGCCGAGACTGACCTTGACCTGGGCCACTACGAGCGGTTCATCCGCACGACCATGACCCAGAACAACAACTTCACCACCGGCCGTATCTACGAGCACGTGCTGCGCAAGGAGCGCCGTGGTGACTACCTGGGCGCGACCATCCAGGTCATCCCGCACATCACCGACGAAATCAAACGTCGCATCATCAAGGGCGCCGGCGATGCCGACGTGGCCCTGGTTGAAATCGGCGGTACGGTCGGCGACATCGAGTCGCAGCCGTTCCTCGAGGCCATCCGCCAGCTGCGCGTCGAAGTGGGCTCCAAGCGCGCCATGCTGATGCACCTGACCCTGGTCCCGTACATCGCTACCGCAGGCGAAACCAAGACCAAGCCGACCCAGCACTCGGTCAAGGAGCTGCGCTCCATCGGCCTGCAGCCTGACGTGCTGATCTGCCGCTCCGACCACCCGGTCGATGCCTCGTCGCGCCGCAAGATCGCCCTGTTCACCAACGTTGAAGAGCGTGCGGTCATTTCGCTCGAAGACGTCGACACCATCTACAAGATCCCGGGCGTGTTGCATGCCCAGGGCCTGGATGACTTCGTCACCGAGCGCTTCGGCCTGCAGTGCGACAGCGCCGACCTGTCCGAGTGGGACAAGGTCGTCGATGCCAAGCTCAACCCAGAGCACGAAGTGACCATCGCCATGGTCGGCAAGTACATGGAGCTGCTGGATGCGTACAAGTCGCTGATCGAAGCGATGAGCCACGCCGGCATCACCAACCGTACCAAGGTCAACCTGCGCTACATCGATTCTGAAGACATCGAGAACCAAGGCACCAGCCTGCTCGAAGGCGCCGACGCCATTCTGGTACCGGGCGGTTTCGGCCTGCGCGGTGTCGAAGGCAAGATCACTGCGGTGCAATACGCCCGTGAGAACAAAGTGCCTTACCTGGGTATCTGCCTGGGCATGCAAGTTGCCGTGATCGAGTTCGCCCGTAACGTGATGGGCTGGAAAGACGCCAACTCCACCGAGTTCGACCGCAACAGCGGCCACCCGGTTGTCGGCCTGATCACCGAGTGGGCCGATTCTACCGGCGCCGTCGAGACCCGTACCGAAGCTTCCGACCTGGGCGGCACCATGCGCCTGGGCGCGCAGGACTGCCAGATCGTCTCGGGCTCCAAGGTTCACGATTGCTACGGCAAGGACGTGATCACCGAGCGTCACCGTCACCGCTACGAAGTGAACAACAACCTGCTGCCACAACTGGTCGATGCTGGCCTGGTGGTTTCCGGTCGTTCCGAAGACGGCGCGCTGGTTGAGGTGGTCGAGTCCAAGGACCACCCATGGTTCGTCGCTTGCCAGTTCCACCCAGAGTTCACCTCGACCCCGCGTGACGGCCACCCGCTGTTCAGTGGTTTCGTCAAGGCAGCCCTGGCTCAGAAGAACAAGGCCTGATCAATGACCCAGAAGATCATTCGCGTCGGTAACATCGAGATCGCCAACGACAAGCCGTTCGTCCTGTTCGGCGGCATGAACGTCCTGGAATCCCGTGACCTGGCAATGAAGGTCTGCGAAGAGTACGTGCGGGTCACCGAGAAGCTCGGTATCCCGTATGTGTTCAAGGCCAGCTTCGACAAGGCTAACCGTTCGTCGGTGACGTCCTACCGTGGCCCAGGCATGGAAGAGGGGCTGAAGATCTTCGAGGAGATCAAGCGCACCTTCAACGTGCCGGTGATCACCGACGTGCACGAGCCTTACCAGGCCGAGCCGGTGGCCAAGGTCTGCGACATTATCCAGTTGCCGGCCTTCCTGTCGCGCCAGACTGACCTGGTGGTGGCCATGGCCAAGACCGGCGTGGTGATCAACATCAAGAAGGCCCAGTTCCTCGCGCCCCAGGAGATGCAACACATCCTGGCCAAGTGCGAAGAGGCGGGTAACGACCAGTTGATCCTCTGCGAGCGTGGTTCGAGCTTCGGCTACAACAACCTGGTGGTGGACATGCTCGGCTTCGGCATCATGAAGCAGTTCGAGTACCCGGTCTTCTTCGACGTGACCCATGCCCTGCAGATGCCGGGCGGTCGCTCGGACTCTGCCGGTGGCCGTCGTGCCCAGGTCACCGACCTGGCCAAGGCTGGCATGAGCCAAGGCCTGGCCGGCCTGTTCCTCGAGGCTCACCCTGATCCGGACAATGCCAAGTGCGATGGCCCTTGCGCCTTGCGCCTGGACAAGCTGGAGCCGTTCCTCACCCAGCTCAAGCAACTGGACGAGCTGGTGAAAAGTTTTCCGACGGTAGAAACCGCGTAAAGCTCATTTCTCGGGTAAAGTACCGCCCGTTCTCTCCCTGACCAAACGGTCAGGGAGCGCTTTCATCAGGCCTGCCTGCTGCATACCCCGCCTGATGAAGTGCAAGGATTTCCTAAGCTGCGTTGTTTTCGTCAATTCTGGAGTGCTTACAACAATGGCAAAAATCGTCGACATCAAAGGTCGTGAAGTTCTCGATTCGCGTGGCAACCCCACCGTGGAAGCCGATGTACTGCTCGACAACGGCATCATCGGCAGTGCTTGCGCGCCGTCCGGTGCTTCCACCGGCTCGCGCGAAGCGCTGGAGCTGCGTGATGGCGACAAGAGCCGTTACCTGGGCAAGGGCGTGCTGAAAGCCGTCGCCAACATCAACGGCCCGATTCGCGACCTGCTGCTGGGCAAGGACCCTTCCGACCAGAAGGCTCTGGACCGCGCCATGATCGACCTGGACGGTACCGAGAACAAAGCCAAGCTGGGCGCCAACGCCATCCTGGCTGTTTCCCTGGCTGCCGCCAAGGCCGCTGCCCAGGACCAGGACCTGCCGCTGTACGCGCACATCGCCAACCTGAACGGCACCCCGGGCCAGTACTCGATGCCGGTTCCGATGATGAACATCATCAACGGTGGCGAGCACGCCGACAATAACGTCGACATCCAAGAGTTCATGGTGCAGCCGGTTGGCGCCAAGACCTTCTCCGATGGCCTGCGCATGGGCACCGAAATCTTCCATCACCTGAAGGCTGTACTGAAGGCTCGCGGCCTGAACACTGCCGTCGGTGACGAAGGTGGCTTTGCGCCGAACCTGGCGTCTAACGAAGACGCGCTGGCCGCCATCGCCGAAGCCGTTGAAAAGGCCGGCTACAAGCTGGGCACCGACGTGACACTGGCCTTGGACTGCGCAGCTTCCGAGTTCTATGAAGACGGCAAGTACAACCTGTCTGGCGAAGGCAAGTCGTTCGACGCCGAAGGCTTTGCCGAGTACCTGAAAGGCCTGACCGAGCGCTTCCCGATCATCTCGATCGAAGACGGCCTGGACGAGTCCGACTGGGCTGGCTGGAAGATCCTCACCGACAAGATCGGCGAGAAGGTGCAACTGGTCGGTGACGACCTGTTCGTGACCAACACCAAGATCCTCAAGGAAGGCATCGAGAAGGGCATCGGTA
Organism: Pseudomonas sp. ITEM 17296; assembly: GCF_028895205.1. Lineage (NCBI taxonomy): Bacteria > Pseudomonadati > Pseudomonadota > Gammaproteobacteria > Pseudomonadales > Pseudomonadaceae > Pseudomonas > Pseudomonas sp. ITEM 17296. Next base: position 199,178 of record NZ_WJRS01000003.1, on the reverse strand, counting down.
ACTCGATCCTGATCAAGTTCAACCAGATCGGCTCGCTGACCGAGACCCTGGAAGCCATCCAGATGGCCAAGGCTGCAGGCTACACCGCGGTGATTTCGCACCGTTCCGGTGAAACCGAAGACTCGACCATTGCCGACCTGGCTGTAGGCACCGCTGCTGGCCAGATCAAGACCGGCTCGCTGTGCCGTTCCGACCGCGTCTCCAAGTACAACCAACTGCTGCGCATCGAAGAGCAACTGGGTGCCAAGGCGGTTTACCGTGGTCGTGCCGAGTTTCGCGGTTAAGCAAGAGATGGTAAAAAGACAGCAGCCGGAGCTGTAGGAGCTTTCGTACTGAATTTTCCTACACTTGCAAAGGGTTTCTGTCGACGAAGCCTGGCCTCGGCCAGGCTTCGTGCTATTCGAGGCCCCGAAGTGAACAGTAAGCGGCGGTCTTTTTAACCTGGATACCTTGATGCGCAGTCCCTATTGGTTGTTCCTCGTTCTGCTTCTGCTGTTGGGTGGCCTGCAGTACCGCCTGTGGGTGGGCAATGGCAGCCTGGCGCAAGTGACCGAGCTCAAGCAGCAGATCGCCGAGCAGCACGCCGAAAACGAGCGTCTGCTTGAGCGTAACCGCGTGCTTGATGCAGAAGTCCTGGAGTTGAAGAAAGGTATGGAGACCGTGGAAGAACGGGCTCGTCATGAATTGGGGATGGTCAAAGAGGGTGAAACCCTCTTCCAGTTGCCGCAAAAATGACTGACACATTACCGGCCTTCTGGGCCGTGATTCCTGCTGCGGGCGTGGGTGCCCGCATGGCTGCCGACCGCCCCAAGCAGTACTTGCAACTGGGTGGGCAGACACTTCTCGGGCATAGCCTCGACTGTTTTCTTGGCCATCCAACGCTCAAGGGCGTGGTGGTCAGCATTGCCGCAGACGACCCTTACTGGCCCGGCCTGCGCTGTGCCAGCGACCCGCGCATCCAGCGCGCGGCGGGCGGTCGCGAGCGTGCCGACTCGGTACTCAACGCGTTGCTGTTGCTGCATGCCCAAGGGGCTTCGGACAGCGACTGGGTGCTGGTGCACGATGCCGCGCGGCCGAACCTGGCGCGCAGTGACCTGGACAAGCTGCTGTCGGAGCTGGCAGATGACCCGGTGGGGGGGCTGTTGGCGGTGCCGGCGCGCGATACGTTGAAGCGTGCCGACAGCCATGGCCGGGTGAGCGCTACCGTAGACCGCAGCACCATCTGGCAGGCGTATACGCCGCAGATGTTCCGCCTGGGGGCCTTGCACCGCGCATTGGCCGAGTGCCTGGTGTCGGATGTGGTGGTCACCGACGAAGCTTCGGCCATCGAGTGGTCCGGCCAGGCGCCGCGGCTGATCGAAGGGCGCAGCGATAACATCAAGGTGACCCGGCCGGAAGACCTTGAGTGGTTGCGCCAGCGCTGGGCGGGGCGCCGCTGACACTGTAATCCTGTGCTGGCCCTTTCGCGGGCAAGCCCGCTCCTACAGGGAATTGCGATCTCTTGTAGGAGCGGCCTTGTGCCGCGAAAGGGCCGCAAAGCGGCCCCAGTGCACTATCAAGCCACACGATACTCCGGCAACCCCGCCAACCCTTCCTTCAGATAATCCACCAGCCGCCTTACCTTCGGCGACAGATGCCGCTGCTGCGGGTACAACGCCCACACCGCCGTATTCGGCGGCTGATGCCCCTCCAGCAGCGATACCAGTGCCCCCGTGTTCAGGTGCTCCAGCACGTAATAGTCCGGCAACTGGCACAAGCCCATCCCCTGCAGCGCGGCGTCGAGCACGGCCTGCCCGCTGTTGCAGCGCCAGTTTCCCTGTACCCGCTGGCTGATCTCGCGGCCATCCTGCTGCAGCGCCCACAAGTCCGAACTGCCAATCAGGCAGTTGTGCCGCGCCAGTTCCGACAGGCTGTGCGGCCGGCCGTAACGCTCCAGATACGCCGGTGAGGCGCACAGGTACATGCGCCGCGGCGCCAGGCGGGCGGCAACCAGCCTGGAGTCGGCAAGCCGGCCGAGGCGAATGGCCAGGTCCATGCCTTCATGCAGCAGGTCCAGCGTGCGGTTGCTCAGTTCCACTTCCACCCTCAGCTGCGGGTACAGCGCCATGAAGCGCGTCACCAGCGGCACGATGAAGCGCTCGCCGTAGGCCACCGCACAGGTCATGCGCAGCAGCCCCTTGGGCTCGCTGGCCAGGTCGCCCATTGCCCGCAGGGCTTCTTCACGGCCATCTTGCAGGCGCTGGCAATGCTGCAGGAAGGTCTGCCCGGCCTCACTCAGGGTGACACGCCGGGTGCTGCGGTACAGCAGGCGCGTCTGCAGGCGTTCTTCCAGGCGGGCGATCTGCCGGCTGATGTGCGAAGACGATACGCCCAGGCGCTCCGCCGCCGCGGTGAACTGGCCAGACTCGGCCACCGCCACGAATTCGTCGATGCCTTCCCAGCGGCTACTCATTGATTGTCCCTGTGCGGCAATAATGTTTTGTCTTGGCCTGGATTATTCATCAAAACCCCCTGAATTACACTGCAAGACTGAATTGACCCCTTGTTTGGAGACCGTTGATGATCAAGTCCCGTGCTGCCGTAGCCTTCGAAGCCAAGAAACCCCTGGAAATCGTCGAAGTGGACGTGGCCATGCCCAAGGCCGGCGAAGTGCTGCTGCGCGTGGTTGCCAGCGGTGTTTGCCATACCGACGCCTACACCCTGTCCGGCGCTGACCCGGAGGGTATCTTCCCGTCGATCCTTGGTCACGAAGGCGGCGCGATCGTCGAGGCAGTGGGCGAGGGCGTGACCTCGGTGGCCGTGGGTGACCATGTGATCCCGCTGTACACCCCTGAGTGCGGCCAGTGCAAATTCTGCCGTTCGGGCAAGACCAACCTGTGCCAGGCCATCCGTGCCACTCAGGGCAAGGGCCTGATGCCAGACGGCACCACGCGCTTCTCGTACAAAGGCCAGCAGCTGTTCCACTACATGGGCACCTCGACCTTCTCCGAGTACACCGTGTTGCCAGAAATCTCCGTGGCCAAGATCCAGAAGGAAGCCCCGCTGGAGAAGGTCTGCCTGCTTGGCTGTGGCGTCACCACCGGTATCGGCGCGGTCATCAACACCGCCAAGGTCCAGCCGGGTGACACCGTGGCCATCTTCGGCCTCGGCGGCATCGGCCTGTCGGCGATCATTGGCGCCGTCAAGGCCAAGGCCTCGCGCATCATCGCCATCGACATCAACCCGGCCAAGTTCGAGATAGCTCGTCAGCTGGGTGCCACCGATTGCATCAACCCGAAAGACTACGACCGCCCGATCCAGGAAGTGATCGTCGACCTCACCGACGGCGGCGTGGACTTCTCCTTCGAGTGCATCGGCAACGTCCAGCTGATGCGTGCGGCCCTGGAATGCTGCCACAAAGGGTGGGGCGAGTCGGTCATCATCGGCGTTGCCGGTGCTGGCCAGGAAATCGCCACCCGTCCGTTCCAGCTGGTCACCGGTCGCGTCTGGCGCGGCTCGGCGTTCGGTGGCGTACGCGGCCGCAGCGAGCTGCCAAGCTATGTCGAAATGGCCGAGAAGGGCGAGATCCCGCTGGACACCTTCATCACCCACACCATGGGCCTGGAAGACATCAACAAGGCCTTCGACCTGATGCATGAAGGCAAGAGCATCCGCAGCGTGATCCACTTCTGAGGTCTGCCATGAGCCTGGACAACATTTCTTGCCAGAAAAGCTTCGGCGGCTGGCACAAGCGGTACCGGCACCCGTCCAAGGTGCTCGGCTGCGACATGGTGTTCGCGGTGTATCTGCCTCCTCAGGCCGAACAGGGGGCCAAGCTGCCGGTGCTGTACTGGCTGAGCGGCCTGACCTGCACCGACGAGAACTTCATGCAGAAGGCCGGCGCCCAGCGCCTGGCTGCCGAGCTTGGGTTGATCATCGTTGCGCCCGACACCAGCCCGCGTGGCGAGCAGGTGCCGGGCGACCCGGATGGCGCCTGGGACTTTGGCCTGGGGGCCGGCTTCTACCTCAATGCCACCCAGCAACCGTGGGCGCAGCACTACCGCATGCATGACTACGTGGTAGAGGAGTTGCCCGCGCTGATCGAGGCGCACTTCCCGGCCTCGGACCAGCGCAGCATCAGTGGCCACTCGATGGGCGGGCATGGCGCATTGGTGTGCGCCTTGCGTAACCCGGGGCGCTACCGTTCGATCTCGGCTCTCTCGCCGATCAGCAACCCGATGGACTGCCCGTGGGGTGAAAAGGCCTTCAGTCGCTACCTGGGCGAGGACCGTGCGCGTTGGCGCGAGTGGGATGCCAGCGTGCTGCTGGCCGAGACACCCGCGGGCAGCTGCCCGCCGTTGCTGGTGGACCAGGGCGATCGTGATGACTTCCTCGAGAAGCAGCTCAAGCCTGAGGCACTGGAGCAGGCCGCGCGCAAAGGGGGGCATGCACTGACCCTGCGCCTGCAGCCTGGCTATGACCATAGCTACTACTTCATCGCCAGCTTCATCGAAGACCACGTGCGCCATCATGCGAAGGCGCTGGGCCGGGTGTAAGGCGCAGCCCCAATACCGCACAAAGCAGGTAGAATCACGCCCTGACTCAATCAGGGCGTTTTTCTATGCGTATTGGCCACGGCTACGATGTGCACCGTTTCTGCGACGGTGATTTCATTACCCTGGGCGGGGTCCGTATCCCCCACAAACACGGTCTCCTGGCCCACTCCGACGGTGACGTGCTGCTGCACGCCCTGAGCGATGCCTTGCTGGGCGCTGCGGCGCTGGGTGATATCGGCAAGCACTTCCCCGACACCGACCCGCAGTTCAAGGGTGCCGATAGCCGTGCCTTGTTGCGTCATGTGGTCGCTATCGTCCAGGCCAAGGGCTGGAAGGTGGGCAATGTCGACGCCACCATCGTTGCCCAGGCGCCGAAAATGGCGCCGCACATCGAGACCATGCGCCAACTGATCGCCGAAGACCTGCAAGCCGAGCTCGAGCAGGTCAACGTCAAAGCGACCACCACTGAAAAGCTGGGCTTCACCGGCCGTGAGGAGGGGATTGCCGTGCATGCGGTCGCCCTGTTGCTGCCAGCATGACCGAACTGGAACTGCTGGGCCCGCGTGCATCGGGTGAAGCGCTGGGCACTGCGGTGCTCAAGGCTGTGGCTGAAGACTTCCAGGTCGACGAGGTGCTGGATATCCCGCTGTCGGGCCAGGGTGAGCACCTGTGGTTGTGGGTCGAAAAGCGCGACCTCAACACCGAAGAAGCGGCCCGCCGATTGGCCCGCGCCGCAGGCGTGCCGGCCCGTTCGATCAGCTATGCCGGCCTCAAGGACCGCCAGGCCCTGACCCGTCAGTGGTTCAGCCTGCACCTGCCCGGCAAGGCCGACCCGGACCTGTCGCGTGCCGAGGATGCCAGCCTGCGCGTGCTCAAGCAGGTGCGTCACCAGCGCAAGCTGCAGCGTGGCGCGCATTCGGCCAACGGCTTCACCCTGCGCCTGACGGCCCTGGCGGCCGATCACGCTGCGCTGGACGCGCGCCTGGAGGCGCTCAAGCAGCACGGCGTGCCGAACTACTTCGGCAGCCAGCGGTTTGGCCATGGCGGCGGTAATGTCCATGACGCCCTCGACTGGGCGGCCCGCAAGGCGCTGCCAGAGCAACGCAATGTGCGTTCGCGTTTGCTTTCGGCAGGGCGCAGCTACCTGTTCAACCAGATTCTCGCCGCCCGGGTTGCCGACGGCAGCTGGGCCCGTGCGCAAGTCGGGGACCTGTTGGCCTTCACCGATAGCCGTAGTTTCTTTCCCGCGACCGAGCAGGAATGTTCCGATCCGCGCTTGGCGATTCTCGACCTGCATCCCACCGGTGCGCTGTGGGGCGAGGGCGAAACCCCCGCCGCAGGTGCCACTGCCGCGTTGGAAAGCGCAGTCGCCGCGCGGCAGCCGGCACTGTGCCATTGGCTGGCCCAGGCGGGCATGGATCACGAACGGCGCATTCTGCGGCTCCCTATTGGCGGCCTGACGTGGCATTATCCCGAGCCTGATATCCTGCAACTGGAATTCGTCCTTCCGGCCGGATGCTTCGCCACCGTGGTGGTGCGCGAAGTCGTGGATCTGGTGTCGGCAGGGCAGACGGACAGCCCATGCGTATTCTGATTTCGAACGACGACGGTGTTACCGCACCTGGCCTCGCCGCGCTGCACGCTGCGCTGGTGGATTATGCCGAGTGCGTGGTAATCGCCCCGGAGCAAGACAAGAGCGGCGCCAGCAGTTCGCTGACGCTGGACCGGCCGCTGCATCCGCAGACCCTGGCCAACGGTTTCATCAGCCTCAATGGCACGCCCACCGATTGCGTGCACCTGGGGCTCAATGGCCTGTTGCCGCAGACCCCAGACATGGTGGTGTCGGGGATCAACCTGGGCGCGAACCTGGGCGACGACGTGCTGTATTCGGGCACCGTCGCCGCCGCGTTGGAAGGCCGCTTCCTGGGCAACACGTCGCTGGCGTTTTCGTTGCTCTCGCGCCAGCCGGACAACCTGCCCACGGCGGCCTACATCGCCCGCCGGCTGGTGGAGGCGCAGTCGCGTCTCACACTGCCGCCGCGCACCGTGCTCAACGTCAATATCCCCAACCTGCCGTTGGAGCACATCCGCGGCATCCAGCTCACCCGCCTGGGTCACCGGGCGCGGGCGGCGGCGCCGACCAAGGTGGTCAACCCGCGCGGCAAGGAGGGGTACTGGATTGCCGTGGCCGGCGATGCCGAAGACGGTGGCCCGGGCACGGACTTCCACGCGGTGATGCAAGGCTATGTATCGATCACACCGCTGCAGCTTGACCGCACCTTCAACGATGCTTTCGAACAGCTCGACGGTTGGCTGGAGGGCCTGCTCTGATGCGTGAGGACGATATGTTGCGCCGGGGTATCGGCATGACCTCCCAACGGACCCGGGAGCGGCTGATCCAGCGCCTGTGCGAAGAAGGCGTGGCGAACCCCAAGGTGCTCGACGCGATCCGCCGCACCCCGCGCCACCTGTTCGTCGACGAGGCCTTGGCGCATCGCGCCTACGAAGACACGGCGCTGCCGATCGGCCACAACCAGACCATCTCGCAGCCGTTCATGGTTGCGCACATGAGCGAGCTGCTGCTTGAGGCCGGGCCGCTCGACAAGGTGCTGGAGATCGGCACAGGCTCCGGCTACCAGACGGCGATACTTGCCCAGCTGGTGGAGCGGGTGTTCTCGGTGGAGCGCATCAAGGTGCTGCAGGATCGCGCCAAGGAGCGCCTGGTAGAGCTGAACCTGCGTAACGTGGTGTTTCGCTGGGGCGATGGTTGCGAGGGCTGGCAGGCGCTGGCGCCCTACAACGGCATCATTGTCACCGCCGTGGCGCCCGAGGTGCCACAGGCACTGCTTGATCAACTGGCGCCGGGCGGGCGCATGGTGATTCCGGTGGGCCCGGCAGGCGAGACACAGCAGTTGATGCTGATCGTGCGTGAGGAGCATGGGTTCTCCCGGCGTGTGCTAGGCGCCGTGCGCTTCGTGCCATTGCTCAATGGCCCGCTGGCCTGAACCACGGAATATTTACGCCAGCGACGAATTCTTGCGCCATTGCCCTGTCTATCTGGCGGGGTGATCTGCTATAGCTCTAGTGGCCTTTGCAGCCGTCCACCCAATACAGGTGGGCTCGGTTATAATTGCAACAATATTGCATTTCTTATCGTTATTTCGGTATTCGGCACCATGAGGGGAGCGCGGGTGGGTCACACAGTCATTCGGCAGCGCAAGGATTGGGCGGGTTTCAAGCTTCTGGTGATTGCACTGGCCATGGGCACCTTGCTGGCGGGTTGTTCCAGCACCAGCTCGACAAGCGCGCGGGTGGTCGACCGTAACAATGCAGCGCCCAAGCGGCCGACGGTGACTTCCGGTCAGTACATCGTCAAGCCGGGCGATACGTTGTTCTCCATCGCCTTCCGTTACGGCTGGGACTACAAGGAGCTGGCCGCCCGCAACGGCATCCCGGCGCCTTACACCATTCGCCCTGGCCAGCCGATTCGCTTCAGCAGCGGCGCCACGGGTAGCACCACGGTGGTGTCCAACCCTTCGTCTTCGAGCAAAACCACGGTCATTCGTCGCCCCGTTGGTAGCACCAGCACCGCCCCCAGCGGTAGCACCAAGCCGGCTACGACGGCCCCGACAACCAGTGCGCCGGTGGTCGCCACCGTGCCGGCCGCAGAGCGCGCGGTAGGCGGTTGGACCTGGCCGGCCAATGGCGTGCTAATTGGAAAATTTGCTTCAAACGGTAGTTTGAATAAAGGCATTGATATCGCCGGTGATTTGGGACAGCCTGTTTTTGCTGCGTCTGATGGTGCAGTGGTCTACGCCGGGAGTGGCTTGCGGGGCTACGGCGAGCTGATCATCATCAAGCACAGCGATACCTACGTCAGTGCCTACGGTCACAACCGCAGGCTGTTGGTTCGGGAGGGGCAGCAGGTCAAGGCTGGGCAGTCGATTGCTGAAATGGGGTCCACGGGCACTGATCGGGTGAAGCTGCATTTCGAGATTCGCCGCCAGGGCAAACCCGTCGATCCGCTCCAGTTCCTGCCACGTCGTTGATTGTTGTACCTGGCCTGTTCCTCTGATGTAGAGGGGACAGGCTCCAGCGCTGCCAGGGATACAGGTGCCGCTCGAGTCTGAGTTCGAACTCAGCAAAGGACTATAACAATGGCTCTCAATAAAGAAGCGCCGGAGTTTGACATCGACGATGACGTCCTCCTGATGGAGACGGGCATCGTTTTGGAAACGGATGTGGTGTCAGACGAACCTGCTGTATCTTCGGTTCGGACAAGGGCCAAGACCGGCTCTTCGCTCAAGCAGCACAAGTACATCGATTACACTCGGGCACTTGATGCTACTCAGTTGTACCTCAATGAGATTGGATTCTCGCCTCTGCTGTCGCCAGAAGAGGAAGTGCATTTTGCGCGCCTGTCGCAAAAAGGCGACCCCGCCGGCCGCAAGCGCATGATCGAAAGCAACCTGCGCCTGGTTGTGAAAATTGCCCGTCGTTATGTGAATCGTGGCCTGTCGTTGCTCGACCTGATCGAGGAGGGCAACCTGGGGTTGATTCGTGCGGTCGAGAAATTCGACCCGGAACGTGGTTTCCGTTTCTCGACCTATGCGACCTGGTGGATTCGCCAGACCATCGAACGGGCGATCATGAACCAGACCCGTACCATTCGCCTGCCGATCCATGTGGTCAAGGAGCTCAACGTCTACCTGCGCGCTGCGCGGGAGCTGACCCAGAAGCTCGATCACGAGCCCTCGCCAGAAGAAATCGCCACCCTGCTGGAGAAGCCTGTCGCTGAGGTCAAGCGGATGCTGGGGCTGAACGAGCGGGTGTCTTCGGTGGATGTTTCGCTCGGGCCGGACTCGGACAAGACCCTGCTCGATACCCTTACCGATGACCGCCCGACCGACCCGTGTGAGCTGCTGCAGGACGACGACCTGTCGCAGAGCATCGATCAGTGGCTGGGTGAGCTGACCGACAAGCAGCGTGAGGTAGTGGTGCGCCGCTTTGGCCTGCGTGGGCATGAGAGCAGCACCCTGGAAGATGTTGGCCTGGAGATCGGCCTGACGCGTGAGCGTGTACGGCAGATCCAGGTAGAGGGGCTCAAGCGCTTGCGCGAGATCCTCGAGAAGAATGGCCTGTCTAGCGAGTCGTTGTTCCAGTAACAAGCTGTTCGCCAGCATAAGACGCCCCGATAGCCTCGGGGCGTTTTTGTGTGCGCGGTGCAGCCAGAATAACGCGCCTCCCTGTAAATGCGCCTCCCTGTAGGAGCAGCCTTGTGCTGCGAAGAGGCCGGTGGCAACAGTGCAAATTCCCGCTGGGATCACTGGCCTCTTCGCAGCACAAGGCTGCTCCTACAGGGGTGATGCACAGGGCAGAAGCCAGATTCGCCATCCAGCATTTGTGTACCGCGCCACCCCAGTAACATCGCGTGTAAGAGATCGCTTACTTGTTTTGTAAGCTATCTATGCAACCAACAGTAAATCATTGTCGTTTTCAGCTCCGCCGTAATCCCAACTCACTGAAAATCATAGATTATTTGGATGTGAGGAAAAGTGTCCGCGGTAATATCTTGAGAGGTGCCTCGGTTGTCTCACCCGCTGAAGTCGCTAGTATTCGAACTGTGCACACGGACATGCACAGGCTTTCAGGGAGAAAGCCAAGGACATCGCAAGAAGCGATTTCATCAGGATGATGTTTGGGACAATCAGGGACTACGGAAAAAAATGTGGGCGGGTCATACCGCCCCTTTTTTTTGCTTGCTGAAAATGAAAAAAGGCCCGAATGGGCCTTTTTCGTATCCGCGCGCTATCAGCGCTCCAGATCTGCAATCTTGCCAGTCTTGCCATCCCACTCTTCAGCGTCCGGCAGGGCGTCCTTACGCTCGGTGATGTTTGGCCAGATTTCCGCCAGTTCGGCGTTCAGCTCGATGAAGTTTTCCATGCCCGATGGCACTTCGTCTTCCGAGAAGATGGCTTGCGCTGGGCATTCCGGCTCGCACAGTGCGCAGTCGATGCACTCGTCCGGGTGGATGACCAGGAAGTTCGGGCCTTCGTAGAAGCAGTCCACCGGACAGACTTCCACGCAGTCGGTGTATTTGCATTTGATGCAGTTGTCGGTGACGACGAAGGTCATTTCTAGTTCTCTCCTCAGGCGACGGCGGCGGCCCTTCCTCTCGGGGCCGCGCGGTTTACGGGTATGTGGCTGCAGGCCAGGCTAATAACCTGCAGCACCAGCAAACCGCGGCGGATTCTACCAGCTTGTAGTGGGCGCCGTTATAACAGGTTCTTTAGTTGATATAGCATTTCGATAGCTTGGCGCGGGGTCATGTCGTCCAGGTCCAGCTTGCCCAGCTTCTCGATGGCCGGGTGTGGCAGGCTGGCGAACAGATCGCTCTGGTGCGGGACGTGTGGCTCATCCTTGGCCTGCTTGCCCAACGGCTGCTCGTGCGGCAGGCTCGCGGTTTCCAGGCGGCCCAGGTGCTCGCGGGCGCGCTGAATGACCGGTGTGGGCACGCCGGCCAGTTGGGCCACGGCCAGGCCGTAGCTTTGGCTGGCAGGGCCTGGCAGCACATGGTGCAGGAAGACGATGCGCTCGTTGTGCTCGGTGGCGTTCAGGTGCACGTTGGCCACCAACGGCTCGTTTTCCGGCAGTACAGTGAGCTCGAAGTAGTGCGTGGCGAACAGCGTGTAAGCACGCAACTGGGCCAGGCGCTCGGCGGCGGCCCAGGCCAGCGACAGGCCATCGAAGGTGCTGGTGCCGCGGCCGACTTCGTCCATCAGCACCAGGCTGCGGTCGGTGGCGTTGTGCAGAATGTTGGCGGTTTCACTCATCTCGACCATGAAGGTCGAGCGCCCGCCGGCCAGGTCGTCGCTGGAGCCGATGCGGGTGAAGATGCGGTCGACCAGCGACAGCTCGCACTGGGCTGCCGGCACGAAACTGCCGATGTGCGCCATCAGCACGATCAAGGCGGTCTGGCGCATGTAGGTAGATTTACCGCCCATGTTCGGGCCGGTAATGATCAGCATGCGGGTGCTGTTGTCCAGGTTCAGGTCGTTGGCCACGAACGGCGTGGTCAGCACCTGCTCGACCACCGGGTGACGGCCCTGGTCGATGCGCAAGCACGGCTCGTCGACGAAGCGAGGGCAGTTCAGGTCGAGGTTCAGGGCACGCTCGGCGAGGTTGCTCAGCACATCCAGTTCGGCCAAGGCGGCAGCGCTGTCTTGCAGCGGTGCCAGGTGGCTGATCAGGGTTTCGAGCAGGGCATCGTAAAGCATCTTCTCGCGGGCCAGGGCGCGGCTCTTGGCCGACAGTGCCTTGTCCTCGAACGCCTTGAGCTCTGGGGTGATGAAGCGCTCCGCACCCTTGAGGGTCTGGCGGCGAATGTAGTCACCCGGGGCTTGTTCGGCCTGCTTGGTCGGCAGCTCGATGAAGTAGCCATGCACGCGGTTGTAGCCGACCTTGAGATTGGCCAGGCCGGTACGGGCTTTTTCACGGGCTTCCAGGTCGATCAGGAACTGGCCAGCGTTCTCGCTGATCGCCAGCAACTCGTCCAGCTCATTGTCGTAGCCGGCCTTGAGCACGCCGCCATCACGGATTACCGCGGGCGGGTTGTCGATGATCGCCCGCTCCAGCAGGCTGGCCAGCTCTGGGTAGGTGCCGGTAATGGCGGCCAGGCGCGCCAGGTGCGGGGCTTCCAGCTCGGCCATGGCGTTTTGCAGCTCGGGCAGGGCGCCGAGGGCATCACGCAGGCGTGCGAGGTCGCGTGGGCGGGCATTGCGCAGGCCGATACGGGCGAGGATCCGCTCGATATCGCCAATTTCCTTGAGCTGCGGCTGCAGTTTTTCGAAACGGTAGCCGTCGAGCAGGCAACGGATCGAATCCTGGCGCGCCTGCAGGACCTTGAGGTCACGCAGTGGGCGGTTCAGCCAGCGGGTCAGCAAGCGGCTGGCCATGGCGGTCTGGCAGCGGTCGATCACCGACTGCAGGGTATTGTCGCGCCCGCCCGCCAGGTTGACGTCCAGCTCCAGGTTGCGGCGGCTGGCGCCATCCAGGATGACCGTGTCGTCCAGGCGCTCGTGGCGCAGGCTGCGCAGGTGCGGCAGGGCGGTGCGCTGGGTTTCCTTGGCGTAGGTCAGCAGGCATCCGGCGGCGCCGATGGCCAGGGTCAGCTTGTCGCAGCCAAAGCCTTTGAGGTCCTTGGTCGCGAATTGCTGGCACAGGGCCTTGCGCGCCGAATCGCGGTCGAAGTCCCACGGGGCGCGGCGGCGCGCGCCAGGGCGTTTTTCGGCCGGCAGGTCGCGTGGCCAGTCGTCGGGGATCAGCAGTTCGACCGGGTTGAGGCGGTCGAGCTCGGCCAGCAGGTTTTCCCAGCCTTTGATCTCTTGCACGCCGAAGTTGCCACTGGTGATGTCCAGCACCGCCAGGCCAAACAGGCGCTCATCGCCCAGCAGCGCGGCAATCAGGTTGTCGCGGCGCTCGTCGAGCAGTGCTTCGTCGCTGACCGTGCCGGGGGTGATGATGCGCACCACCTGGCGCTCTACCGGGCCCTTGCTGGTTGCCGGGTCGCCAATCTGTTCGCAGATCACCACCGATTCGCCGAGCTTGACCAGTTTGGCCAGGTAGCCTTCCAGCGAATGGAACGGAATGCCGCACATGGGGATGGACTGGCCGGCCGACTGGCCGCGCGCGGTCAGGGTGATATCCAGCAGTTTTGCGGCTTTCTTCGCATCTTCGTAGAAGATCTCGTAGAAATCGCCCATGCGGTAGAACATCAGCTGGTCCGGGTGCTGGTTTTTCAGCTTCCAGTACTGCTGCATCATCGGGGTGTGTGCGGAGAGATCTGACATTCAGGGCCTTACAGCGGGTGATCTGGTTGGCGATGGTAAAACCGGCAATGGTACAGGCTTTTTCATCCAGATGCAGGCGGCCGCAATGGGGCATGTGCGCGCAGTTCGGCGGGCCATCATGGAGGTTCGTCCTTGACTGCACTAGAATGCGCGGCCTTTTTGAATGCCCCTAGCCGTGACGTAGTGATGAACCTGTCCAGCCGTATCCCTTATGTAAAGCAGCAACTGATCTACCTCCTGTACGGTGATCGGCGGATTTACCAGCTGGAAGCCAAGCTCAGCATCCTCACCGCCCTGGCGCGCTGCAAGCCGGCGGAGCTGCCAGTGATTCGTGTGTTGACCGACCAGCCGCAGGCATTCGCCGGTTGGCCGGTTGAGGTGATCGCGCTGGATGACGCGACCCTGCAGGCCTGGACCGGGGAGGGCGGCTACACCCATCGGCGCAAGGCCTGCGCCATTGCGCAGGCTGCGCAGTGGGCGGACAAGACTGTGTTCATCGACACCGACACGGTGTTCCTGCAGTCACCGCTGAAGCTGTTTGGCCAGGTGGATGCTGGGCAGTACCTGGTGGACGAGGTCGAGATGAGCTGGGCCGAGGCGTCGCACCGTGAGGACTACCTCGGCTTCAGCGCAGGGCTTGCGCGTGCGGGCGCTGTGCCGAGCGACGACCTGCGGCTGTGCAACAGCGGTGTCCTGGGCTTCACCCGTGAGAATGCCGGCATTGCCGAACGGGCCATCCAGCGCATCGATGCGTGGACGCCTTACGCCCGTGAGTTGCACACCATCGAGCAGATCGCCTTTTCGTTCGAGTTGCAGGGCGCGCAGATCAACCAGGCGCGTGGCGTGATCAGCCACTACTTTGCGATGAAGCAGTACATCCACGCCATTCTGGAGATTTTCTTCGCCCGCCACGGCGAGCGCTTTACGCCGAAGATGCCTGGCCTGGCCTTGAAGGTACCTGCGCATCGCCCGGTGCCATCCTGGCTCAACCGCCTTTCGGTCAAGTGGAGCCTTACGCGCGTGCCCCCAGAGCTCCGGGGTGTCGGCCGCAAGCTTTTATATGGCAGTGTCATCGGCAGCGACGATTACCAGCGCGCCTGCAAGGTGGTCTGGTGGCGTTCGGCGATTGAGGACATGCGCCATTTGCGTGGCCTGGACTGGACCCAGGGCTGGCCAGCCGGCCTACCGCGTCTTGGGCGGCGCGACGAGCGTGCGTTCAGCGCCATTGCCCGCGATAGCCTGAAGGTTTCCTGAAGCCGCCCCGCGCATGGGGTGGTAGGGTAGTGCGCAGTCTTCAAGGAGCCTGACATGGACCCGATCACCGCACTTTCCGCCCGCCTGGGCGAGCACCTGCGCCGCTACAATGCCCAGGTGACCACCGCCGAATCCTGCACGGGCGGTGGCATCGCCGAGGCCATTACCCGCATCCCCGGCAGTTCGGCCTGGTTCGAGGCCGGGTACGTGACCTACTCCAATGCCCAGAAGACCCGCCAGCTGGGGGTGCCCGCGGTACTGTTCGGCCAGGTGGGGGCGGTCAGCCAGGAGGTGGTCGAAGCCATGGCCCGCGGGGCGCAGGCGGCCAGCGGCGCGCGCTTTGCGGTGGCGGTGAGCGGTGTGGCCGGGCCGGACGGTGGCTCGCCGGCAAAACCGGTGGGTACCGTGTGGCTGGCCTGGGCCGATGGCAGCCGTGTCTTCAGCGAGCGCCGCCAGTTCGACGGCGACCGTGATGCGGTGCGCCGACAAACGGTGATCGCCGCGTTAGACGGCTTGTTACAGCTTGGTGCCGAGTAAATCGACGACAGGGGTTTGCGCGCGCGCTTCGCTGTGGAATAATACTGGCTACTTATACAGGTATTCCGGCCATCAGGGCCAAGTCGAACACGTGAGGGTTTCAATGGACGACAACAAGAAACGCGCCTTGGCTGCGGCCCTGGGTCAGATCGAACGCCAATTCGGCAAAGGCGCAGTCATGCGCATGGGCGACCACGAGCGCACCGGCATCCCGGCTATCTCCACCGGTTCCCTGGGCCTGGACATCGCCCTCGGCATTGGCGGCCTGCCAAAAGGCCGTATCGTCGAAATCTACGGCCCGGAGTCCTCGGGTAAAACCACGCTGACCCTGTCGGTCATCGCCGAAGCCCAGAAGAACGGCGCCACCTGCGCCTTCGTCGACGCCGAGCACGCCCTTGACCCGGAATACGCCGGCAAGCTGGGCGTCAATGTCGACGACCTGCTGGTGTCGCAGCCAGACACCGGTGAGCAGGCGCTGGAAATCACCGACATGCTGGTGCGCTCCAACGCGGTCGACGTGATCATCGTCGACTCCGTGGCAGCCCTGGTGCCCAAGGCCGAGATCGAAGGCGAGATGGGTGACATGCACGTGGGCCTGCAGGCTCGTCTGATGTCCCAAGCGCTGCGCAAGATCACCGGTAACATCAAGAACGCCAACTGCCTGGTCATCTTCATCAACCAGATCCGTATGAAGATCGGCGTGATGTTCGGCAGCCCGGAAACCACCACCGGCGGTAACGCCCTGAAGTTCTACGCCTCTGTGCGCCTGGACATCCGCCGTACCGGCGCGGTCAAGGAAGGCGACGAAGTGGTCGGCAGCGAAACCCGCGTCAAGATCGTCAAGAACAAGGTCTCGCCGCCGTTCCGTCAGGCCGAGTTCCAGATCCTCTACGGCAAGGGTATCTACCGCAACGGCGAAATCATCGACCTGGGTGTTTCTCAGGGTCTGGTGGAGAAGTCCGGTGCCTGGTACGCCTACCAGGGCAACAAGATCGGCCAAGGCAAAGCCAACGCCGCCAAGTACCTGGCTGAGAACCCGGCCATTGGTGCCGAGATCGAGAAGCAGATCCGCGAGAAGCTGCTCAAAGCCGGTGCTGCCGCCGAAGCGGGCAAGGCTGCCGCTGCCGAAGCCAGTGCCGACGACGTGGCTGATGCCGACGCCGGTTATTGATCACTGTTGTAGATAGCGACTATGTCCGCCGTACTCGACACCCCCGTCGCCATTCGGCGGACAGCCATGGACCTGCTCGCGCGACGTGAGCATGGTCGCGTCGAGCTGACGCGCAAACTGCGTCAGCGAGGCGCTCTGGATGAGATGATCGAGCCTGAGCTCGATCGGCTCGCCGAAGAAGGGCTGCTCAGCGAAGCCCGCTACCTCGAAAGCTTCATCAGGTACCGCTCCAATTCCGGCTATGGCCCTGCGCGTATACGCGAAGAACTGGGCCAGCGTGGCCTGGACCGTGGCGATATCGATCAGGCGTTACGGGAAAGCGGTGTGGATTGGGCGCAGCGTTTGATGGATGTCTGGCAACGCAAGTTTGCCGGGCAACGCCCGCATGACCCCCGCAGCCGTGCCCAGCAAACCCGATTCCTTGCCTACCGGGGGTTCTCCCTGGACATGATCGGCCGCCTGCTTAGCGGTCGGGATCTCGACGACTACTAAAACGGTGTGAGAGCCGGCTTCGCCGGTGTTCGCTGGCACACCAGTCCCCACAGGTGCGGCGCTAGACTTGGAGGCTACACAGTTCCGGTGGGAGCGGCGGTGCGGCGATCCGACTTGTCCCGCGAATGCGGCTACGCGGTGCATGGCACCGGCTTCGCCGGTGTTCGCGGGGCAAGCCCGCTCCCACGTTACCTGTGTGCGGGCTTGCCCCGCGAAGAGGGCGGAACAAGCACCACAAGACAGTTGCTCCCACAAGGTCGCGGTGAGTCTCAACTAACCTTCAACGCCTCCCTGGCCCGCTGAGTCGTGTGCATAGGCTGAGGCTTGGCCCAGTTTTCCGGCAGGTTGATAAAGTCCACCAGTTCGCGCAGGCGGCCCTGGTCGCGGCCGTTGAAGGCGAACGACAATCGGGTCAGATGGCTGAAATTACCCACCTCGTGTTCCGCGCCGCTGTCGGCGTGCTGGTGGTATTTGCCGCTCAGGCGCAAATCGGCGAAGCCCTCCTGGATGTCGTACAGCGCCGCCTCGCTGAGCGGGTGATGCATGCGGATCACGAACTGGTTTTTCAGCCAGCGGCTGGAGTGGTAGTTGCTGTAGAACTGGTTGATTTCCTCCACCGCCTCATCGGCGCTGTGCACCAGGCGCACCAGCTTGAGGTCGCTGGGCAGGATGTAGCGGTTTTCTTCGAGCTGACGGCTGATGAAGTCGAGGCAGTCGCGCCAGAAGGTGCCCCCGGGTGAGTCAAGCAACACCACCGGCACCAGCGGGCTCTTGCCGGTCTGGATCAGCGTGAGCACTTCGAGTGCTTCATCCAGCGTGCCGAAGCCGCCAGGGCAGAGCACCAGCCCATCAGCCTCCTTGACGAAGAACAGCTTGCGAATGAAGAAGAAGTGGAACGGCAGCAGTTTGTCGGTGCCGTCCACCGTGGGGTTGGCATGCTGTTCGAACGGCAGGGTGATGTTGAAGCCCAGGCTGTGATCGCTGCCGGCCCCTTCATGCGCTGCCGCCATGATGCCGCCGCCAGCGCCGGTGATGACCATCAGGTCGGAGCGTGCCAGGGTGGCGCCCAGTTCACGGGCCAAGGCGTACATCGGGTGTTCCAGCGGGGTTCGGGCCGAGCCGAACACCGTGACCTTGCGACGGCCCTTGTAGCGCTCCAGGGCGCGGAATGAATGATCAAGCTCGCGCAGCGCCTGCAGGGTGATCTTGGCGCTCCAGCGATCCGTGTCGTCGTGGGCCATGCGCAGGATGGTCAGCATCATGTCCCGGTACAGCGGCAAGTTGGGGCTGTTTGGTGCAACCAGTTGCAGCTGTTCGTCAATCTTGCTCAGGTCGATGTTGTTGTCCCTGAAGTGATTGAACAACAGCTCGTTGGGTTGGTAAGGCATTCAACGTCTCCTTCTGCAGCAAAACCTCTGACCGGGTCGATGGTGTGTCCCGGCCGCGACACTGCGTGCGTCGCTGGCTGCTCAGGCTCGAGTGTGTACCCCGAGCATTGCAGTAGGCCTTCAAGGCCATGGTGCAGTGGCAAAAATCCATCTGGGCGTTTTTTGGCGCTCTCGCTATCAATCTAGACCGTTGCGCCTGATCGTGCCGAAGTGATGGCGAACGCCGCTCGTCGGCGCGCAGCCTATGGGGGTGAGGGTTTGATTAACTGGGAAAGCGAATCGTATCGATGCAGGAGGTGGCGGTATGCATCGCTTGACCATCGAAGTGGACCGGCAGCTGTATCAGCAGCTGGAACATGCAGCTCAGGCGCATCACCTGAGCCTTGAGGCAGAGTGCCGTCGCAGGCTTTCGGGGCTGGAGTGCCAGTCACGCTACCTGCAAGCGCTTCTGGCAGAGTTGCGCGCCGATGCCGAGGAGGAGCAGTGGCGCGCCCCTGATGACCACCCCGTGGTCTAGGTTTACTTCTTCTTGCTGCCCGCGACGCAGCTGGCGGCGTCAAATGCCTGGTCCATGACTGGCTGGTTGGTCTTGTAGACCGTGAAGCGATAGACCATGACGGCGCCCTTGGACATCAGGTTGCGGAAGCCGCTGTTACGGCAGACGCTGTCGCCCAACTGGCTGCGCACTTGCTCGGGGTTGGCCTGCATGCGCTCGGCGTGGCTCTGGCGCACGCTCAGGTGGTTGACCAGCGCCTTGCCTTCGACGGTATAACCCTGATCGAGGATGTCTTCGTTGATGGCGCGCGGCGTGCCGACGCTGCTTTCCGTAGCGACCTTCTGCAGCATCTTGTTCAGGTCGTAGTCCTGTTTGGACGCCGCCTGGGCCGCCAGGGGCAGGGTGAGCAGAAGGCTCAGGGTCGGGACGATAAGACGCAGCATGTATCTCTCCTGGTTCAATGACTGGCGGTTTGACATGCGCCGGCAGGTGGCGTTCCCTGATGCGCGCTTTTGCGCGCGTCAGGCTCGCCAAAGTGTCGATTATAAGGGGGCAGCCCGTCCCGCTGCACGGCAAATGACGCCTGCTCTGGTAGACTTGCGTTTTGTGTATCCGAGCCGTCGCAGTGTGCATTTTCAACCTGTTCAAAGGCCTGCCAGCATGAGCCACGCGGTAGCGCGCTTGCGCGCCGAACGCCTGGCCCGCAGCAACAAGCCGTTCATTGCCCGTGGTTCACGGGCCGTCCGTTGCCCGCATTGCCGGGTCATTGCCAGCCATTGCCTGTGCGCCTGGAAGCCCCGGGTGCCGGCGGAGTCGGGCGTGTGCCTGCTGATGCACGACACCGAGCCACTGAAGCCGACCAACACCGGTTGGCTGATCGCCGACCTGGTCGAGGACACCTCGGCCTTCGGCTGGCAGCGTACTGCGGTGGACGACAACCTGCTGGCGCTGCTCGAACAGCCCCAGTGGCAGCCCTATATCGTCTTCCCTGGCGAGTTCGTTGCCCAGGAACGGGTGGTCAACGAGGTGGTGCGCGAACCCGGCAAGCGGCCGTTGTTCATCCTGCTCGACGCCACCTGGACCGAGGCGCGCAAGATGTTCCGCAAGAGCCCCTACCTGGACCGCTTCCCGGTGTTGAGCCTGGAGGCCGAGCAGATGTCGCGCTACCGCCTGCGCCGCTCCAAGCGTGACGATCACTTCTGCACGGCGGAAGTGGCGGCCATGTGCCTGGAACTGGCCGGCGACCAGCGCGCCTCCCAGGCTCTGGACGCTTACCTGGACGTGTTCAGCCTGCACTACCTGAGCGCCAAGCGGCATTTGCCGCTGGATGAACAGGACGACGCGCATCAGCGTTTGCATACCTTCCTATAGTCCAAGGGGCAGTCGGGCCGGTTTGGTTCATAATGTCGGGGCTGGCAGCCAGGGTGGGCGAGGACGGCAGGGCAATTGGCTTGACCACCCCGACCGTGCTCGGCATCCTTGGCGCCGATTCGGGCACGCCGAAGGTGCCGTTACCCCGGACTTCGCCGTGCCTTTCCGCCAAGCGCCCTTAATACCCCGCAGCGCCTGGCACAGAACAGGATCCTTAGATCGATGGCCACTTACGAAATCCTGATTGCCGATGACCACCCACTGTTTCGTGGCGCCCTGCGCCAGGCTGTTACCCTCGGCCTTGGCGCCGATGTACGCCTGGTTGAAGTGGCGAGCATTGCCGAACTGGAAACCCGACTGAGCGAAAAAGCCGACTGGGATCTGGTCCTGCTGGACCTGAACATGCCGGGCGCCTACGGGTTCTCCGGGCTGGTCCTGCTGCGTGGGCAATACCCGCAGATCCCCGTGGTCATGGTGTCGGCGCAGGAAGAGGCAGCCGTCGTGGTGAAGTCCCGCGAGTTTGGTGCCAGTGGTTTCATTCCCAAATCCAGCCCGCTGGAAGTGATTCAGGACGCCGTGCGCAAGGTATTGGACGGTGAGGTCTGGTGGCCGCCGCAAGCCTTCGAGAAAGTCGACGTTTCGGCTGAAGCCAAAGCGGCCAGCGAAGGGCTGGCCAGCCTCACGCCGCAGCAGTTCCGCGTGCTGACCATGGTCTGCGAAGGCTTGCTGAACAAGCAGATCGCCTATGAGCTGAGTGTCTCGGAGGCCACCATCAAGGCCCACGTGACGGCGATTTTCCGCAAGCTGGGCGTGCGCACCCGCACCCAGGCGGCCTTGCTGCTGCAACAACTTGAATCGGTTGCAAGCCACTAACTGGCTGCTTCTTCACGCTTTTTTGACCCCAGCTGGACTAGTCTGCCTGCCTTTCATCGGTGAAGTGACGCACATGTCGCCATTCAAAGGCCAGACCGGCCTCAAACGTATCTTCAACGCCGCCGGCTATTCGCTGGATGGTTTGCGCGCCGCCTTCAAGGGCGAGGCCGCGTTCCGTCAACTGGTACTGCTCAATGTGCTGCTGATCCCGACCGCCTTCTGGCTGCCGGTCAGCCGCGCGGAGCGGGCGATCATGATCGCGGTGTGCCTGCTGGGCTTGATCGTCGAGCTGTTCAACTCGGCGGTAGAGGCTGCCATCGACCGCATTTCACTTGAGCGTCACCCCTTGTCGAAAAACGCCAAGGACATGGGCAGCGCCGCGCAGTTGGTGGCACTCACCATGGTTGCGCTGGTCTGGGGCGTTATTCTGCTCTAGGCAATAGGCGGTAGCACGATCTCATCACTGCGGGTGAAGCCCGCGGTGAAGTTGCGGCATAGCTCCAGAAACTCGCGCATGGCCGAGGTCTGGTACTTCTGCTTGTGCCAGATGAAATAGAACTGACGCATCAGGTCCAGCTCCGGGGTTTCGACCGGTACCAGGCTGCCGCGGCGGAAGGCATCGCGCAGGGCCAGGCGCGAAATGCAGCCGATGCCCAGGCCAGATTCCACAGCACGCTTGATGGCCTCGGTGTGTTCGAGCTCCAGGCGAATGTTCAGGTTGGCGCGGTGGTGGCGCATGGCTTGGTCAAAGGTCAGGCGCGTGCCGGAGCCTTGCTCGCGAAGGATCCAGGCCTCCTGCGACAACGTCTGAATGTCCGCGCGGCCCAGCGTTGCCAGTGGGTGCTGGGGCGCGCAGAACACGACCAGCTCGTCTTCGACCCAAGGCTGAACCTCCAGGTCCGGGTGGTTGCAATCACCTTCGATCAGACCCAGATCAATTTCGTAATGGGCGACCTGTTGCACAATATGCGCAGTGTTCTGCACATGCAGCTTGACCTGGCTTTCCGGGTGCACCTGCATGAAGCTGCCGATCAGCAGGGTCGCCAGGTAGTTGCCGATGGTCAGCGTGGCGCCGACTGCCAGCGAGCCGAAGGCTGACTTGCCGTTGAGCAGGTCTTCGATTTCCTTGGCCTGGTCGAGCAGGGCGACAGCCTGTGGCAGCAGCTGATGGCCCAGGGCGTTGAGGCTCAGGCGTTTACCGGCGCGGTCGAACAGCTGGCAGCTGGATTGGCGCTCGAGTTCGGTGATGGACGTGCTGGCGGCCGACTGCGAGAGCGCAAGCAGGCCAGCGGCCCGCGAGACGCTTTGATGCTGGGCTACGGCGACGAACACCTGAAGCTGACGGAGAGTGAATCGCATATCTATATAACCGATAACACATATCTTGATAATTCAGTTAACAGATATTGTCGCTGCCCCTAAACTATCGCGCAACTGCGCGTCTTGCGCGCGCTGCGTCTTTCTTCAGGAGCCCCATCGATGAGCAACATGAACCACGAACGTGTCCTCAGTGTGCACCACTGGAACGACACCCTGTTCAGCTTCAAGTGCACCCGTGATCCGGGCCTGCGCTTCGAGAACGGTCAGTTCGTGATGATCGGCCTGCAGCAGGAAAGCGGCCGCCCGCTCATGCGCGCCTATTCCATCGCCTCGCCGAATTGGGAAGAGCACCTGGAATTCTTCAGCATCAAGGTGCCGGACGGCCCGCTGACTTCCCAGTTGCAGCACCTGAAGGAAGGCGACGAGATCATCATCAGCAAGAAGCCTACCGGCACCCTGGTCCTCGACGACCTGAACCCGGGCAAGCACCTGTACCTGCTGAGCACCGGTACTGGCCTGGCGCCGTTCATGAGCGTCATCCAGGACCCGGAAACCTACGAGCGCTTCGAAAAAGTGATCCTGGTTCACGGCGTGCGTTACGTGAACGAAGTGGCCTATCGCGAGTTCATCACCGAGCACCTGCCGCAGAACGAGTTCTTCGGTGAGTCGGTGCGTGACAAGCTGATCTACTACCCGACCGTGACCCGCGAGCCGTTCGAGAACCAGGGCCGCCTGACCGACCTGATGCGCAGCGGCAAGCTGTTCAGCGACATCGGCCTGCCGCCGATCAACCCGCAGGACGACCGTGCGATGATCTGCGGTAGCCCAAGCATGCTGGACGAAACCAGCGAAGTGCTCGACAGCTTCGGCCTGAAAGTCTCTGCCCGCATGCGCGAGCCGGGTGACTACCTGATCGAGCGCGCCTTCGTCGAGAAGTAACCCGCCGCTAAGCTTCATCAGCTGGAATTGGGGCTGCTGCGCAGCCCATCGCAGGCAAGCCAGCTCCTACAGGATCGCACATACCTGTAGGAGCTGGCTTGCCTGCGATGGGCCGCGCAGCGGCCCCCTTGGCCTGTCTGGCCTATTCGACACGCGTCTCGCCGCTGTATTCCAATATCGCCCGACACCGCCTGCACAGGTAGCGCCGCCCCTGGCGCACCAGCTTGTGCCGCTGCGCAGTAAACGGAAAGTCGCTCTGCGGGCAAGGGCAGCGGTAGATGTAGCGCGTGACCACCCGCCGTTGCACTGCGTAGTTATGGCAGCGGTTGGGCGGCAATTCATACACCCCGCGCATGATCAATTGCCATTCCTCGCCATGGGCCTGGATGCGCTCGCCAAACAGCTGGTGAGCCACCAGGTGCGCCACCTCGTGGGCCACGGTCTGGCGCAGGAAGTCCTCCTGGTTTTCGCGGTACAACTGCAGGTTGAAGCGCAGCAGGTTCTCGTGCAGGTGAGCGACGCCGGCCTTCTGGCCGCGCAGCTTGAAGCTGATTTCCGGGCGCGGGAAGGGGCGTTTGAAGAAGGTTTCGGCTTGCTGGTAACAGGTTTCGACGCGTTGTTTGAGCAGCTCGGGCATGGCGGGGTAATTCTCCTGACCAGGCATTATGCCGCAAGCCCTGGCGGCTTGCCGAGCCACCGGTCAGCACACAGCCAGAAGCCGCCTTGCGGCGGCCTCTGACTTGATGCCCCAGTGTTGGTTCTGTGTCGTTATACGCGCTAGTTGGTATAGACGGGCCCCACGCCCAGTCCCCAGATGATCACGGTAGCGGCCATGATCGCTACCAGCACCACAAGGCCCACCGCCAGCACCGAGCTGGAAAACAGGAAGCCTTCATCGGACGGAATGTTCATGAACGTCGGCAAGCCGACATACAGCAGGTACACGGTATAACAAATGGCCGCAGTGCCGATCAGCATGCCCAGCCACAGGTGCGGGTAAAGGGCTGCCAGGCCGCCAAGGAACAACGGGGTGGCGGTGTAGGTGGCAAAGGCAATGCACTGCGCCATGGAGGGGTTGGCATCGTAGGTGCGGGCCATCCAGTGGATGAACGCGCCCATCACCGCCACCCCGGCGAGCATCGCCAGGTAGGACATGATGCTCATCCAGATTGCGCTTTCCATGGTCAGCATCACTGCCGGCCGGTCGCCAATCACCCAGCCCACCTGGGTAGTACCGATGAATGCGGAAACGGCAGGGATCGCCGCCAGGATCAAGGTGTGCGTCAGGTACATGTGGCTGATGGTTTCTTCTTCGCCACGAATCTCCCGCCACTCCTGATCGGGATGGGTAAACAGCCCCACAACGTGATGAATCATGCCGATCACTCCTCTCAATGTTGCCAAACGCCCCCCAGATGGAGCGCAAGCGGCCCGAGGCCCGAACACCGATGCAAGCGGTAATGTGGCCTTATGTCGCAGTATAGGAAGCGGTTACCGGCACAAACCGTGCTTTTTAGAGCAAATTGCGCTGTAAGGCGTGCTGTTGATTACAACGAAGTCTTTATCGGAATGCCTACAGCGCCGCGTAGTTTGTGCGTAAAATAGCCGGCTTTTGTCACACCTCGCGGATCCAAGCGCTATGGGCACCCTCTCGGTCAACCAGAACAAACTGCAAAAACGCCTGCGTCGTCTCGCCGGCGAAGCCATCACCGACTTCAACATGATCGAGGATGGCGACAAGGTCATGGTCTGCCTGTCCGGCGGCAAGGACAGCTACACCATGCTCGACGTTCTGTTGCACCTGCAGAAGGTGGCACCGATCAAGTTCGAGATCGTGGCGGTGAACATGGACCAGAAGCAGCCGGGCTTCCCCGAGCACGTGCTGCCGGCCTACCTCAAAGAGCTGGGCGTCGAGTACCACATCGTCGAGAAAGACACCTACTCGGTGGTCAAGGAACTGGTGCCCGAGGGCAAGACCACCTGCTCGCTGTGCTCGCGCCTGCGCCGTGGCACCCTGTACACCTTCGCCGACGAAATTGGCGCGACCAAGATGGCCCTGGGGCACCACCGCGACGACATCGTCGAGACGTTCTTCCTCAACATGTTCTTCAACGGCTCGCTCAAGGGCATGCCGCCCAAGCTGCGTGCCGACGATGGCCGTAACGTGGTGATTCGCCCGCTGGCCTACTGCAGCGAGAAGGATATCCAGGCCTACTCGGACATGCGTGAATTCCCGATCATCCCGTGCAACCTGTGCGGCTCGCAAGAGAACCTGCAGCGCCAGGTGGTCAAGGACATGCTGGTGGAGTGGGAGCGCAAGCACCCGGGCCGCACCGAAAGCATCTTCCGCGCGCTGCAGAACGTCGCGCCGTCGCAGTTGGCAGACCGTAACCTGTTCGACTTCACCAGCCTGAAGATCGACGAAAACGCCACGCCGCGTTTCCTCGATGTGCTGAACATCTGACCCCATGCGCGATTATCAGTGGCTGCATGAGTACTGCCTGAACCGCTTCGGCTCGGCCCAGGCCCTCGAGGCCTTTCTGCCGCAGCCACGCACGCCTGCGCAACTGCGCGACATCAGCGACGACCGCTACCTGTCGACCCTGGCCCTGCGCGTGTTCCGCGCCGGGCTCAAGCACAGCCTGGTGGATGCCAAGTGGCCGGCGTTCGAGCAGGTGTTCTTCGGTTTCGACCCGGAGAAGGTGGTGCTGATGAGCGCCGAGCACTTGGAGCGGTTGATGCAGGACGAGCGCATCATCCGCCACTTGGGCAAGCTCAAGAGTGTGCCGCGCAATGCGCAGATGGTGCTGGATGTGGCGAAGGAAAAGGGCAGTTTCGGTGCGTTCATCGCCGACTGGCCGGTGACCGATATCGTCGGCCTTTGGAAGTACCTGACCAAGCATGGCAACCAGCTGGGTGGCCTATCGGCGCCGCGGTTCTTGCGCATGGTCGGCAAGGACACGTTTATCCCGACCGAGGATATGGCGGCCGCGTTGATTGCGCAAAAAGTGATCGACAAGCAGCCGACCAGCCAGCGTGACCTGGCGTTGGTGCAGCAGGCGTTCAACCAGTGGCATGCCGAGAGTGGGCGACCCCTGTGCCAGCTGTCGGTGATGCTGGCGCATACCGTCAACCACTGAGATTGCTGCGGCCGCGTTGCGGCCTCTGTGGGAGCGGGCTTGTCCCGCGAAGGGGCTGCAAAGCAGCCCCTGAATCAACTCCCTTCGCCCGCCATGCGCCGCTCATACTGGAACTTCCAGCGCACAAACAGCAGCCCGCTGACGAACAAGCCCAGGCTTACCAGCACCTCGACCCAGCCAAACAGCGCCCGGGCCGGGTCGAACGCCGCCAACACGCCCTTGATGAAATAGATATTCACCACAAAGCAGGTCCAGGCATGCGCCCGGGCGCTGCCCTTCAGCATGCCCGGCAGCAGCAACAGCAGCGGCACCAGTTCGATCGCCAGAATCACTTCGACGCGCGCCCCGTGCAGGTTGGCGAACCACAGGTTGTTCACCACCAGCAGCGCGATCAGGCCAAAGAAAAACGCCAGGCTCAGCGCCCGCGTCAGGCGCAGGCGCGGTGCCAGCCATTGCAGTGGCGGCAACACCTTGGGCTTTTTAGCCACGCGCGGCCTCCAGGGCCTTGGCGGTGCTCGCCAGGCGTTGGCCGAGGGCACGGCACAAGGTGATTTCGTGAGGGTCGAGCTCGCGCTTGCCATCGGCGCCGGCGTGGTGGCTGGCGCCATACGGTGTGCCGCCGCCGCGGGTTTCGAGCAAGGCCGATTCGCTGTAGGGCAGGCCCATCACCAGCATGCCGTGGTGCATCAGCGGCAGCATCATCGACAGCAGGGTGGTTTCCTGGCCACCATGCAGGCTGGCGGTGGAGGTGAATACCCCGGCGGGCTTGCCCACCAGTTCGCCACCCAGCCACAGGCTGCTGGTACCGTCGAGGAAGTACTTAAGCGGCGCGGCCATGTTGCCGAAGCGGGTCGGGCTGCCCAGCACCAGGCCGGCGCAATGGCGCAGGTCGTCGAGGGTGGCGTACAGCGCGCCGCTGGCCGGGATGTCCGGGGCCACAGCTTCGCACTCAGTGGAAATCGCCGGCACGGTGCGCAGGCGCGCCTCCATACCGGCCATCTCGACACCGCGGGCAATGTGCCGGGCCATTTCGCTGGTGGCGCCATGGCGGCTGTAATACAAAACCAGGATGAAGGGCTGGCTCACGGCAGGATCTCCAGCACCTTCTCGGGTGGGCGGCCAATCACGGCTTTATCGCCGGCCACCAGAATCGGCCGCTCGATCAGCTTGGGGTGTTGGGCCATGGCGTCGATCAATTGCGCGTCGGTCAGGGCCGGGTTGGCCAGGTTCAGGTCTTTGTATTCGTCTTCGCCGGTGCGCAGCAGCTGGCGCGGGGCGATGCCCAGCTTGCCGAGCAGGGCCGTCAGGGTGGCGGTGTCTGGCGGGGTTTCGAGGTAGCGCACGATGGTCGGCGCCAGGCCGCGTGCTTCGAGCAGTTCCAGCGCGCCGCGGGATTTCGAGCAGCGCGGGTTATGATAGAGCGTCAGGTCAGTCATGTCGGGTCGCATCCAGCTGGGTGTGGCGGCTATTCTAACCGCAGCGACTGAACCATTTGCTTGAAACTTCGAGAAGGATTGACCCATGGCAAGGCGTTTGGCAGCAGTACTGGCCATCACCGCGGGCCTGTTGCTCGGTGGTTGCGGTGCCGACTACGGCGTGGACCAACACGGCAATACGGTAAAGGCCGAGCAGATCGAGGGGCACTGGGTAGTGCTCAACTATTGGGCCGAATGGTGCGGACCGTGCCGTACCGAAATCCCTGAGTTGAATGCGGCGGCCAAGCAATGGGCGGCCGAGGGGATCAAGGTGGTCGGGGTGAACTTCGATGGCTTGCAGGGCCAGGACCTGAAGCAGGCGGCGGACACCCTGGGCATCGGCTTTACCGTGCTGGCGCAGGACCCGGCCGAGCGTTACGAGCTGCCCCGCAGCGAGGCGCTGCCGGTGACCTACATCATCGATGACAAGGGCAAGGTACGTGAACAACTGATGGGCGAGCAGACCCTGGAAGGGCTGCAGGCCAAGATCAAGGCCCTGAAGGGCGCATGATGCCAGTTGGGGCTGCTTTGCAGCCCTTCGCGGCACAAGGCCGCTCCTACAGGTGACCGCGTCATCCCAGCGTACGCGGTTACCTGTAGGGGCGGCCTTGTGCCGCGAAGGGCCGCAGAGCGGCCCCGGCAGTCCTCAACCTTCTTCAGGCCAGAACCGCAGCGGCTTGCCCTCGGCCGGCCAGAAGCGCATCTGCTCGACAGGCGAGACATCCCAGCGTTGTACCGTCTCCAGCGCCTGCAGGAAGCGTTTTTCCTGTTCCATCAATGCCGGCGCGCACAGCTTGCGGGTCTTGCCGACCTTGCCGAAGCTCAGGTGCTTGCCTTCCAGTGTATACGGGGCAAACCAATGGTTGCAGCCGCCATTACCGTAGGCGCGGCCATCGCTGGCCAGGGTCAGGGTAAGGTGGCTGTAATCGATCAGCGGGCGTTCGCCAATCCACTCCAGTACATAGCTGCGCTCCTGCTGCAGCTTCGACGGTTGCGCGGCGCAGCCGAGCAGGCCGGTGGCAATCAGCACGCCGGTCAGCAGCTTTTTCACTCAGCGCTCTCCTGGCAACGCGGGCACAGGTGCTTCTCGCCACGGCTGGCCCAGCCCAGCTCCGCGATACGGGCGCTGGCCGCCGGCTGGCGGGCTTTCTTGCCCATCTTGGCATCGACTGCGAACTCGAAGTCCAGCACGGCGTCGCACTGGTCGCACTCGACCTGCCAGGTGAGGATTTCCAGCTCGCTGAACACCGGGCCGCTGGCCACGGCAACCCACTGGCCGCGCGGGTTGATCAGGTGACGCACGCTTTCCACGGTCAGTCGCATGGACAAGTCCTTGCTGCCCTTGAGGGTCACCAACAGCGTGTCGCCCTTGTGCATCGAACCGCCGTTGCCAGTCACCTGATAGCGGCCGGGTACCAGGGCGCGGCACTCGATCAGGGTGTGTTGCGGGTTGAAAAGGGTGTAACGGAAATCGTGCTCGACCATGGGTCCTCCAGAAATGCCGCGTATCCTAGCATTAACCCGATACCAGATTCTGGGGTTTGCCTGCCATCCAGCGGTTGATGTTGTCCAGCGTGGTGGCGGCGATGGCGTCCAGCGCCTCGCGGGTGAGGAAGGCCTGGTGGGCGGTGATGATCACGTTGGGGAAGGTCAGCAGCCGGGCCAGCACATCGTCTTGCAAGGGCTGGTCGGAGCGGTCCTCGAAAAACAGTTGGGCCTCTTCTTCGTAGACGTCCAGGCCCAGGTAGCCCAGCTGGCCACACTTGAGCGCGTCGATCAATGCCGGGGTGTCAACCAGCGCGCCGCGGCCGGTGTTGATCAGCATGGCGCCAGGTTGCAGTTGAGCCAGGCTTTGCGCATTGATCAGGTGGCGGGTGTGCTCGGTCAGCGGGCAATGCAGGCTGATGATGCGCGCCTCGCGCAGCAACTCGGGCAGGGGCAGGTAGCGGGCGCCAAGGGCCAGCAGGTCTGGGTTGGGGTAGGGGTCGTAGGCCAGCAACTGGCAGCCGAAGCCGGCCATGATGCGGGCGAACGCAGCGCCGATCTGGCCGGTGCCGACCACACCGACGGTCTTGCCGTGCAGGTCGAAGCCGGTCAGCCCATGCAGGGTGAAATCACCTTCGCGGGTGCGGTTGTAAGCCCGGTGCAGGCGCCGGTTGAGGGCGAGGATCAGCGCCACGGCGTGCTCGGCCACCGCGTGTGGCGAATAGGCCGGCACCCGCACCACGGCCAGGCCCAGGCGCTGGGCGGCCGCCAGGTCGACGTGGTTATAGCCAGCCGAACGCAGGGCGATCAGGCGCGTGCCGCCAGCGGCCAGGCGCGCCAGCACTTGGGCGTCCAGCTCATCGTTGATGAAGGCGCAGACAACCTCGTAACCGCTGGCGAGGGGCGCGGTGTCCAGGGTCAGGCGGGCGGGCTGGAAGTGCAGCTCCAGGGCAGTGCCGGCAGCGGCCTGGGTGAAGCTTTCCTGGTCGTAGTGTTGGCTGCTGAACAACAGGGCGCGCATGGTCGGGCTTCCTTTGCGAGTGTCTGGGGATTGTAGCTGGCCGTCCTGTGTGGCCGTTGTAGGAGCAGCCTTGTGCTGCGAAGAGGCCGGTGACAGCACAGTGAATCTTCGCTGCTGTCACCGGCCTCTTCGCAGCACAAGGCTGCTCCTACAGCGGCACAAGGCTGCTTCTACAGAAGGGGGCAAGGCAGCGCTGTCAGGCATTGATGTGTGCCTGTGTCGCCAGCCGGCTGATCGCGCTGTCGAGTTCATCCAATGCCTGCTGCGCGTGGGGGTGCTCTTGTTTGAGCAAGGTCTCGCTGCGCTGGCATGCCGCCCGCAGCTGCGGCACACCGCAATAACGCGAGGCACCGTTGAGGCGGTGTACCTGCTCGATCAAGGTGGTGTGATCCTGCGCTTCGCGGGCGGCGCGTATCGCCTGGCGGTCGGACTCCAGTGACGCCAGCAGCATGGCCAGCATGTCGGCCGCCAAGTCGGATTTGCCGGCGGCCAGGCGCAAACCTTCGTCGGGGTCGAGCACCTTCAGTTCGTCGCTGTTGAGCCGCTGTTCGGCCAAGCGCTCTTGCTGCGGCACGCCCAGGCTCAGGCCGGTCCACTTCATCACCACCTGGGCCAACTGCCGCTCACTGATCGGTTTGGTCAGGTAGTCGTCCATGCCGGCATGCAGCAGCGCGCGTTTCTCGTTGGCCATGGCATGCGCGGTGAGGGCGACAATCGGCAGCGGGCTGCCGCTTTGGGCGTTTTCCCAGAGGCGGATCTGCTCGGTGCAGGCGCGGCCATCCATGCCGGGCATTTGCACGTCCATCAGCACCAGGTCGAAGGGCTCATCCTGCACCGCTTGCACCGCCGCATAGCCGTTGTCGACGGCCAGTACCTGGGCACCCAGGTCTTCGAGCAGGGTCTGTACCAGCAGCAGGTTGGCTGGGTTGTCGTCGACGCACAGAATCTTCGGCTGGCGCTGGCCGCTGAGGATGTTCGGCTCGCCCAGCGGGCGACGTGGTTGGATCAGCTCCAGCAGCAGCCGACGCAACTTGCGCGTGCACGTTGGCTTGGACAGGAGTTGGCCATGGCCATTGGGCAGGTAGGGGTGGTACAGCGCCTGTTCGGTGGTCGGGCACAGCACCACGCACTGGCACTGGTAGCGGTCCAGTTGCAGGTGGTACTCACCGAGCTGCTCGGGCGTCAGGTTGCCCAGGTTGGCGCCGAGCACCGCGAAGTCGAACGGGTGGCCCGCCTGGCTTGCGGCCTGTACCGCATGCAGAAGCTGGTCGTACGAGGCAAACAGGCTGACGCTCAGGCCGCAGTCTTCAAGCTGGTGCTCCAGCGCCTGGCGCGCGAGCTCATGGCTGTCGACGATGGCGGCGCGGCGGCCCAGCAGGGGCTGCAGCGGCAGCTCTTCGGCATCGTCGTGAGCCTTGGGCAGGTTGAGGCTGATCCAGAACTGCGAGCCTTCGCCCGGCGTGCTGTCGACGCCGATCTCGCCGCCCATCTGCTCGATCAGGCGCTTGGAAATCACCAGGCCCAGGCCGGTACCCCCAGGCTGGCGCGCCAGCGAGTTGTCGGCCTGGCTGAAGGCCTGGAACAGCGTGCGCACATCCTGCGGCGACAGGCCGATGCCGGTGTCTTGCACGCTGATGCGAAGCTGCGCGCTGTCTTCGTGTTCGTCTTCAAGCATGGCGCGCACGACGATGGTGCCTTCGCGGGTGAACTTGATCGCGTTGCTCACCAGGTTGGTGAGGATCTGCTTGAGCCGCAGCGGGTCGCCGATCAGCGATGATGGGGTGTCGCGGTAGATCAGGCTGAGCAGTTCGAGCTGCTTGGCGTGCGCGGCCGGGGCGAGGATGGTCAGGGTGTCCTGGACCAGGTCGCGCAGGTTGAACGGAATGCTGTCGAGCACCAGCTTGCCGGCCTCGATCTTGGAGAAGTCGAGGATCTCGTTGATGATCCCCAGCAGGTTGTCGGCGGACTTCTCGATGGTGCTCAGGTAATCCAGCTGGCGCGGCGTCAGCTCGCTTTTCTGCAGCAAATGGGTGAAGCCGAGGATGCCGTTGAGCGGGGTGCGGATCTCGTGGCTCATGTTGGCCAGGAACTCCGACTTGATGCGGCTGGCCTCCAGGGCCTCCTTGCGGGCCATGTCCAGCTCGATGTTCTGGATCTCGATGGTCTCCAGGTTCTGGCGCACGTCTTCGGTGGCCTGGTCGATGCTGTGCTGCAGCTCTTCGTGGGCGCTGTGCAGGGTTTCGGCCATGCGGTTGATGCCGCGGCCCAGCTCGTCCAGCTCGTGGCTGCCCATGGCCGGCAGGCGCTCGTCCAGGTGGCCGTCCTTGAGCTGATTGACCGCATGCTTGATGCGTTTGATCGGGTCGTTGATGGTGCGGCTCATGCGCAGTGCCAGCAGGCCACTGAGGGCCAGGCAGGCGAGGATCAGCAACAGGCTGGTGAACAGGTTGCGGTAGCCACGCAGCAAGGTGCCGTCGTGCGACAGTTCGATTTCGACCCAACCCAGCAGGCGCTCGGCTTCGGCCGGCACGGCATCGGTGGCCAAGTCGCGGTGGTGGCCGAAGACCGGCATCAGGTAGCGGGTGGCGTCATTGCCGGTGCGTTGCAACAGTTGCGTGCCGGTACCGCCGGTGGGCGGCTGGTTGAGCATGCTCGGGCCTGCATGCGCCAGGCGCGTGCGGTCTGGGGCAAGAAAGGCGACCGCGCGCACGTCGGTTTGCTCCAGGGTCTGCGCGGCAATCCGTTCCAGCTGCGCGGGAGCCCGCTTGGCCATGGCAGGTGCAGCCAGCGGCGCCAGTTGCTCGGCGATCATCTTGCCGCGTTGCAGCAGCTGGGTGCGCAAATCGCTTTGCTGCAGCCAGGTGAAATAACTGCCCAATACCAGCGCCATCAAGCCGGCAGGCAGCAGGGCCAACAGCAGGACCCGGCTTCTGATTCCCAAACGATCGAGCACACTTGCCTCCTGTCATGTGCCTGGACGCCGTCAACTGCGTGACGGACCAAGCCGGGAAGTTACTCCGCCTGCTCGGCTATTGCACCCATTTGTCTGTCTTTTCGTGGCCATGTCGAGGCATTGGTCGCAGGGCGGTTGCCTAGAGCAGAGCGGATGCTCAATAATCGCGCAATTGAGAATGCATGGCAGTTGCCAATGAATCCCGTAGCTATTCATACTTCCACTATCCTCGCCATCGAGGACGACCCGGTGCTGGGTGCCTACCTGCACGAGGAGCTGCAGCGTGGCGGCTTCCAGGTGACCTGGTGCCGCAATGGGCTCGAAGGCCTTGAAACCGCAGGCCGGCAGGCATTCGACGTGGTGTTGATGGACATCCTGCTGCCTGGGCTCAACGGCCTGGATGCACTGGCCCAGTTGCGCACGCGCAGCGCCACGCCGGTGATCCTGATGTCGGCGCTGGGCGCCGAAGCCGACCGTATCAGCGGTTTTCAGCGCGGCGCCGATGACTACCTGCCCAAGCCCTTCAGCATGGCCGAGCTGCAGGTACGCATCGAGGCGATCCTGCGGCGCGTGGCCTTGGAGCGGCGCCATCAGCCGCAGCAAGAGGCCGCCGGAGGTGGGTTGCAGTTCGACGAAGGCCTCAGTGACGTCAGGCTCGAAGGGCGCCTGGCAGGCCTGACCCCCAGCGAATATCGCCTGCTCGAGATCCTCAACCGCAACCTGGACGAGGTGCTGAGCAAACCCTTCCTTTATCAGCAGGTCTTGCAGCGCGGTTACTCGCGGCATGATCGCAGCCTGGACATGCATGTCAGCCAGATCCGCCGCAAGCTCAAAGGCATCGGCTACCACGAACGGCAGATCCGCACTGTCTGGGGCAAAGGTTACGTGCTTAGCGCCAGCGAGATGGAGTGAGCCATGCTCGACCGCCATTCGCTGTTCTGGAAGCTGGCCATCCTGCTGGTGGGCTTCTGCCTGCTGATGATCGGCCTTAGCTACACCTGGGGCCGGCACATGGAAACCCAGAACGCCTTTCTGTCCGAACCGGCCCGCCAACTGCTGCGTGGTTATGCGGCTGAGGCCGAGCAGGCCTGGCGCAGCGATGGGCGAGCGGGGCTGGACCGCTGGGTGCAGGCCATGCACCAGCGCGAGCGTGGCTGGGTCGGCGTGCTCGACATCAGCCTGCGGCCGCTCGACAGCGCCACCCTGAACCCCCAGATCATGCAACGGCTAACGCGCCTGCGCGGCGTCGACTGGCCGATGAGCCTGCGCAGTGTCGACCAGCCATGGCTGCGCATCCCGTTCCCGGGGGCGCCGGAGCAGGGCATGCTGGTGATCGAACTGCCAGAGCGCCTCAACCCCGGCCAGTACCGCATGCTGTGGCGGGTGCTGACCAACGGCATCATCCCCGCTCTGTTCACCTTGCTGCTGTGCGTTGGGCTGTACCGCATGCTGATCGTGCCGCTCAACCAGCTGCGTGAGCAGGCCAATGCCTGGCGCGCCGACCAGCTGTCGGCCCGCCTCGATTCGCGCACCATCGCCCGGCATGACGAACTCGGCGAGCTGGCTCGCGCGTTCGACCAGATGGCCGAACGGCTGCAGGGTACGGTGGCCATGCAGCAACAGATGCTGCGCGACCTGTCGCACGAAATGCGCACGCCGCTCAGCCGGCTACGCGTGGCCTGCGATGGCGAAACCGACCTGCAGCGCCTGCGCGAACGCCTGGCGCGTGAAGTGGACTGCATGCAGCAATTGGTCGAGGGCACCCTGCAATTGGCCTGGCAGGATGCCGAGCGTGCGCCGATGAACCTTGAGCCCATCCAGGTTCAAGCGTTGTGGGACCTGCTCGCCGAGGACGCCAGCTACGAAAGCGGCTGGTCGCCCGAGCGGCTGCGCTGCGAACTGCCCGCCAGTTGCTGGGTGCAGGGTAACCTCAACCACCTGGCCCAGGCGCTGGAGAACATGCTGCGTAATGCCATCCGCCACTCGCCGACTAACGGCGTGGTGCGCTTGGGCGGGCAGCGCGACGGTAACCACTGGCGGCTGTGGCTGGAAGACGAGGGCGGTGGGGTTGCAGAAGAGGACCTGGAACGGATCTTCGCGCCATTCTCGCGCCTGGACGGTTCGCGGCCTGGGGACGGCGGTTTCGGGCTGGGTTTGAGCATTGCGCGCAGTGCCATCCAGCGCCAGGGCGGGACCTTGTGGGCAGAAAATGGCAAGCGCGGGCTGCGCCTGTGCATGCGCTTGCCGCTCCATGTGCCAGCCCCCGCCAAGGACAACCCACGGCCGCAGGTCGCCGCGTTATAGCTTGTAGCTATATGCATCACAGATTGCGTGATATGGCCCGGAAAGGATTGCCGGTATGATAGGCGCCCCTGCCGTCCGGATTGTGAAATACGCCATGACCTTGCAGTACCCAACCATCGCCGATTGCGTCGGCAATACGCCCCTGGTTCGCCTGCAGCGCATTGCCGGAGAGACCAGCAACACGCTCCTGCTCAAGCTCGAAGGTAACAATCCCGCCGGTTCGGTCAAGGACCGCCCGGCGCTGTCGATGATCGCCCGCGCCGAACTGCGCGGCCAGATCAAGCCGGGTGACACGCTGATCGAGGCGACCTCGGGCAACACTGGCATCGCCCTGGCGATGGCGGCAGCGATCAAGGGTTACAAGATGATCCTGATCATGCCAGACAACTCCACCGCCGAGCGCAAGGCCGCCATGACGGCCTATGGTGCCGAGCTGATCCTGGTGACGAAGGAAGAGGGCATGGAAGGTGCCCGCGACCTCGCCGAGAAGCTGCAGGCCGAGGGCCGCGGCCTGGTGCTCGACCAGTTCGCCAATGGCGACAACCCGATCGCCCACTACAACAGCACCGGCCCGGAAATCTGGCAGCAGACCCAGGGCACCATCACCCATTTCGTCAGTTCGATGGGCACCACCGGCACCATCATGGGCTGCTCGCAGTATCTTAAAGAGCAGAACCCAGCCGTGCAGATCATCGGCCTGCAGCCGATGGAAGGCTCGGCCATTCCGGGCATCCGTCGCTGGCCCGAGGAATACCTGCCGAAGATCTTCGACGCCACCCGCGTCGATCGCGTGGTGGACATGTCCCAGCAGGAAGCCGAAGACACCACCCGCCGCCTTGCCCGTGAAGAGGGCATTTTCTGCGGCGTGTCTTCCGGTGGTGCGGTCGCGGCGATGCTGCGCCTGTCCCGCGAGGTGGAAAACGCGGTAATGGTCGCAATCATCTGCGACCGTGGTGACCGATACCTGTCCACTGGCCTGTTTGATCCGAGCTAAATGTCCAAGAAGAAAAGCAACAGCGGCCTGCGCTTCCAGCCAGCCGGTGGCAACCGTAGCCCCCAGGTTCCCGTGGGCAAGAAACAGCGCCTGGATATCGAGCGCCTGGCCGGTGACGGCCGTGGCATCGCCTTCCATGAAGGGCGTACCTGGTTTGTCAGTGGCGCGTTGGCCGGTGAAGCCGTCGAGGCCCGCGTGCTCATTGCCCGCGGCAAAGTCGTGGAGGCGCGCCTGGAGCGCGTGCTGCAGGCCAGCCCCGAGCGGCGCGAAGCCCCTTGCCGGCACTATGCCCGCTGTGGCGGCTGCAACCTGCAGCATCTGCCCCACGAAGCGCAGCTGGCGCTCAAGCAGCGCACGCTGGCCGAACAGCTGCAGCGGGTTGCCGGCGTGCAACCCGAGGCCTGGGCCGCCCCCCTGAGCGGGCCGGAATTCGGCTACCGGCGCCGGGCGCGGGTGGCTGTGCGCTGGGACATCAAGGCGCGTCAGTTGGAGGTCGGGTTCCGTGCCGAAGCCAGCCAGGACATCATTTCCATCGACGACTGTGCAGTGCTGGTACAGCCCTTGCAGTCGATTCTGCGCCACTTGCCGACGGCGCTGCGTTCGCTGAGCAAACCGCAGGTCATCGGCCATGTGGAACTGTTCAGCGGCACCGCTGAGGCGCTGCTGGTGCGCCATGTCGCGCCGCTGCCGGCGGATGACCTGGCCCGCCTGCAGGCATTTTGCGACGAGGCCAAGGCGCAGCTCTGGCTGCAGGGCGAGGGTGAACCGGCGCCGGTAGACGCGGCCACGACCCTGGGCTTTACCCTCGAACCCTGGCAGCTGGAATTGGCCTGGCGCCCCGGTGATTTCGTGCAGGTTAACGCCCAAGTCAATACGGCGATGATCGAGCAGGCGTTAGCCTGGCTCGCACCGCAAGCCGACGAACGTGTGCTTGACCTGTTCTGCGGCCTGGGTAATTTTGCCCTGCCGTTGGCGCGGCAGGCGCGTGAAGTGGTGGCGGTGGAAGGGGTACAGGCCATGGTCGATCGGGCCGCGGCCAATGCCCGAAACAACAATGTGCATAACGCACGGTTTTTTCAGGCCGATTTATCGCAGCCTTTGGCAGGTGCCGAGTGGGCCGCCGAAGGCTTTTCTGCGGTACTCTTGGACCCACCGCGCGACGGTGCTTTCGAGGTGGTGCAAGACATCGCACGCCTCAAGGCCAAGCGGCTGGTCTACGTATCGTGCAACCCGGCCACGCTGGCGCGAGACGCCCAGGTGCTGGTCGGACAGGGGTACCGGTTAAAAAGGGCCGGGATTCTCGACATGTTTCCTCAGACGGCGCATGTCGAGGCCATGGCGTTATTCGAAGCGGGCTAGCAGACTGGCCCGTTGGTGCGGTTGCCAGGGAATGGCGGCCACACGGTGGAAGCCTGCGCACCCGCGTGGTGCGCTGTATGGAAAGGTAAAACAAAGATGGTACAGGTGAGAGTGCACCAGCCGGTCAACACTGACGGCAGTATCAATCTCGAAGCATGGCTGGATCATGTGGTAAGCGTCGATTCAGCCCTGGATCGCGCAGCGCTGAAAGAGGCCTGCGAATTCGCTCACGAAGTCGAGAAGAAGGGTAACCCTGCCAAGCATTCCTGGGCCGACGGTACGTCCAGCTTCCAGGCGGGCCTGGAGATCGCCGAGATTCTCGCCGACCTCAAGCTCGACCAGGATTCGCTGGTAGCTGCCGTCATCTACCGTTCGGTGCGTGAAGGCAAGGTGACCCTGGCTGAAGTCAGCCAGCGTTTTGGCCCGGTGGTGTCCAAGCTGATCGACGGCGTGCTGCGCATGGCGGCCATCAGTGCCAGCCTCAGCCCGCGCCAGTCGCTGGTGCTGGGCTCCCAGGCGCAGGTCGAGAACCTGCGCAAGATGCTCGTGGCCATGGTCGACGACGTGCGCGTTGCACTGATCAAGCTGGCCGAGCGCACCTGCGCAATCCGTGCGGTCAAGGCCGCCGACGACGAAAAACGCCTGCGCGTCGCGCGCGAGGTGTTCGACATCTATGCCCCCCTGGCGCATCGCCTGGGCATCGGTCACATCAAGTGGGAGCTGGAAGACCTGTCCTTCCGCTACCTTGAACCCGACCAGTACAAACAGATCGCCAAGCTCCTGCACGAGCGCCGGCTGGACCGCGAGCGCTTCATCAGCGACGTGATGAACCAGCTGCAGAACGAGTTGCTGGCCACCGGCGTGAACGCCGACATCAGTGGCCGGGCGAAACACATCTATTCGATCTGGCGCAAGATGCAGCGCAAAGGCCTTGAATTCAGCCAGATCTACGATGTGCGTGCGGTGCGTGTGCTGGTCCCGGAGATCCGCGATTGCTACACCGCGCTGGGTATCGTGCATACCCTGTGGCGGCACATCCCCAAGGAATTCGACGACTACATCGCCAACCCGAAGGAAAACGGCTACCGCTCGCTGCACACGGCGGTGATCGGCCCGGAGGGCAAGGTGCTGGAGGTGCAGATCCGCACCCACGGCATGCACGAGGAAGCGGAGCTGGGGGTTTGCGCCCACTGGCGCTACAAGGGCACCGACGTCAAGCCGAGCTCCAATCACTACGAAGAGAAGATTTCCTGGCTGCGCCAGGTGCTCGAGTGGCATGAAGAGCTGGGTGACATCGGCGGCCTGGCCGAGCAGCTGCGCGTCGACATCGAGCCGGACCGGGTCTACGTGTTCACCCCGGACGGCCATGCCATCGACCTGCCCAAGGGCGCCACGCCGCTGGACTTCGCCTACCGCGTGCACACCGAAATCGGCCACAACTGCCGCGGCGCCAAGATCAACGGGCGTATCGTGCCGCTGAACTACAGCCTGCAGACCGGCGAGCAGGTCGAGATCATCACCAGCAAACACGGCAACCCCAGCCGTGACTGGTTGAACTCCAACCTGGGTTACGTCACCACCTCGCGGGCACGGGCCAAGATCGTTCACTGGTTCAAGCTGCAGGCACGCGACCAGAACGTCGCCGCCGGCAAGACCTTGCTCGAGCGCGAACTCAGCCGCCTGGGCCTGCCGCAGGTGGACTTCGAGCGCCTGGCCGAGAAGACCAACGTCAAGACCGCCGAAGACATGTTCGCCTCGCTCGGCGCGGGTGATCTACGCCTGGCTCACCTGGTCAACGCTGCCCAGCAGTTGCTGGAGCCTGAGCGTATCGAGCAGATCGAGCTGGTGCAGCGCAAGCCCACGGGCCCGCGTACCGGCAAGCGCGGCGATATCCAGATCCAGGGTGTCGGCAACCTGCTGACGCAGATGGCCGGTTGCTGCCAGCCGCTGCCGGGCGATGCCATCGTCGGCTACATCACCCAGGGCCGCGGCGTGAGCATCCACCGTCAGGACTGTGCCTCGGTGCTGCAACTGGCAGGCAAGGAGCCAGAGCGGATGATCCAGGTGAGTTGGGGGCCGATCCCGGTGCAGACCTACCCGGTCGACATCGTCATCCGTGCCTACGACCGCCCAGGCTTGTTGCGTGACGTGTCGCAGGTGCTGCTCAACGAGAAGATCAACGTGCTGGCGGTCAACACCCGCTCGAACAAGGAAGACAACACGGCGTTGATGTCGCTGACCATCGAGATTCCGGGCCTGGATGCGCTCGGGCGCTTGCTGGGGCGGATCTCGCAGTTGCCGAACATCATCGAGACGCGGCGTAACCGTACCCCTTGAGACCGAGGTGGCTGCTTCGCGGGTAAACCCGCTCCCACAGGTTGAGTGCAAACCTTAAGCTATGCACGGTACCTGTGGGAGCGGGTTTACCCGCGAAGGGCGCACCACCGAAGGACCTGCTTAATGACCTACACCCTCGAAGACCTGCTGCACCTCATGGCCCGCCTGCGCGATCCGCAATATGGCTGCCCGTGGGACTTGAAGCAGGACTACGCCAGCATCGTCCCGCACACTATCGAAGAAGCCTACGAGGTTGCCGACACCATCGAACGCGGCGATTTCGAGCACTTGCAGGGTGAGCTGGGCGATCTGTTGTTCCAGGTGGTCTATTACAGCCAGCTGGCCCGGGAAGAGGGGCGTTTCGAGTTTGACGGGGTGGTCGACAGCATCACCCGCAAGCTGATCCGCCGCCACCCGCACGTATTCCCCACCGGCGAGCTGTATGCACCGGTAGACACGCCCAGCTTGAGCGAGACCCAGGTCAAGTCGCGCTGGGAAGAGATCAAAGCCGAGGAACGCGCCGAAAAAAGCGAACCCGAACAGCTGTCGCTGCTCGATGACGTGCCAACGGCATTGCCTGCATTGTCGCGGGCAGCCAAACTGCAAAAGCGTGCGGCCACGGTCGGTTTCGACTGGCCCGACGCATTGCCGGTGCTGGACAAGGTACGCGAGGAGCTGGACGAAGTCCTGCAGGCCATGGCCGACGGTGATGCCGATGCGCTGGAAGATGAGGTCGGCGACCTGTTGTTCGCCACCGTCAACCTGGCCCGCCACCTCAAGCAAGACCCGGAACATGCCCTGCGCCGTGCCAATCGCAAGTTCGAGCGACGTTTCCGTTTTATCGAACAGGCATTGCGCGACAGCGGTCGGCCCATCGAAGACTGTAACCTTGACGAGCTGGATGCCCTTTGGGGTGAAGCCAAACGTCAGGAAAAGAACCTGCCCAGCTGCGGCTGAGCTGTTAAGTGAGTGAACATTCATGAGCCTTTCCCTTCGCGACCAATTGCTCAAAGCCGGTCTGGTCAACCAGAAACAGGTCTCGCAGACCAACAAAGCCCAGAAGAAACAAAAGCGCCTGGAGCACAAGGGCCAGGTCGAGGTGGACGACACCCAGCAGCGCTTGGCCAAGGAAGCCATGGCCGAAAAGGCCAAGCGTGACCAGGAGTTGAACCGCCAGCAGCAGGAAAAGGCCGAGCAAAAGGCTCGCGCCGCGCAGATCAAGCAATTGATCGAAGCGACCCGCCTGCCCAAGCTCAACAGTGAGGACTACTACAACTTCGTCGACGACAAGAAGGTCAAGCGCATTGCCGTCAATGCCCTGATGCGCAGCAAGCTGAGCAATGGCTCGCTGGCGGTCGTGTCGTTTGCCGGCGGCTACGAAGTGATTCCGCGTGAGGCGGCGGTGAAGATCCAGGAGCGCGACCCGCATCGCGTACTGCTGCTCAACACCCATGTCGAGGAAGCCGACGACGATGACCCGTACGCGGCTTACAAGATCCCTGACGATTTGATGTGGTAAGCATGAAAAACCCCGCCT
Source organism: Pseudomonas sp. ITEM 17296 (assembly GCF_028895205.1). Taxonomy (NCBI): domain Bacteria; kingdom Pseudomonadati; phylum Pseudomonadota; class Gammaproteobacteria; order Pseudomonadales; family Pseudomonadaceae; genus Pseudomonas; species Pseudomonas sp. ITEM 17296. The sequence continues at coordinate 157,348 of NZ_WJRS01000003.1, read as the reverse complement.
AGGCGGGGTTTTTTGTTCAAAGACTGTGGCATTGCAGGGTCATTGTGTAGTGCGCTGACTTTCCAGGTCCTCAAGCTCTACACGGTACTGATGGGCTTCATGCTCATTGTGGAACATCCCGACCAATTGGCCTTGCTGGTGCACATCCCAGATCCGCACGCCAGCGGCCAGGCCTTCGTGGGACATTTTCGATTCGTCGCGTTCGGTTACTTGGACTGTCATCGGTAAACTCCACTGCTAGGTTGGTTGCGACACTGTGTCGCACACCTCCTTTATAGGGTTTGTTAGCAGGCTAAGTAAATAAAACAGGGATGAAACAAGTTTCATGAAGCTCAGGGGCTGCGATTTGCTTGGCTTGGGGTTTGAGTGGGGGGGGGGCGCAAATCAAGCGCCGCCCGCGCGGCGCTTCGCAGCACAAGGCTGCTCCTACATCTGTTTCGGGCCAGTCACGCCTGTACCAACGCGCGCGACCGCCTTGTTTGTTCTACATGAGGGGCGCGCGCCTGTGTCTCAGGACTCATTGGCCCGAAACAAATGTAGGAGCAGCCTTGTGCTGCGAAGCGCCGCGCGGGCGGCGCTCGATCTCATAGGCGCTGAAGATGCTATGGCGAGCACCTCAAAAAACGAAGCCCCGCACAAGGCGGGGCTCCGGGTGCTTCAGGCTGCGGATCAGTTACCCTTCACCGGCTTGCCATCGACCGTGCCATCCTGCAGCACGATCACGTACTCCTTGCCATCGGTTTCGACCTGGCGCAGTTGTACCAGCAGGTAGTCCCAGCTCTTGGCGAACCACAGCTCGGTGATGCGCTTGCTCTGGCTAGGGTCGCGCACGCGCTCGACCTTGACCGCATCGACCTGGCCGGTCTTGGTGGTGACCTTCTCGGTGCCCAGGACGCGGAAGTCGTAGGTGTCGATCTCGTCACCGTCGACCACCTGGTAGGTCATGCTCTTCTTGCCGGCCGCCACATCATGCTGCAGCGCCAGTTGGTAGGACGACTTGTCCAGCACGCCGCGGTTGAGCGGCAGGTTGATCGCATCGCCACGGTCGCTGCCGGTGACTTTCTTGCTGGTCCAGTCGAAGTTCAGGTCGACCTTCTTCGCCTTGCCCAGGCCGCCACGCTCGAAGTGGTACTTCTGCGGCAGCAGGGTGTCGTTTTCCAAGCGCAGGGTGCTTTGCTCGGTCAGGCTGGCGATCATCATGGAAGCCTTGAAATTAAGGTCCCAGGTACCGTTGGCATTCTTCACCAGGCTGCGCTCGGCGGTGCCGCTCATGGGCAGCTGCTTCCAGTCGGCGGTGTAGCTGGCCGAAAAAGGCTTCAGATCAGCTGCCTGGAGGGGCAGGGCGAGCACGGCGAGAGCCAAGAGCAGGGCGCGACGCATAAAGTCTCCTAGGATCGAATCAAATGACCGCTGGCCGCCAGGGGCTGGCCATCCAGTAAGGCACCGTGCTCGTCCAGACGCAAGCGCCCCTCGGCGAACCAGTGCACGGCCAACGGGTAGATCAGGTGTTCCTGATGGTGAACCCGCTGGGCCAGGCTTTCAGCGGTGTCGTCCGACGTCACCGGTACCACAGCCTGTACGACCAGTGGGCCGCCATCGAGTTCCTCGGTGACGAAGTGTACGCTGCAGCCATGCTCGGCGTCGCCTGCCTCCAGGGCCCGTCGGTGGGTGTGCAGGCCCTTGTACTTGGGCAGCAGCGACGGGTGGATATTGAGCAGGCGGCCCTGATAGTGGCGGACGAAGCCGCCACTGAGGATACGCATGAAGCCGGCCAGCACCACCAGGTCTGGCGCAAAGCCGTCGATGCGCGCCATCAGCGCGGCATCGAAAGCTTCACGACCGTCAAAGGCGGTGTGGTCCAGTACGGCGGTGTCGATGCCAGCGGCTGCGGCGCGTTGCAGGCCATAGGCATCGGCGCGGTTGGACACCACCGCACGGATGCGCACCGGGCTGTCTTCACCGCGGCAGCTGTCGATCAGGGCTTGCAGGTTGCTGCCGGAACCCGACAGCAATACCACTACATTGCAGGTCTTGCTCGGCATCAGTGTGCCTTGAGGTTCTGCAGCTCGACCTGGGCGGCGCCTTCGGCGGCCTCTTCGATGCGGCCGATGACCCAAGGCTGCTCGCCTTCAGCGCGCAGAACGTTCAGGGCGTTTTCGACCTGGTCCTGAGCTACGCAGATGACCATGCCGACGCCGCAGTTCAGCACGCGGTGCATTTCATGCTCGTCAACGTTGCCTTGCGCCTGCAGGAAGTCGAATACCGCTGGACGCTGCCAGCTGGCCACGTCGACCACGGCCTGGGCGTTTTTCGGCAGTACGCGCGGGATGTTGTCCAGCAGGCCGCCACCGGTGATGTGGGCCATGGCCTTGACTGCGCCCGTCTGCTTGATCAGTTGCAGCAGCGGCTTGACGTAGATGCGGGTCGGCGCCATCAGCAGGTCGGTCAGTGGCTTGCCGTCGAGCTGGGTGTTCTCGATGTCGGTGCCGGACACTTCGAGGATCTTGCGGATCAGCGAGTAGCCGTTGGAGTGCGGGCCGGAAGACGGCAGGGCGATCAGCGCGTCGCCGGTGGCAACCTTGGAACCGTCGATGATCTCGGCTTTTTCTACCACGCCGACGCAGAAGCCGGCCAGGTCGTAGTCTTCGCCTTCGTACATGCCAGGCATTTCGGCGGTTTCACCACCGACCAGCGAGCAGCCCGCCAGTTCGCAGCCTGCACCGATACCGGTGACCACGGTGGCGGCGACGTCGACGTTCAGTTTGCCGGTGGCGTAGTAGTCGAGGAAGAACAGCGGCTCTGCGCCGCACACCACCAGGTCGTTGACGCACATGGCGACCAGGTCCTGGCCGATGCTGTCGTGCTTGTTCAGGTTCAGGGCCAGGCGCAGCTTGGTGCCGACGCCATCGGTGCCGGAGACCAGAACCGGCTGCTTGTAGCCGGCCGGGATCTCGCAGAGGGCGCCGAAGCCACCCAGGCCACCCATGACTTCAGGGCGTGCGGTGCGTTTTGCCACGCCCTTGATGCGTTCGACCAGTGCTTCGCCGGCGTCGATGTCTACACCGGCGTCCTTGTAGCTCAGGGAGGGTTGCTTGCTCATTGATCCAGGCCTTTAGGAGGGAGGGATTCTTAAAAACGACCGTGACGGCCAAGGCCGGCTTTGCTGCGGCGGCTGCCTGAAACGTCAGAGGTCTGTGAAGGCGCGCGATTTTATCAGGGTTGCCGTGCAGCGGCCATCCTCAGGCCGACGGGCAGGGCTGGAAAGCGTTAAAAAGGTGAGTGGGGAGGGTGTGGGTTGAGGGTTGTGTCGCCTGGGAGATCGAGCGCCGCCCGTGCGGTGCTTCGCAGCACAAGGCTGCTCCTACAGTTATTAGGGCCAATTATTCCTGCAAACGTCACTGGCCCGAAGCAAATTGTAGGAGCAGCCTTGTGCTGCGAAGCGCCGCGCGGGCGGCGCTCGGTCGTGAAAACACCCTAAATCCCGAGGCCTGCGCCTGGCAGTCATGCGCGCCCCTGTATAAGGTGTAAGCCATATAGGAGCATTTTTCGTTCCACCGCGGTCACAGCCTGCATGACAACGGCCGTTCCACCTTGTTTCTGGACAGGAATCCTCCATGCGTCTTTTCAACACTCTTGCAGCAGGTTGTCTTGCCCTGATCTCGCTAGCCGCGCAAGCCGAGAACGTCTCCGGGCTTTATCAGGTGCGCGAGCCGCTTCAGGGGCAGGGCGCTGAAGCCCGTACCCAGGCCACCGGCAAGGCCCTCGAGACCTTGGTCCTGCGCCTGACCGGTGACCCGAAGGCGGCGCAAAGCCCGGCATTGGCCGAGCTGCGCAAAGACCCGCAGCAAATCATCAACCAGGTTGGTACCGAAGCCGGCCCGCCCGAGTCCGTGCTGGTCGAGTTCGACCCCGGCAGCACCGAACGCGCCTTGCGCAAGGCCGGCCTGGCCCTGTGGGGGGGCAACCGGCCATCGATCCTCGGCTGGTGGCTCAACGAAAACGCCGAGGGCAGCAACCTGGTGGGTGACGGCCAATCCGCCGCCCAGCACTTGCGCCGTGCAGCCCAGCACCGGGGCCTGCCATTGCGGCTGCCGCTGGCTGACCTGCAAGAGCAGTTGGTGGCCAATGCCAAGCAGGTCGAAGGCAATGACCCAAAACCGCTGCGCGAAGCTTCCGAGCGTTACGCGGCCGATGCCCTGCTGGCGGTACACGCCCAAGAGGCGGATGGCAAATGGCAAGGCAAATGGCAGCTGTGGGTAGGCGACCAGCACGAGCAGGGCAGTGCCGAGGGCGCCGACCAGGCGGCGTTGGCCGACGCGGTGATGCTGGCCGTGAGCAGCCGCCTGGCGCCGCGCTATGTGACCCGCCCAGGCGCCAGCAGCCAGCAGCAGATCCAGGTGCAGGGGATGAACCTGCAACGCTACGCCGAACTGAGCCGCGTACTCGAACCCTATGGGCCGCGGCTTAAAATGGTTGAAGGCAGCACGCTGACTTACGGTGTCACGGCCAACCGCGACCAATTACGTGCCCAACTCGGCCTGGCCAAGTTGCAGGAGGTACCGGCTGAGCAGGCGCCCGTTGCCCCCGCCGTGCCTGCCCCTTCAACGGACGTGAGCCCCGAGCAACCTGATGTGCCCAAGCCGTTCGACGGCCTGCGTTTTCGCTGGTAAGGAGTACCCATAGTGACCGATATGCGCCGCTGGATCTGGCTGGGCGCAGCACTGCTGATGGCCGTGCTGTTATATAGCCTGCACAATATTCTGACCCCCTTTCTGATCGGTATCCTGCTGGCGTACCTGGCAGACCCGCTGGTAGACCGCCTGGAGCGCCTGGGGCTGTCCCGCACCTGGGGCGTGGTGGTGGTGTTCAGCCTGTTCACCCTGATATTCATGGCCTTGCTGCTGGTGCTGGTGCCGATGCTGGCCAAACAGTTGGTGCGCCTGTACGAACTGGCGCCGCAGATGCTCGACTGGCTGCAGCACGTGGCGCTGCCCTGGGTGCAACACCGCCTTGGCCTGGCCGACGGCTTCTGGAAGTTCGACAAGATCAAGGCTGCCATTGGCGAGCACATGGGCCAGACCACCGACATCGTCGGTATCGTGCTGTCCCAGGCCACGGCGTCAAGCCTGGCCTTGATCGCCTGGCTGGCCAACCTGGTGTTGATCCCGGTGGTGGGCTTCTACCTGCTGCGTGACTGGGACCTGATGATGGCCAAGCTGCGCAGCCTGCTGCCGCGCCACCGCGAACCGCAGATCGTGGAGTTGGCGGGGGAGTGCCATGAGGTACTGGGCGCGTTCGTTCGCGGCCAACTGATGGTCATGCTCGCACTGGGCGTCATCTACTCGGCTGGGCTGATGCTGGTGGGGCTCGAGCTTGGCTTGCTGATTGGCATGCTGGCGGGGTTGGCAGCGATCGTGCCGTACATGGGCTTTATCATTGGTATCGGTGCGGCGCTGGTGGCCGGCTTGTTCCAGTTTGGCGGTGACTTGTATCCGATGCTGGGCATCGTTGCGGTGTTCATGGTCGGCCAGGCGCTTGAAGGCATGGTGCTGACGCCCTTGCTGGTGGGCGACCGCATCGGCCTGCACCCGGTGGCGGTGATCTTCGCCATTCTTGCTGGTGGCGAGCTGTTCGGTTTCACCGGGGTGCTGCTGGCGCTGCCGGTGGCGGCGGTGATCATGGTGCTGCTGCGGCATGCACACGATTTGTACAAAGAGTCGGACATGTATGGCGCAGATGTCGATCCAGAATTGTGAGGTGGGGCCGAAAGGCCCCCATAAAGAGCCGCAACTTGTTGATTTTGTTTGCGCTCTTCTGCTCACTGATTGTGCCGCCCGCGCTCCGGGTATAGACTTTGCACACTGTTCACCAAAGGCCCCCCGTGGTCCTAGCGACCGCCCGCGAGCATGAAACCACCGATCCAGTTGCCCCTGGGTGTGCGCCTGCGCGATGACGCCACCTTCATCAACTACTATCCGGGCGCCAATGCTGCGGCATTGGGCTACGTCGAGCGCCTATGCGAAGCTGACGCCGGCTGGACCGAGAGCCTCATCTACCTGTGGGGCAAGCAGGGTGTCGGCCGCACTCACCTGTTGCAGGCCGCAACACACCGTTTCCAGCAATTGGGCGAGCCCGCCGTCTACCTGCCGTTGGCGCAATTGCTCGAGCGCGGTGTCGAATTGCTCGACCACCTCGAGCAATACGAGCTGGTGTGCATCGATGACCTGCATGTAATTGCCGGAAAGGCCGATTGGGAAGAGGCCATGTTCCACCTCTTCAACCGCCTGCGCGACAGTGGCCGCCGCTTGCTGCTGGCGGCCTCCAGCTCGCCGCGTGAACTGCCCATCAAACTGGCCGACCTCAAGTCGCGGCTGACCCTGGCGTTGATCTTCCAGATGCGCGGCATGTCTGATGAAGACAAGCTGCGTGCCCTGCAGTTGCGCGCGTCGCGCCGTGGCCTGCACCTCACCGATGAGGTTGGCCATTTCATCCTCACCCGCGGTACCCGCAGCATGAGCGCGTTGTTCGACCTGCTTGAGCGCCTCGATCAGGCATCGCTGCAAGCGCAACGCAAGCTGACCATCCCATTCCTGAAGGAAACCCTGGGCTGGTAAGCCCCTGAAATCCTTGGGCCAGAGCGGAAAAACGAAAAAGTCACATCTTTTTCGATAAAATTTGCAAATGGCCATGATAGAGGGCATAGTTTCCCCCTTCTAAAGGATTACTGACACGGTCGTGCCCATGCTAAAGCGCTTCGCACCCCTCGTGCCCCTCGCACTCGTGACCCTGCTTTTTGGCTGCGCGGCACAAGCCCCGGTATCTCAGCCCCAGGATCACACCCCGAACGCCGCACAGTCGGCGTTCAAGGCCAAAGCCTCGCCTTCGTCGGTATTCGGCGAACCGGAAGAGCTGGCCACTGAAGATGACCTGGAGGCCTTCTCCAGCAGCAGCAAGCCTTACCAGCTGCCAGTTCTGGCTGACAGCATTCTCGAGCGCGGCATGTCGTTGATCGGCACCCGCTACCGCTTCGGCGGTACCTCGGAGAAGTCCGGCTTCGACTGCAGCGGCTTCATCGGTTACCTGTTCCGCGAAGAAGCCGGCATGACCTTGCCGCGTTCGACGCGTGAAATGATCAACGTCGATGCCCCGAAAGTGGCGCGCAACAAGCTCAAGCCAGGCGACCTGCTGTTCTTCAGCACCAATGGTCGTGGCCGTGTGAGCCATGCGGGCATCTACCTGGGTGACAACCAGTTCATCCACTCCAGCAGCCGCCGCAGCGGTGGTGTGCGCATCGACAGCCTCGGTGATCGCTACTGGAGCAAGACCTTCATCGAAGCCAAGCGTGCCTTGGCGATGGCGCCGACCAACATCGCGCGCAACTGATAGCAAAATGATTTACCCTGCCACGGCGGCGATGCTTTGAAAAAAAGCTCGCCGCCGTGCGCATTTACAGAAAGCGTCTAATCTAAATTCTCAACACTTTTCGGCTGCGGTCCAGCGGTCTCAGACAGGATGTTCTGGCCATGGTAATGATGGCGCGCTTCGCATTCCTTTCCCTGGTGGCATTGCTTGCTGCCTGCTCCAGCCGCGCGCCTGCGCCGGCCCCTGTGGTTCAGCCGCAGGTTACCTACAGCCAGCCAGAGGGTTCGCCGATTGCCGACGACGTGTTGATCCGTGCGATCGGGCTGGTGGGCACGCCTTATCGCTGGGGCGGCAATACGCCCGACTCCGGGTTCGATTGCAGCGGCCTGATCAAGTATGTCTACCGCGATGCCGCCGGCATCAGCTTGCCGCGTTCGACGCGCGAGATGATCGTCATGCGCGCGCCTACCGTGGATGCCAAGGCGCTGCAGTCGGGTGACCTGGTGTTCTTTGCCACCAGTGGCGGCTCGCAAGTCAGCCATGCCGGTATCTACGTCGGGGAAGGGCGCTTTGTGCATGCGCCGTCCACCGGCGGTACGGTGCGCCTGGACTACCTGTCGAACAGCTACTGGGCCAAGGCTTACCTGCAGGCCAAGCGCGTGATTCCGCAGGGGCACCTGGCGCAGAATCCCTGAGGCCTGCGCAGTCAGCAGTTGATCGCTGACTGTGTAGGAGCAGCCTTGCGCTGCGAAGAGGCCGGTGCATATGGCTTAGATGTAGGGGCCTTCACCGGCCTCTTCGCAGCACAAGGCTGCTCCTACAAGGCCTTGCTCACCCGCCAGATCACGTTCCCCACGTCATCCGCCACCAGCAAACCGCCGCGCTGATCATTGATCACCCCCACCGGTCGCCCCATGGCCTTGCCTTCGTCATTCAGAAACCCCGTCAGCAGGTCGACCGGTTTGCCGGCAGGTTTGCCTGTCGCGTCGAACGGCACGAAGATCACCTTGTAGCCACTGTGCGGCTTGCGGTTCCACGAGCCGTGCTGGCCCACGAATGCCCCCTGCCCGAACGGCGGCGGCAACACGCCAGGCTCGGCGAACGTCAGCCCCAGCGATGCCGTGTGCGGGCCCACCGCGTAGTCCGGCATCAGTGCCTGGGCAACCTTCTGCGGGGCCTGCGGCTCGACCCGCTGGTCGACGTGTTGCCCGTAATAGCTGTAGGGCCAACCATAGAAGCCGCCATCCTTGACTGACGTGATGTAGTCCGGCACCAGGTCGCTACCGATCTCGTCACGTTCGTTGACCGCCGTCCACAGTGCGCCGCTGTGGGGCTCCCAGGCCAAGCCGTTGGGGTTGCGCAGGCCGCTGGCAAACACGCGCTGCTGGCCGCTGGCAGGATCCACTTCCCAGATCGCCGCACGGCCTTGTTCCTTGTCCAGGCCGTTTTCCCCCACGTTGCTGTTGGAGCCCACCGTCACGTAGAGCTTCTTGCCGTCAGGGCTGGCGATCACGTTCTTGGTCCAATGATGGTTAAGCGGCCCGCCTGGCAGTTCGACCACCTGCTGGCCCTCGCCGCGAATGTGCATGGCCCCGGGCTCGTAGTGAAAGCGCAGCAGTTTGTCGGTGTCGGCCACGTAGAAGTCCTTGCCCACCAGCGCCATGCCGAAGGGCGAATTGAGCCCTTCGATGAAGGTGGTGCGCACTTCCGCGACCCCATCATGGTCGGCATCGCGCAGCAAGGTGATGCGGTTGGCGCTAGGCACGCCGGCGCCGGCGCGCTTCATCGCCTTGCCCATCACCCAGCCACGCAGGCCTTTGCCATCTTCAGGCTTGGGCGGGGCGTTGGTTTCGGCCACCAGCACATCGCCGTTGGGCAACACATAGAGCCAGCGCGGGTGGTCGAGCTTGTCGGCGAAGGCCGTTACCTGCGTGCCGGCTGCAGCCTGGGGCTTGGCGCCCTGGGGCCAGCCAATGGCCGGCGCGATGTTCACCGTGGGGACCAGCGTCTTGTTGGGCGGGGGCAGTTGCGGCGAAGGGCCGCTGCCGTCCATCACGTCCAGGCGGGCTGTGTCGCTGCATCCCGCCAGGCCGGCAGCCAACACCCAGGGTAAGACGATGCCGATGCGCTTCATGGTCGCTGCTCTCCGAAAAGGAACACTCAATATTCAGAGCAGGGTTGCGCGCACGGGGTTCAGCGGCGGGAGGCATACATCTACCACACGGCAATGATGTAGGCCGCCAGGATGAACGCCCGATTTCTAGTGCCTGGAGTGGGCCATGACGGATATAAAAGCAAGGGTGATTCGCAGCCTCGAGGCATTCGATGCTGCGCGGCCGCTGGTCCGGCTGGTGGATGACGTGGTGCGGGATTACCCCGACCCTTACGCGCTGGCCAGCCAGCAGGCTGCGCGCATTCTGCAAAAACACACGGGCAGGCGAATTGACCCTCGCTTCGTCTGGTGGCACCAGTTCAATAACGAGAACTCCAGCAGCCTCAGTAAAACCGGCTGGCAACACAGCCATCCGCCGCAGAAGTCGATGTTGATGCACGAACTGGTAATCGACCGCTTCGACCTGTACTTCCAAGATGCCAGTGACGAGCTCGACATGCGTGGCGGGTTTTACCGTCAGGGGCCCCATGCGCCGTTTTACGACGAGCGCAACGAAGTGCCGATGCTGGGCAGTGACGTGCAAAAAGACCTGTGGGCGCTGGACTTCGCAGTTGAGTACCGTGCGCAGGTCGAGCGCTTCTGGTCGCTGTATGGTGCTCATTTTCAAGTGCTGGCCAAGACCAATCTGCTAGGGCAGGGCGCTGAGGCATTGGCGGAGGGTACGATTACGCCAGGGGATTGGGATCACGTGCGGGGGATGGTGACCGACGCCTTGCCTAATGGTGAATTGCCGACCCTGGAGGTTCTCGAACAGGACGCCACGCGCAGCGAGATAACGGTCCACCGCTATGTGTTCGGTGAAACGGACCGTTGGTGTTTGTTCAGCCTGAGTGCGCCCGATGGGCGCGTCATGGCCTATATGCCGTGGGCAGAAAAGACCCTCAAGGGCTTCGATTCCGAATTCTCGATGGTGAGTTGGATACGCACGCAGTTGCAGTCCAAGGTCACCCTCGATGCCTTCGTGGCGGGTGCTCATAGCAATCCACGTGATACCACCGCCAGGCGGTTGATCAAGGTGCACCTGCAAGGTATTGCCGACAGCCGTTCGAACGAAGCGGCGTTGATTGCCCTGACGCTGTTCAAGCGGCCGCTTGGCACGACCCTTTTTGCTTACCTGGTCGAACAGGCCAGGCTCGAAATGCAGGGCAATGCGCAACTGATGCAAACCAATGTCGGGCTGCGCAAGGCCATGTGCAGTGGGTATCTGGCGGCGTTCCTGGGGGTGTTTGGTGGTTTTGCGCCGTTGGGCTGGCCGGTCACGTTGATGCTGCTGGGGGCCAGTGTGGGCAAGGTGGCGCTGGATGTGGACGCTGCTTTGCACGCGGGTGATGAACAGAGCCGCAAGGATGCCCTGCGCTCGGCCATGCTCGAAAGCGTATTCGCCAGCATGAACCTGGTCGATATCAGCTTCCAGGCGAGCTTTGCCTCGCTTGCGTATCAAGCACCGCCCCATGAAACGAACCTTTCATTGGGGCGCTGGCAACCGACGACTGCTTCGGACTTGCCGGAGGAGTTGCAGGGCGCCAATGCCGTGCTGACCGGGGAGTCGGGCGAGGAGGGCCGCTTGCGCGGCATTCACGTCAATGACGACGGCAGTTGCTGGATCAATGTGCAAGGTTTGCCCTATCGCGTGCGTTACAGCCATGAGCTGGCCGTGTGGCTGGTGGTTTCGGCGGACAACCCGTTTGCCTTCAGCTCGCTGCACCCGGTGCGTCTGAACCAGGCCGGGGAGTGGGAAGTGCTGGCGCCGCCCCGATTGCTGGGGGGGACACCCTTGGCCGTTGAGGGTATGCCGAGCACAAATTCACCGTTCTGGGATACCTATACGTTAGCGAACGGCCCGCAGAGCAAAAAGCTGGGTGAATTCGCGCTTGAGCGGCAGAAGGCGTTATTGGCGTCCTGGCCGGTCGTCGAACTGCCCCGCGGGCGGGCGCCCGACCTCGATGAGCGCAACTTGGACTGCGTCAAGGTCGAGGGCCACACGCACTACTCGTATCACTACGGCCCGGAGTACTTCAACGCACTGGTCGACTACTACACCAGCGACGAGTCGAAAGTGAACGATGTGTTCCGCTCCGGGAGCTACCGGTATGGCGATGAGGATGACTATATCGCCAACCTTGCCAACAGCCTTGAGCAGTTGCCCAAAAACAATCAGGTCAGGTTGTACCGAGGGGGGCATCGCTCGCGCCGTACCGGTGGTGAGCGTTACCGAAACGGTGAGCTGCGGGTTGGCGATGTGCTGGTCAATACCGACTTCACCTCGTTCACCGAAAACCCCTACATGGCCGCGGAGTTTGCCTGCTTGCGTTACCCGAACGTGCCGGGCGGCGTGCCAGGCTTGTTCGATGACAGTTCGGTGGTGTTCGAGCTGCCTGCCGGGGACTACCACAGCGCAACGCCGATCAGCGCCTTTTCGTCGTATTCCGAAGAGGCCGAAACGCTGTTCCAGCCTGGCAACTACTTCCGCATCGATGCCTTGCAGCAGGTCTATGGCGAGTACTATCGCTTCATCAAGGTCACCCTGAAGCAGACCATCAAGCCTGCCTTGGGGCCGGTTTACGACCTGCGCACAGGGCTGGCCTTCGACCTGGCGGCCTACACGGCGCACATCAGGACGCCGGCACTGGTGACGCGGTTCTTTCCTGAATAATGTCGCAAATTGAGCCCCAACGTTGCGCCAAAGGCGGGCGCGTTCGATTGACGCTCCCGCCCCAACCCTCTAACCTTCGCGCGTGTTTCAGGTGCCCTGCCAGCCCCGTCTGGGCAGGGTGAAACTGGGAAGCCGGTGGGCGCCAGCAAAGGCGCGAGCCCGGCGCTGCCCCCGCAACGGTAAGTGAGTCAAATGCCGCGCACAGCCACTGGATGCCAGCATCCGGGAAGGCGCGCAGGCGTGGGCCAAGGCCCGCTCACAAGCCCGGAGACCGGCCTGATTCAGCCAACGGCATCACGGAGGGTGATGCGCGGTGCACCGTGGCGTCCAGCCACGGCTCCTGCGCGTTCTCCGTCTGCCTGCCTATCGACCTGTCGCCGCTTCTCGCGTGGCGTCAGCCTGCGGAGAACCCTGATGAGCGAACCCACCGAACGCGACGAACGCCACCTGGCGCGCATGCAGCGCAAAAAGGCGGTCATCGACGAGCGCATCGCCAATTCCCCCAATGAATGCGGCCTGTTGCTGGTGCTGACCGGCAACGGCAAGGGCAAGAGCAGCTCGGCCTTCGGCATGCTCGCCCGCGCCCTGGGCCACGGCATGCAGTGCGGCGTGGTGCAGTTCATCAAAGGCCGCAACAGCACCGGCGAAGAGCTGTTTTTCCGGCGCTTCCCCGAGCAGGTGCGCTACCACGTGATGGGCGAGGGCTTCACCTGGGAGACCCAGGACCGCCAGCGCGACATCGCCGCCGCCGAAGCCGCCTGGGCCGTGTCGCGCCAACTGCTGCAAGACCCGACCGTGCAGTTCGTGGTACTCGATGAACTGAACATCGCGCTCAAACATGGCTACCTCGACCTCGATCAGGTGCTCTCCGACATCCAAGCCCGCCCGCCGATGCAGCACGTGATCGTTACCGGCCGCGCGGCCAAGCCTGAAATGATCGAACTGGCCGATACCGTCACCGAGATGGGCATGCTCAAGCACGCCTTCCAGGCGGGTATCCGTGCGCAGAAGGGCGTTGAACTGTGAGTGAACTGCGACATTGCCCGGCCGTGTTGATCGCGGCGCCGGCTTCCGGCCAGGGCAAGACCACTGTGACCGCAGCCTTGGCCCGGCTGCACCATAACCTTGGGCGTAAGGTCCGGGTGTTCAAGTGTGGGCCTGATTTTCTCGACCCGATGATCCTGGAGCGTGCCAGCGGCGCACCGGTCTACCAGCTCGACCTGTGGATGATCGGCGAGCAGGAAAGCCGTCGCCTGCTATGGGAAGCAGCCGCTGAGGCTGACCTGATCTTGATCGAAGGGGTCATGGGCCTGTTCGACGGCACCCCGTCGAGCGCCGACCTGGCGCGTCATTTCGGCGTGCCGGTGCTGGCGGTGATCGACGGCACGGCCATGGCCCAAACCTTTGGCGCCCTGGCCCTCGGGCTGGCGCGTTACCAGGCCGACCTGCCATTCGCCGGCGTGCTGGCCAACCGGGTCGGCAGCTTGCGCCATGCGCAGCTGCTAGAAGGCAGCCTGACCGAAGGGCTGCGCTGGTACGGCGGCCTGTCGCGTGAGCGCGGTATCGAACTGCCCAGCCGCCACCTGGGCTTGGTCCAGGCCAGCGAGCTGAACGACCTGGATGCCCGCCTGGATGCTGCGGCCGAAGCGCTGGGCGCCAGTTGCGATGCCGCTTTACCACCGCCCGTGGCGTTTGCCGAGCCGGAACCGCAGCCGGCCGCCGCTTCATTGGCCGGTGTGCGCATTGGCGTCGCGCGGGACGAGGCGTTCGCCTTCCTTTATGGTGCCAATATCGACCTGCTGCGCAACCTCGGCGCGCAGTTGGTGTTCTTCTCGCCGCTGCACGACTGCGAACTGCCCGCTGTGGACAGCCTGTACTTGCCGGGCGGCTACCCGGAACTGCACCACCACGCACTGGCGGCCAACACGCCGATGTGCGCGGCGATCCGTGACCATCATGCCCAGGGCAAGCCGTTGCTGGCCGAGTGTGGCGGCATGCTTTACCTGCTCGACGCACTGACCGACGTAGCGGGTGAGCGTGCCGAACTGCTCGGCTTGCTGACGGGCGAGGCGACCATGCAGAAGCGCCTGGCCGCATTGGCCTTGCAGGCAGTGGAACTGCCCGAAGGCACCCTGCGTGGCCACACCTACCATCACTCGCTCACCAGCACCGAGCTGGCGCCGATCGCCCGGGGGCTGAGCCCTAATGGCGGGCGTGGCAACGAGGCGGTGTATCGCCTGGGCCGCCTGACGGCTTCCTACGTGCACTTCTACTTCCCCTCCAACCCGGACGCGGCGGCGGCGCTGTTGCGACCATGAGCGAACACGCTTTCAGCGACGCCGAACGCGCCGCGCTGTACCGGGCCATCGGCGAACGCCGCGACATGCGCCATTTTGCCGGTGGCGAGGTGGCCCCGGCGTTGCTCGCCCGCCTGTTGGCTGCGGCGCATCAGGCACCGAGCGTCGGGCTGATGCAGCCCTGGCGGTTCATCCGCATCACCCAGCGCGACCTGCGCACGCGCATCCAGGCATTGGTCGAGGAAGAGCGGCTACGCACTGCCGATGCACTGGGCGAACGCGCCGATGCGTTCATGACGCTCAAGGTCGAAGGCATCAACGATTGCGCCGAACTGCTGGTGGCCGCGTTGATGGACCAGCGCGAACCGCACATCTTTGGCCGCCGCACCTTGCCGGAAATGGACCTCGCCTCGCTGGCCTGCGCCATCCAGAACCTGTGGCTGGCGGCGCGTGCCGAGGGCCTGGGGATGGGCTGGGTATCGCTGTTCGACCCCGTGGCATTGGCCGAACTGCTGGGCATGCCGGCGGGGGCCAAGCCGGTGGCGGTGCTGTGCCTGGGGCCTGTGACCGAATTTTACCCAGCCCCGATGCTGGTGCTGGAAAACTGGGCAGAAGAACGCCCTTTGAGTGACCTGCTGTATCACAACCAATGGGGAGAGCAGCCATGAGCGTTGCCTTGCTGACCGTGGCCGGGGTGGCCCTGGATGCCTTGCTGGGCGAGCCGCAGCGGCGTCATCCACTGGTGGCGTTCGGCAACATGGCCGCCAACCTGGAGCGTCGCCTGAATGCCGGCGGGCGCGCTTGGCGCAGCCACGGCGTGAGCGCCTGGTTCCTCGCGGTGGTGCCGCTGACCCTGGTTGCACTGATCCTGTCCTGGCTGCCGTACATCGGCTGGCTAGTCGACGTGCTGGCGCTGTACTGCGCGTTGGGGCTGCGTAGCCTTGGCGAGCACGTGCTGCCGGTGGCGAACGCATTGCGCCAGGGTGACCTGGAAGAGGCGCGGCGGCGGGTGGGCTATCTGGTCAGCCGCGAAACCCGCGAGCTGGACGAGCCCGCCGTGGCCAGGGCAGCGACCGAATCGGTGCTGGAAAACGGCAGCGATGCGGTGTTCGCCGCACTGTTCTGGTTCGTGGTGGCGGGCGCGCCTGGCGTGGTGTTGTACCGCTTGAGCAATACCCTGGATGCCATGTGGGGCTATCGCAACGAACGCTTCGAGCGGTTTGGCTGGTGCGCGGCACGCATCGACGATGTGCTCAACTATATTCCCGCAAGGCTGGTGGCGCTGACCTACGCGCTGCTCGGCAAAACCCGCCTGGCCCTGGCCTGCTGGCGCAACCAAGGGCCCCTGTGGGACAGCCCCAACGCCGGCCCTGTGATGGCGGCAGGTGCTGGCGCGCTGGGGGTCGAGCTGGGCGGCCCGGCGGTGTATCACGGTGAGCTGCACGAGCGGCCGCGCCTGGGCGAAGGGCCCATGGCCGATGCCGATGCTATCGAGCGTGGCTGGAGCCTGGTGCAGCGGGGTGTGTGGCTGTGGGTACTGCTGATTTGCCTGGGAGCTTACTGGAATGCTTGAACACGGTGGTCGTCTGCTGCGTGCGGTGCGTCACTACGGGATCGCGCGCGAACATTGGCTCGACCTGTCCAGCGGCATTGCCCCTTGGCCTTACCCGATCCCGCCGATTCCACTCGACGCCTGGGCGCGTCTGCCAGAGACCGAAGACGGCCTGGAAGAAGCCGCTCGGCAGTACTACGGCACCCGCCAGCTGTTGGCGGTGGCTGGCTCGCAGGCCGCGATCCAGGCCTTGCCATTGCTGCGCCCGGCGGGCCGGGTCGGTGTGTTGACCCCATGCTATGCCGAGCACCCGTATGCCTGGCAGCGGGCAGGGCACACATTGGTCGAACTGGATGAAGCCCAGGTGGAAGGCGCGCTCGACAGCCTCGATGTGCTGGTGCTGGTCAACCCCAACAACCCGACCGGCCGCCAGGTCAGCCGGGAGCGCCTGCTCGACTGGCATGGGCGACTGGCGGCGCGTGGGGGCTGGCTGGTGGTCGACGAGGCGTTCATGGACAACACCCCCGCCCACAGCGTGGTCGACTGCGCCGAACGGCCTGGCCTGATCGTGCTGCGCTCGTTCGGCAAGTTCTTTGGCCTGGCCGGTGTGCGTTTGGGGGTTGTTGCGGCGCAGCCCAGCGTGCTGCAGCGGCTGGCTGAGTTGCTCGGCCCTTGGACTGTCAGCGGCCCAACGCGGGTGCTGGCCCAAGCCTGCTTTGCCGACCACATTGCCCACCAGGTGCAGATCGAGCGCTGCGCCGCCAGCAGCCATCGCCTCGCTGCGCTGTTGCACAGCACCGGGCTGGCGCCGAGCGGCGGCTGCGACCTGTTCCAGTACGTGCGCAGCGAGCGTGCCGCGCACTTGCATGACTTTCTTGCCTGGCGCGGCATCCTGGTGCGCCTGTTCGAGCAGCCTGCCGCCGTGCGCCTGGGCTTGCCTGCCAGGGCGGCGGACGAGCAGCGCCTGGCCCAGGCCCTGACCGACTATCAAAAGGAAACGGCATGACCACGCTCATGGTGCAAGGCACCACCTCCGATGCCGGCAAAAGCACGCTGGTGACCGCGCTGTGCCGCTGGCTGTTGCGCCAGGGTGTCGGCGTGGTGCCGTTCAAGCCGCAGAACATGGCGCTGAACAGCGCAGTGACCGCCGACGGTGGCGAAATCGGCCGGGCCCAGGCCGTGCAGGCCCAGGCTTGCCGGCTGGCGCCGCACACCGACATGAACCCGGTGCTGCTCAAGCCCAACAGCGACACTGGCGCCCAGGTGATCATCCACGGTCGCGCGGTCACCAGCATGAATGCAGTGGCTTATCACGACTACAAGGCCATCGCCATGCAAGCGGTGCTGGCGTCGCACCAGCGCCTGAGCGCCGCGTACCCGGTGGTGATGGTCGAAGGTGCGGGCTCGCCGGCAGAGATCAACCTGCGTGCCGGCGACATCGCCAACATGGGCTTTGCCGAAGCGGTCGACTGCCCGGTGATCCTGGTGGCCGACATCAACCGCGGTGGGGTATTCGCTCACCTGGTGGGCACGCTGGAGCTGCTGTCGCCGAGTGAACAGGCGCGGGTCAAAGGCTTCGTCATCAACCGCTTCCGCGGTGACATCGCCTTGCTGCAGCCTGGGCTGGACTGGCTCGAAGCGCGTACCGGCAAGCCGGTGCTGGGCGTGTTGCCGTATGTCACCGACCTGCACCTGGAGGCCGAGGACGGCATCGATGTGCGCCAGGTGGCCAAAGGAGAGCGCGTACTGAAGGTGATCGTGCCGGTGCTGCCGCGCATCAGCAACCACACCGACTTCGACCCGCTGCGCCTGCACCCGCAAGTGGATTTGCAGTTCATCGGGCCGGGCCAGCCGATACCGCCTGCCGACCTGATCATCCTGCCTGGCTCGAAAAGCGTGCGGGGCGACCTGGCGCAACTGCGCGAGCGGGGCTGGGATACCGCCATTGCCCGCCACTTGCGCTATGGCGGCAAGCTCATCGGCATCTGCGGCGGCCTGCAGATGCTCGGGGCTCAGGTGCACGACCCGCTGGGCCTGGAAGGGCCGGCGGGCTCCAGCCCTGGGCTGGGCCTGCTGGACTACGCCACGGTACTGGAGGCCGACAAGCAACTGCGCAACGTTGCCGGTACCGTGACCCTGGAAAACGTGCCGGTTTCGGGCTACGAGATCCATGCCGGCGTTACCCAGGGCCCGGCCCTGGAACGCCCCGCCGTGCAGCTGGACGATGGCCGCTGTGACGGCGCCATCAGCGCCGATGGGCAGATCCTCGCCACCTACCTGCATGGCCTGTTCGAAGGCAGCCAGTCGTGCGCCGCGTTGCTGCGCTGGGCGGGGCTGGCCGATGCAGAGTCTATCGACTACCAGGCCCTGCGCGAGCGTGATATCGAACGCCTGGCGGACCTGGTGGAAAAACACCTGGACACCGCGCACCTGCGCACGCTGTGTGGAGTCGCCTGAAATGCTCAACCTGATCCTCGGCGGCGCCCGTTCCGGCAAGAGCCGCCTGGCCGAACAGCTGGCCAGCGACAGCGGCCTGCCGGTCACCTACATCGCCACCAGCGAGCCGCTGGACGGTGAAATGAACGAACGCGTGCGCTTGCATCGCCAACGCCGGCCCGCTGACTGGGGGTTGATCGAAGAACCCCTGGCACTGGCGGCGGTGCTGCGCCTCGAAGCGGCCGAAGGGCGCTGCCTATTGGTGGATTGCCTGACCCTGTGGCTGACCAACCTGCTGATGCTCGACAACGACCAGCGCCTGGCCGAGGAGCGCGATGCGCTGCTCGACTGCCTGGCGCAGTTGCCCGGCACGGTTATCTTGGTCAGCAACGAAACCGGCCTGGGCGTGGTGCCCATGGGTGAACTGACCCGGCGTTATGTCGACCAGGCCGGCTGGCTACACCAGGCCGTTGCTGAACGCTGTCAGCGCGTGGTGCTGACCGTGGCTGGCCTGCCCCTTATGCTCAAAGGACCTGCACTATGACTCAAGCCTGGTGGCGTGATGCCTGCCAACCCCTCGACAACGCCGCCATGGACCAGGCCCGCGCCCGTCAGCAACAGCTGACCAAACCTGCCGGTTCGCTCGGCCAGCTGGAAGGCCTGGCCGTGCACCTGGCGGGCCTGCAAGGCCGCGAGCGGCCCGTGGTGGACCAACTGGCGATCACGATCTTCGCCGGTGACCACGGTGTGGTAGAGGAGGGCATTTCGGCCTACCCGCAAGCCGTGACCGGGCAAATGCTGCGCAACTTCGTTGGCGGCGGCGCGGCGATCAGCGTGTTGGCGCGCCAGCTGCAAGCCAG
This sequence comes from Pseudomonas sp. ITEM 17296, assembly GCF_028895205.1. Classification (NCBI taxonomy): domain Bacteria; kingdom Pseudomonadati; phylum Pseudomonadota; class Gammaproteobacteria; order Pseudomonadales; family Pseudomonadaceae; genus Pseudomonas; species Pseudomonas sp. ITEM 17296. The sequence goes on along the minus strand of NZ_WJRS01000003.1, from coordinate 138,015 downwards.
CCTGGAAGTGGTCGACCTCGGCACCATCGACCCCAGCCTGGCGCTGCCCGGTGTGCGGCATCTGCACCTGGGCGCCGGCACCGCCAACTTCGCCCGCCAGCCAGCGATGACCGAGGCCCAGTTGCAGTCCGCCTTGCAGGCCGGGCGCGACAGCGCATTGCGGGCCGCTGAACAGGGCGCGCAGTTGTTCATCGGTGGCGAAATGGGCATCGGCAACACGACCGCTGCCGCCGCCCTGGCCAGTAACTTGCTGGGCTGCCCAGCGCGTGAGTTGAGCGGCCCAGGCACTGGCCTGGACAACGCCGGTGTGCGGCACAAGGCCGAAGTCATCGAGCGTGCGCTGATCCTGCATGGCCTGCGTGCTGACGACCCGCTGCAGGCGCTGGCCTGTGTCGGCGGTTTCGAGATCGCCGCCTTGGCGGGCGCTTACATCGCCTGCGCGCAAGAGGGTGTCGCGGTGCTGGTGGACGGCTTTATCTGCAGCGTTGCTGCGCTGGTGGCGGTACGCCTCAACCCGCAGTGCCGCGCATGGCTGCTGTTTGCCCACCAGGGCGCGGAGCCAGGGCACAAGGCCTTGCTCGAGGCGTTGCAGGCCGAGCCGTTGCTGGCGCTGGGCCTGCGCCTGGGCGAGGGCAGCGGTGCCGCGCTGGCGGTCCCCTTGTTGCGCCTGGCCTGCGCGCTGCACGGGCAGATGGCGACCTTTGCCGAAGCGGCCGTGGCGGACCGCCCGGCATGATCCTCGACCTGTTGCGCCACGGCGAAACGGAGCAGGGCGGCCTGCGTGGCAGCCTTGATGATGCCCTGACTGAAAAAGGCTGGGCGCAGATGCGCAGCGCGGTCGCCGAAGCGGGCCCGTGGCAAGTGCTGGTCAGCTCGCCGCTGCAGCGCTGTGCGCGTTTTGCCGATGAGCTGGGAGCACGCCTGCACCTGCCAGTACAGCGTGAGGCCGCTTTGCAGGAGCTGCATTTCGGTGACTGGGAAGGCCGCAGCGCGGCGCAGATCATGCAAGACCAGGCCGATGCGCTGGGGCGCTTCTGGGCCGACCCTTATGGCTATACCCCGCCCAATGGCGAACCGGTCAGTGCGTTTGCCGAACGGGTACTGGCGGGCGTCGAGCGCTTGAGCCAGCAGCATGCCGGCAAGCGCGTGCTGCTGGTCACCCACGGCGGGGTGATGCGCCTGTTGCTGGCCCGTGCACGTGGCCTGCCCCGGGAGCAGTTGCTGCAGGTGGAAGTTGCCCACGGCGCATTGGTGCGCCTGGTGCTGCGCGACGACGGTCAATTGGGCGAGGCGCACTGACATGCTGCCGTTCTGGATTGCCCTGCAGTTTCTCAGCAGCTTGCCCGTGAGCTTGCCGGGCATGCCGGCGCCGCAGCAAGTAGGCCGCTCGCTGTTGTGCTACCCACTGGTCGGGCTGCTGTTCGGCCTGCTGTTGTGGCTGGCCAATCACCTGCTGCACGGCACGCCCGCGCCTTTGCACGCGGCGTTGCTGCTGGCGCTGTGGGTGTTGCTCAGCGGCGCCCTGCACCTGGACGGGTTGGCCGACAGCGCCGATGCCTGGCTGGGTGGCTTCGGCGACCGAGAGCGCACGCTGCGGATCATGAAAGATCCGCGCAGCGGGCCGATCGCTGTAGTGACCTTGGTGCTGGTGCTGTTGCTGAAGTTCTGTGCGTTGTGGGTACTGGTCGAGCGTGGGGCAGGGCTCGAGCTGCTGCTGGCACCGGTGGTGGGGCGTGCGGCGATGCTGGGCCTGTTCCTCTGTACGCCTTACGTACGCCCCGGTGGCCTGGGGCAGGCGCTGGCCGAACATCTGCCGCGCGCTGCTGCTGGGTGGGTATTGCTCGCCAGTGCAGCCCTGTGCCTTGCAGTGGGCGGCTGGGGCGCGATCTGGGTGCTGGTTGCAGCCGTGGCTGTGTTCGCCTGGTTGCGGCGCCTCATGTGTCGGCGCCTAGGCGGCACGACCGGTGACACCGCCGGGGCGATGCTCGAGTTGCTGGAGCTGACCGTGGTGCTGGGGTTGGCGCTGGGCCTCTGAATCACCTGCACGCGATCTCCCACGCCGCAGTCCATCCTGATGAAACTTCTTGCAACACCCATGACGCGGGTATATACACGTATCCATGCTGACCAGTGAATGCATCTGTACCCATCTGCGTCGTGCCGCCCGCGGGGTGAGCCGGCATTATGACGAGGCCCTTGCCGGCTTCGGCATCAATGTCGCCCAGTTTTCCCTGTTGCGGCACTTGCAGCGGCTTGACCGTCCAAGCATCACCACCTTGGCCGAGGCCATGGGCCTCGAACGCAGCACCTTGGGGCGCAACCTGCGGGTGCTCGAAGCCGATGGCCTGGTGGCCTTGGCAGACGGCGACGACCAGCGCAACCGCGTGGTGCTGCTGACCGACGCCGGCAAGGCGCTGCTGCAAGCAGCTTACCCGGCCTGGGAGCAGGCCCAAGGGTTGCTGGTCGAGCGCTTGGGCGTAGGGCAGCGTGACGAGTTGGTGCGTTTGCTGGAACAACTGGCTTGAGCTGATGCGACTATAAGCGGGTATATACCCGCAAAACCTTGCGATGTGCTGGAGATAACGACAATGACTTCGGTGTGGCGAACCAGCGGGTGGGTGCTTGTGGGGGCAGCGTTGATACTGGCGCTGTCTTTGGGTGTGCGACACGGCTTTGGCCTGTTCCTGGCGCCGATGAGCGCCGACTTTGGCTGGGGGCGTGGTGTGTTTGCCTTCGCCATCGCTTTGCAGAACCTCATCTGGGGGCTGGCACAACCGTTCGCCGGCGCCTTGGCTGACCGCGTGGGCGCGGCGCGCGTGGTGATCATCGGTGGCATTCTCTACGCCGCCGGGTTGATGTTCATGGGGATGGCCGACTCTGCCTGGTCGCTGTCGTTGAGCGCTGGCCTGTTGATCGGCATCGGCCTTTCCGGCACCTCGTTCTCGGTCATCCTGGGTGTGGTTGGGCGCGCCGTGCCGGCCGACAAACGCAGCATGGCGATGGGTATTGCGAGTGCGGCCGGTTCATTCGGCCAGTTCGCCATGCTGCCCGGCACCCTTGGCTTGATCGAGTGGCTGGGCTGGTCCGCCGCGTTGCTGGTCCTGGGCCTGATGGTGGCACTCATCGTACCCCTCGTCGGCCTGTTGCGTGACCGCCCGCTGCCCAGCCATGGCGCCGAACAGACCTTGGGCCAGGCCCTGCGTGAAGCCTGCTCGCATACCGGGTTCTGGCTGCTGGCGCTGGGCTTTTTCGTCTGCGGGTTCCAGGTGGTGTTCATCGGCGTGCACCTGCCGGCCTACCTGGTCGACCAACACCTGGCTGCGACCACGGGCACCACGGTGTTGGCACTGGTGGGCCTGTTCAACATCGTCGGCACCTTCACCGCCGGTTGGCTGGGCGGGCGCATGTCCAAGCCGCGCCTGCTCACAGGGCTTTATCTGCTTCGCGCAGTCGTGATCGTGTTGTTCCTCTGGGCGCCTGTGACCCAATTCAGCGCCTACCTGTTCGGCATCGCCATGGGCCTGCTGTGGCTTTCTACCGTCCCGTTGACCAACGGCACAGTGGCGACACTGTTTGGTGTGCGCAACCTGTCGATGCTGGGCGGCATCGTGTTCCTCTTCCACCAGCTGGGCGCCTTCCTGGGCGGCTGGTTGGGCGGGGTGGTCTACGACCGCACGGGTAACTACGACTTGGTCTGGCAGATTTCGATCCTGCTCAGCCTGCTGGCCGCCGCCCTCAACTGGCCGGTACGTGAACGCCCGGTCGCCCGCCTGCAGGCCCAGGCCGCATGAAGCGCTACCTGGCTCAAGGCTTGCTCGCCGTTGTCGCGATCGTGCTGCTGGCGCTGGTGTGGTGGGGGTGGCACCAGGGTGGGTTGGCGTTGATGCAACTGGGCATGGGGGTTTGTTAAGCGCTACCCTGCAAGTTCAAGGATTGTCTTGCGGGAGAAACGAACGATGCGTGCACATTGGTTGACGGTGCCTGTGCTGGCCCTGCTTGCCGCCACGTCGAGCTGGGCTGCGGATTGCCCGGCCGTGTTGCAGGGCAGCCTGCCCGAACTGCGTGGCAAAGGGCAGGTTGATCTGTGCCAGCGCTTTGCCGGCAAGCCGCTGGTGGTGGTCAACACCGCCAGCTATTGCGGGTTTGCGCCGCAGTTCGAGGGGCTTGAGGCGACGTACAAGGAGTACCACGAGCAGGGCTTGGAGATGCTCGGTGTGCCTTCTAATGACTTCAAGCAGGAAGACGCCGACAGCGAGAAGATTGCCAAGGTCTGCTACGCCAATTACGGGGTGACCTTCACCATGACCAAGGCCCAGCCGGTGCGTGGCAAGGATGCGATCCCGCTGTTCAGCGAGCTGGCGAGCCAGAGCAATGCGCCGAAGTGGAATTTCTACAAATACGTGGTGGACCGCAAGGGCAAGGTGATTGGCAGCTTCTCTAGCCTGACCAAGCCGGACGACCCGGCTTTCAGGGCAGCGATCGAGAAGGCCATCGCATCGCAGCCATAGTGCCGCTTTTTTTGTAGGAGCAGCCTTGTGCTGCGAAGAGGCCGGTGCAGGTAGCGACTATGTCAGTTGCCTTTATCGGCCTCTTCGCAGCACAAGGCCTCCTACAAAGGGTGTAGTGATTCAATGGGGGGGCGGTGATTGCCACCCGTCCAGGCCGGACGACCCGGTATTCAGAGCAGCGATCGAGAAGGCCATCGCATCGCAGCCATAGTGCCGCTTTTTTTGTAGGAGCAGCCTTGTGCTGCGAAGAGGCCGGTGCAGGTAGCGACTATGTCAGTTGCCTGTACCGGCCACTTCGCAGCACAAGGCTGCTCAACAAAGGGTGTGGTGATCAATGAGGGGGGCGTTAATGGGGGTGAACGGTAATCGCCACCAGCCGTAGCACCACCGGCCTGACCATCAGCACGCAGAGGAACGCCACCGGCATGGCCAGTTGGTAGGCCTTCAATACGTTGCTCAGATACTGCGGGTTCACCCCGGCGTTGGCCGCAGTGATCACGAAGCACATCAATAACGCCATGATCGACGACATGTAGAAGGCGAACACGTACGGTGTGGCACTGGGGCGCAGTTTGCGCCGGCTGCGCGTAGGGGACAGGTTGCTCATGCGAACTCCAGAAAGTTGAGTGGAGGCGCAGGTTAGCAATCGTCGGTGGCAGGGCTGTAGACCATCGTCATTGAGTTCTTTATAAAGAGATTCTTACGAATCCCAAGGGCTCGACATGGACTTGCTCAATGCCATCCGCAGCTTCATCAAGGTGGTAGAGGCCGGCAGCATCGCTGCCGGGGCGCGCAGCCTGGGGCTCAGCCCGGCGGCGGTGAGCCAGAACCTCGCACGCCTCGAAGCGCATCTGCAGGTGCGCTTGCTCACCCGCACCACGCGCAGCATGGCTTTGACCCCCGCCGGCACGCTCTACTACGAGCGGGTCAGGCAGGTGGACCGAGACCTTGCCCAGGCCGAACTGGCCGTCACAACCCCCGACAGCGAGCCCCAGGGCCGCCTGTGCATTGCCTCGACCTCGGCTTTCGGTCGCCATGTGCTGGGGCCCTTGATCCCGGCATTCAGTGCCCGTTACCCCCAGCTTTCGATAGAGTTGGTAACGACTGATCGACGGGTCAACCATGCACGCGAGGACGTCGATGTCAGCCTGCGCATCGCCCCGCAGCTGGAGGACCACCTGCTGGCGAGGCACATTGCCCGTATTCCATTCATCTGCTGCGCCTCTCCCGGTTACCTGGCAAGCGCCGGCGTGCCTGCCACGCCCGAGGCGTTGCGCGAGCACCGCTGCCTGGTGTTCCGCTACCCGGTCGACGGCCGCTTCCTGCGGTGGGGCTTCGTGCGCGACGGGCTGCGTTTTGAAGCGGATTTCGGCACTGTGCTGATCAGTGACGATATCGACGCCCTGACGCAGATGGCCCTGCACGATGGCGGCATCACGCGGCTGGCTGAGTTCATCGTGCGGCCTTACCTGGCGTCCGGCGCGCTGGTGCCTGTGTTCGAATACAGCGACAACGGCCAGGCCTATGCCCAGACCGAGCCGATGGATATCTACCTGTGCCTGGCCGATCGTTTTGCCATGACCGCGAAGGTGCGTGCATTCATGGACTACCTGCATGAATGCCTGGGTGACAGCTGGAAGATCCAGGCATGAAAAAACCGCCACGAGGGCGGTTTTCCATACTGCGGGGGCGACTCAGAAGCGGTAGGTGAGGGATGCACCGACGCCGTGAGCGCTGTTTTCGTACTTGGCCTGGTAGCTGCCTTTGGTCGCGCTGACCTGGTTGACCTTGGTGTCCTCTTCCCACAGGTAGGAATACGCCACGTCGATGGTCATGTCTTCGCTTGGGCTCCAACCGGCACCCAGGCTGAACACCTTGCGATCGCCAGTCGGGATGCGCGGTGAACGGTCGTGGTTGTTGGTTGGCGACTGGTCGACGGTGAAGCCGGTACGCAGTACCCACTCCTTGTTGACCTTGTACGACGCGCCAATGGCGTGTGCCCAGGTGTCGTGCCAGTTCTGCTCTTCGGAGATGGTCTGGAACGCCGAACCTGCCAGCGGTGCCGGCACATCGTTCTGCACGGTGATGTCTTCCAGGCGGCTCCAACGGGTCCAGGTGCTACCTGCGTACAGGGTCCACTGGTCGTCGAGTTCGTGGGTGACCGAAAGATCGACAGACTCAGGCGTCTTGATCTTCAGGGTGGCATCGAACTTGTTGCCGTTGAACGGCCCGATCAGCGGGGTGCTGACGCGGGTCTTGCCTTCGAGCTTGTAGTCGACCATCGAGTGGTAGGTCAGGCCGACGCGGGTGCTGTCGGTGGCCTGTACCAGGATACCGATGTTGTAGCCCACGGCAGTGTCATCGCCCTTGATCTTCACTTCGCCGTCGTTGCGGCCAGGGCTGAATGGGTTGATCAGGCTCGAGCCCAGTTCACCCTTGATGCGGTTGATGGTTGGACCGAAACCGATCGAAACCTTGTCGTTGAAGGCGTAGCTGACGGTTGGCTGGAAGGTCACCACCTCGACGTGGCTCTTTTTGCCCCAGTAGCGAGCAGCATCGTCGCTGCCGTAGTCGGTCACCAGGCCGAAGGGCACGTAGACGCCGAAACCGACGCTCCAGTGATCATCGATCGGCTTGACGTAGTAGCCCATGGGTACGCCAACGACAGGCACCATGTCACCATCGGTTTCCCCCCCGAGGTTGCTGCCAGGGCCCGAGATATCGGACTTGGCGATGACGGCGGCGCCGCCCACGGTGATCTGTTCGCGCTTGAGGCGGGACATGCCGGCTGGGTTGCCAAACACGGTGCTGGCATCTTCGGCAGAAGAAGAACGTCCCGCGAAACCTGTCCCCATGCTGCTGATGCTCTGTTCGTTCAGGGCAAAGCCGCTGGCTAGCAGTTGGCTGGAAGCAAGCGCAACGGCTACGCCGAGGGAGGTTTTGAGCATTACTTTTTTCATTATTAGAAACTCCTTGGGATCTCCGGGGCGAAAAGCTACCAACAAATTGCCCGCCGCGCTATAGCCTCAATCACAGGAGATAGAGCGGTTTTGTAGGACAATCCGACCAAAATTCCATTTTTTCCGGTAAAGCTGTAGGGCGTTTCCTAAGATGCCTGAGGCAATCTCTGATCTATGCAGGTATGCCAGGCGTGGGTGAAGTCGCGCAGGCGACCCTGAGGGTGGAAAACCTGGCGCCAGATTCGCGCCAGGCCCAGCAAGTCGTCAGCAGCAGGCAGGGGCGTGGCTTGCGCCTCGACCAGCATCCAGGCGATGGCAGTGGAATAGCGAAGGTTTACCGTGAGTTCCAGGTGGGGGCCGCCAAGAAAGGCGTGTTGGCTGGCCAGGCCGCGGACCAGGCTGGCGAGGTCAGGGTCGCGGGCGAGATACTCGTCCCAGAGCGCCTGGTGACGGGTTTCGCCGATGCGGTAGAGGCCGTGGCCACGCCGGTCGTGCAAGGCTGAGCCGAGGGCTGACTGGCTGGCGGCGATGCCCAGTAGCAATGCTTCAGCGCTAGGGCAGTGGCGGTCCAGGTAGACCAGGGTGGGTCGGATCACATACAGACACAATTCATTCGCCGCGATACCCATGATGCCCTCGAGCAAGTAAGGGCCGGACGGGCGCTGGAGCTTGGCAGCTGGTGAATGATCAGGCCCGCCGGAAGCGGTTAGCACCGCTCGAGTTGAAGTGTAGTGTGATAATCGTGGTGTAAAGAGCTGTTTTTAAATCGATTGCTGCCTGACGTTCGAGGCTATATGCCATGGGGCAATTACGCCAAGAACGATCAGGCAGGCTACCTGGGCAATGATTCAGCGCCTGAATGCCGCCGTATTCGCCGCTCACGCGGTGAGCGACTGACGGGTCCGGGCGATCACTGCCTGCAGGGGTTCCTTGCGGCTGTACTGTTCAGGGTACAGGCGTTCGGTGTGGCAGGCGACGCCGTGTTCGTCCACCAGGGTAAAGCTGAAGCTGCCCTTGCGAGGGGCAACGATAAGGCACTTCAACGGCGAGAAGGCCTGGGAAAGGGTGCCAATGGCAGCCTGAATGTGTGGATGAGTTTGCATATTATTGGAGGTTCCTGCTTTAAACACGGAGGGTATGATCCGTGCATGATAGAAACGTTCCAGTGACGCCTTTATTAAGGGACGAAACGAACCTGACTGGAACAAAGCAGCCAGAGAGAGCGCAATCAAATGTGGGCGCTTGGGCTGACTGGTAGGTACTTAAGAGGGCAGGCAGCACGCCGGGGCCAAGGTTCTAGGCCGTCGGGGTGGAATCCTGATCAATCTGCAAGGTGATTCTTGCTGGGCAGCGTTTGGCTGGCGAGGGAATCATCGAGTGTGGCCGGTCCTGGTTTCAGCAATGCCTGCTTTTGGGAGAGCAGCGTTGCAAGGACGCTTCTGGCCAGAATTGACTTTCAGCTTGGTACTAACGAGGCGCACCTTACCGCAGATAAAATGCTTTGGCAAGTGTTTGTGCACCTGCCCAGGCTAGCCGAGCAGTATGGCGCTTCTTTCGCGGGCTGGGAAGGGGGGCAAAGGGCTGTCATTACCGAGGATGTGCTGTTTTTGTGCACCCAAATGAAGGCGTGAGGGGCAGTTGTTCACATTTGGCGCGCACGCTGTAACACACCCGCAACAGCCCTCTACAGCGTCGCCAATGCCTTGACTGGTGAGTTAAGTCAATGAAAAAAAACACTAATTTTAGCTGGTGAAAAAATCGTCAGTTTGACTGGAGGCCCCATTTCACGGGGGTTTAAGGGCCACCGAAGGGGGTTGTCCACCGAGTTATCCACAGGAACTGTGGATTGTCCAAAGCGCTTGCTCTAGGACGGGTGTGCCAGCAACCCAAGGAACTGTCGGACAATCTTCGGGCGCCGCTAAACCGGTTGGTCATCCACTCGAAAACGTCAAGAAAAGATCATCGAAATTTTTTTTCAATCCTCCAGAAATCGACAGGCCATGCCAGGAAAAATGGAGTAGAGTGGCGCGCCTTTCGAGTCACCTTGCCTGTTGCTCATGAAGTTTCGCGGTAAACACCTCGCCAACCCTGCTGACGCCTCGTCAGTGCCTCCACCCAAACGCTTCTCCCTGAAAGTGGCCCTGTGGTTGCTCGACAGCCCGCGCCTGGGTGACAAGCCTCAGGTCAAGCACTTGGCAGGCCGCTTGCTGAAACAGCCAGCGCGCCAGGGCGTGGTGGTGGCCCAGAGCCGGCTGGGGCAGATGCTGTGCCGTGATTGCGGCAATGCCCGGGACCGGCGTATCGGCCACGCGCTGCTGCGCCAGGCTGCCCGCGCCGGTGATCGCCGCGCACAGCTGGAATATGCCCGGCTGTGCCAGGCCAGCGAGCCGGACCAGGCCCGCTACTGGCTGGAGCTGGCCGCTGCGCAGGGCTCGCAGGAAGCGCGGCGGCTGCTTGGGCAGTGGTTTTCCGGTTGATGGTGACGCGTGAAAAGGCGCAAGGCCAGTTCCCAGGCTGATAAGCTGCGCAGCATTCATCATGTTCGATCGGGGTAACCATGACAGTGGATCTGGCCAGCATTCTGCTGGGCTTGGTGGCAGGTGCGTTGCCCTGCCTGGTGTGGGTCATGCAGGTGCAGCGTCGCCAGGGCGCCCGGCAGGGTGAACAAGCCCTGCTCGAAGAGCGCCTCAACGCTGCCCAGTTGTCCCTGGCCGGGTTGCAGGCGCAACTGGACGCCAGCCGCGACGAAGTCAGCGACCTCAGCGAAGCCAACACCGTCAAGCAAGCCCAGCTGGCAGCCCAGGGCCGTGAGCTGGAGTTGCTGCAGATCGACCGCGACAATGCCCGCGATGCCGCCCACGCCTGGAGCCTCGAACGCGCCAACCGTGAAGCCGAGTTGCGCCGTCTGGAAGCCCAAGGCGCACGCCTGGAGGCGGAGCTGCGCGAGCAGCAGGAAAACCACCAACAACGCCTGGAAGACCTGCAAGAGGCCCGCGACACCCTGCGTGCCCAGTTCTCCGACCTGGCCACGAAAATCTTCGACGAGCGCGAGCAACGCTTTGCCCAGACCAGCCAGCAGCACCTGGGCCAACTGCTCGACCCGCTCAAGGACCGCATCCAGGCCTTTGAGAAGCGCGTCGAGGAAAGCTACCAGCAGGAGTCACGCGAGCGTTTCTCCCTGGGCAAGGAACTGGAGCGCTTGCAGCAGCTCAACCAGCGCCTGTCCGACGAAGCTACCAACCTCACCCAGGCCCTCAAGGGCCAGAAAACCCAAGGCAACTGGGGCGAGATGATCCTGGAGCGGGTACTGGAGCACGCGGGCCTGGAGAAGGGCCGCGAATACCAGACCCAGGTCAGCCTGAAGAGCGCCGATGGCGAGCGTTTCCAGCCCGATGTACTGATCATGTTGCCCGGCGACAAGCAGGTCGTGGTCGACGCCAAGGTCAGCCTCACGGCTTACCAGCAGTTTGTTGGCAGCAATGACGAGGCCGCGCTCAAGCAGCATGTGCAGTCGTTGCGCAGCCACGTCAAAGGCCTGTCGAGCAAGGACTACAACCGCTTAGAAGGCCTGCACAGCCTGGATTTCGTCCTGCTGTTCGTGCCCATCGAGGCCGCTTTTTCGGCGGCCTTGCAGGCCGAGCCCAACCTGTTCCAGGAAGCCTTCGACCGGCACATCGTGATTGTCAGCCCGACCACGCTGCTGGCCACACTGCGGGTGATCGACAGCTTGTGGAAGCAGGAACGCCAAGGCCAGAACGCCCGCGAGATCGCCGAGCGCGCCGGCTGGCTTTACGACAAGTTCGTGCTGTTCATCCAGGACCTGGACGAGCTAGGCAACCGCTTGCAGCAGGTGGACAAGGCCTACGCTGCAGCGCGCAACAAACTGTGCGAAGGGCGCGGCAACCTGGTCAGCCGCAGCGAGCAGCTCAAGCTCTTGGGTGCCCGTGCCAGCAAGAGCCTGCCGGCAGACTTGCTGGAGCGGGCGCTGTCCGATGAAGCCCTGCCGGACGAAGCGGTTACTGAACCAGGCTCAGATGCCGATTGAGCAGGGCGCGCAAGGCTGCCGGCTTGACCGGCTTGGCCAGGTAGTCCAGGCCTGAGGCATGCACCAGGGCGATGGTCTCTTTGCTGCCGTCGGCGCTGATCACCACCCCAGGCACCGGCTCGCCCAGCCGGGCGCGTAGCCAGCCCATCAGCTCGGTGCCGGTTTCGCCGTCGTCCAGGTGGTAGTCCACCAGCGCCAGGTGCGGGCGCATGCCGTTTGCCAGCAAGGCCTCGCATTCGGCGCGGTTGCGGGCGGTCCAGACCTGGCAGCCCCAACGGCTGAGCAGGCTGTTCATGCCGATCAGGATGCTGTCTTCATTGTCGATGCACAGCACCTGCAGCCCGGCCAGCGGTTGGCCCGTCTGCTCCACCGGCGCGCTGGGCGCGGGCGCCGCTTGGCGGGCGATCGGGACGCTGACGCGGAACACCGTGCCCTTGCCGGGCCATGAGCGCACTTCCAGGCTATGGCCCAGTACCCGGCACAGCCCGTCGGCGATGGCCAGGCCCAGGCCCAGGCCTTTTTCGGCACGGGTCTGGTGGCTGTCCAGGCGCTTGAATTCCTGGAAAATCTCTTGCAGCTTGTTGTCTGCGATCCCCGGGCCGCGGTCCCACACTTCCAGCCACAGGCGTTCGCCCTGCCGGCGGGCACCCAGCAGAATCGGGCTTTTGCCATAGCGCAGGGCGTTGGTCAGGAAGTTCTGCAGCACGCGGCGCAGCAACTTCATGTCGCTGTCGACCCGCAGGCGGCTGCCGCGCAGGCGGAACTCCAGCCCTTTTTCGGCGGCCAGTACCTTGAACTCGGCGCCTAGGGTGTCGAACAGCTCGTTGAGGGCGAACGGCTTGGCGTCCGGGGTGATCTTGTTGTTCTCCAGGCGCGAGATGTCCAGCAGGTCGCTGATCAGCTCTTCGGCCGAGCGCAGCGAGCTGTCCATGTGCTGCACCAGTTGCTGGGCCTCCTCGTTCATGCCCTCGGCCTGTTGCGAGAGGGCGGCGGAGAACAGCCGTGCGGCGTTCAGCGGTTGCATCAGGTCGTGGCTGACCGCGGCCAGGAAGCGGGTCTTGGACTTGCTCACCGCCTCGGCCTGGCTCTTGGCTTCGGACAATGCCTGGTTGAGCTGCGACAGCTCATGGGTACGCTCCGCCACCCGCTGCTCCAGGCCCTCGTTGGCATCGCGCAGCGCCTGTTCGGCTTCGCGGAACGGGGTGATGTCGGTGAAGCTCATGACAAAGCCGCCACCGGGCATCGGGTTGCCGATCAGCTCGATGACCCGGCCGTTGGGGAACAGCCGCTCGGAGGAATGCGCGCGGCCTTGGCGCATCCAGTGCAGGCGCCGCGCCACGTGAACCTGCGCCTCGCCCGGGCCGCACAGGCCGCGCTCGGCGTTGTAGCGGATGATGTCGGCAATCGGCCGGCCAACGCTGATCAGCCCGTCGGGGTAGTTGAACAGCTCCAGGTAGCGACGGTTCCAGGCCACCAGGTGCAGGTTCTGGTCGACCACGCTGATGCCCTGGTTGATGTTCTCGATAGCCCCTTGCAGCAGCGCGCGGTTGAACTGCAGCACCTCGCTGGCTTCGTCGGCGATGCGCACCACGTCTTCAAGCTGCATGTCGCGGCCTTCGATGGCGGCCTTGACCACGGCTCGGGTCGACGAGGTGCCGAGCACCCCGGCGAGCAAGCGCTCGGTGTGCTCGATCCAGTCACCGTCGGCGTTCTGGTTGGGGTTGAAGCCTTTGCCTTGGCGGTAGGCGAAGCGGATGAAGCTCTGCCGCGCACGTTCTTCGCCGACGAAGCGCGAGGCCAGGGTCAGCAGGTCATCGATCTGCACCGCCAGCAGCGGTTTGCTGCTAGGGCGGGCGCTGGTCTGCTGGCCGATGAAGCGGCCAGCCTGCCAGTGCTCTGACACTCGCGTGCGCGACAGCACCGACACCCAGGCAAACAAGGTGAAGTTCCCCGCCAGCGACAGCACCACGCCTTGGGTCAGTGGGCTGATCGGCAGGTTCAGCGGGTTGCCATGCAGCCACGCCAGGCCCGGGAACAGCTCAAGCGACCAACCCACGCTATGGGCGGCAATCGGCAGCACCAGGGTGTAGAACCACAGGAAGATGCCGGCGGCGAGGCCGGCGAACACGCCGCGCCGGTTGGCTTGCTTCCAGTACAGCGCGCCGAGCATGGCCGGGGTGAGCTGGGTCACGGCGGCGAAGGCGATCTGCCCGATGGTCGCCAGGCTCGCGGTCGAACCGAGCAGGCGATAGCTGACATAGGCCAGCAGCAGGATCACCACGATGGTCACCCGGCGTACCGAGAGCATCCAGTGGCGGAACGCTTCGAACGGGCGCTCGGCATTGTTGCGGCGCAGCAGCCAGGGCAGCAGCATGTCGTTGGAGACCATGGTCGACAGCGCCACGGCTTCGACGATGACCATGCCAGTGGCCGCCGAGGCGCCACCGATGAAGGCCAGCAGGGCCAGGCTCGGGTGGGCTTCGGCCAGGGGCAGGCTGATGACGAACGAGTCGGACATCACCGTGCCCGGCAGCAGCATCTGCCCGGCCAGGGCGATTGGCACCACGAACAGCGCAGCCAGCGCCAGGTACATCGGGAACACCCAGCGGGCCAGGCGCATGTCCTGCGGTTCGATGTTCTCCACCACGGTGACATGGAACTGCCGTGGCAGGCAGATGATCGCCATCATGGCCACCGCGGTTTGCACCACCATCGATGGCCAGTTGATGGTCTCCTGCCAGTAGCTTTCCAGCTGGATCGATTGGCGCGCCTGGCTGAACAAGTCGTCAAAGCCGTCGTACAGGTTGAACACCACGAAGATGCCCACGGCCAGGAACGCCAACAGCTTGATCAACGACTCGAAAGCAATCGCCAGGACCATGCCGCGGTGGTGCTCGGTCACGTCCAGGCTGCGCGTGCCGAAGACGATGGCGAACAGTGCCAGCACCAGCGATACCACCAGCGCGGTGTCCTGCACGCGGGTGCCGGTGGCGTCGGCGTTGGCGCCGATCAGCAGGTTGACGCCCAGCACGATGCCTTTGAGCTGCAAGGCGATGTAGGGCAGCACGCCGACCAGGCAGATCAGCGCCACTACCACGGCCAGGGTCTGCGATTTGCCGTAGCGTGCGGCGATGAAGTCGGCGATCGAGGTGATGTTCTGCTGCTTGCTGATCAGCACCATCTTCTGCAGCACCCAAGGTGCGAAAATCAGCAGCAGTACCGGGCCCAGGTAAATCGGCAGGAACGCCCAGAGCTGTTCGGCAGCCTGGCCGACGGCACCGAAGAAGGTCCAGCTGGTGCAGTACACGGCCAGCGACAGGCTGTACACCCAGGCACGCAGCTTCGGCGGCAACGGTGTGCTGCGTCGGTCGCCGTAAAAGGCGATGGCGAACATGATGGCCATATAGGCCAGGGCGACCACGGCGATCAGCCCACTGGACAACGACATGAAAACTCCGGAGCAAATAAAGGTAACGCGGTCCCGATCAATCAGTCTGGCACGCAGGCGCAGGTTCGTCAGCGCCGACGATGGTCGCAGTGGCGAGTCGTCGCAGGGATCGGCCTACACCTGTACCGGCCTCTTCGCGGGTAAACCCGCTCCCACAGGAACACCACCGGCTTGAGCGCTGCGCAGTACCTGTGGGAGCGGGTTTACCCGCGAAGAGGCCGGTACAGGCAACATCAATACCTGCGGGTACCCCGCCAGTAAAACACCCCCGCCAGTATCACCGACAACACCAGCAGGTAGAAGATTACCCCCGGCCACCAGTGCCCGAGGGCAAACCCGACCATCACCGGCCCCAGCGCCGCGCCCAGGTTGGACAGGTTCTGTGCACCGTAATACACCCCGCGCAGGTGCTCTGGGGCGATCAGGTCAATGAACATGTACTCGGCGGGTATCACGACGATTTCCCCCAGGGTGAACACCAGCATCGCCAGGCACCACATCGGCACCGTGCTTGCCCATGAAAACCCCAGCAGCCCGGCGATGAACAGGCCCATCCCGGCCAGCAGCCAAGGCATCAGGCGCTGGCGGCTGATACGCCGGCCGATCAGGTATTGCAGGGCAATCACCGTGATGGCGTTGGTGGTCACCAGGTAGCCAACCAGGCGCGCCGCCTCGGCCGGGCTGGTGGTCACTATCAGGTACTGCGACAGGTAGGCCCCGAACTGGCCGAACACCACGGCGCTGAGCACACCGCCCAAGGTGAAGTACACCAGCCGCCGGTCACGGGCCAGGCCTAGCGCTACTTGCGCGAAAGTGGCCCCCGGTTGCGCCAGGGCAGCGGCCTGCAGGCCACGGTCGCCCAGGCGCTGATAGGTCAGGCCAGTTCCCAGGCCGATCAATGCCGAGGCGATGAAGGGCAGGTGGTCGTCCAGCTCCAGCATGGCCACCCCCAGCAACGGGCCGGCGGCGTAGCCGACGTTTCTCAAGGTGTAGTTGATGGCGAACACCTCGGCGCGTTCTGCCACCGGCAACAGCGCGCAAAAGCCGGCTTTGGCGGCAATGTCGACCACGGCCAGGGCCAGGTTGATCAGTACCAGGCACAGGAAGAACAACGCAGCCGAGGGGCTGGCCATGGCGCCGACGAACGCCAGGGCAAACACCAGGGTGCTGACGACCACCAGCGTGTGAGTGCGTACGGTGTCCACCAGGTGGCCGCCGTATAAGCTCAGCAGCGAGGCGATGATCAGCGCGCCGCCAATCAACAGGCCGATCTGGCTCACCGGCAGCTGGAAGTTGTTTGCCAGGTATACCACCAGAAAGGGCAGGGTAAGGGCGCGGGCCAGGGTCAGGGTAAAGGTGGTAGCCAGCAGCAGGCGTACGGCCGCTGGGTAGCGCTTGAGGGCGGCGATCATTGCCACTTCCTTGTCGTTGGGGGTTGCCGGGTATCAGCATAAGTCCGCAGAGGGCTTGTCAGCAGTAAGCTTTACCCTGCAGATTTGTGGCTTTTCGCGCCCTGCGCGCCTCCAACGCTAAAAGCCCCTCAGGGAACAAGGACGATGAGTCACACCTCGCAATTCACCTTGCTCGGCAAGCGGCGCTTCCTGCCGTTCTTCATCACCCAGTCGCTGGGTGCGTTCAACGACAACCTGTTCAAGCAATCGCTGATCCTGGCGATCCTGTTCAAGCTCAGCCTGGGGGACGGTGACCGTTCGATCTGGGTCAACCTCTGCGCGTTGCTGTTCATCCTGCCGTTCTTCCTGTTTTCGGCGCTGGGTGGGCAGTTTGGCGAGAAGTTCGCCAAGGATGCGCTGATCCGTGCGATCAAGCTGGCCGAGATCGGCATCATGGCCATCGGCGCCTTGGGCTTTATCACCAATCACCTTGCGTTGATGCTGGTGGCGTTGTTCGGCATGGGTACCCATTCGGCGCTGTTCGGGCCGGTGAAGTATTCGATCCTGCCGCAGGCCCTGCGTGAAGAAGAGCTGGTGGGTGGTAACGGGCTGGTCGAAATGGGCACCTTTTTGGCGATCCTCGCCGGCACCATCGGCGCCGGGGTGATGATGTCGTCGGCCAGCTATGCCACGGTGGTGGCCGGGGGCGTGGTGGGCACTGCTGTGCTGGGCTACCTGGCCAGCCGCTGGATCCCGCGTGCCGCGGCGGTGTCACCGCAGATGCGCCTGGACTGGAACATCTTCAAGCAGTCCTGGGCGATCCTGCGTATGGGCCTGGGGCAGACGCCTGCGGTGTCGCGCTCGATCGTGGGCAACTCGTGGTTCTGGTTCGTCGGCGCCATCTACCTGACCCAGATCCCGGCGTACGCCAAGGACTGGCTGCATGGCGACGGCACTGTAGTGACCCTGGTGCTGACCCTGTTCTCGGTGGGCATCGCCCTCGGCTCGCTGCTGTGCGAGCGGCTTAGCGGGCGCAAGGTGGAAATCGGCCTGGTGCCGTTCGGCTCGTTCGGCCTGACCCTGTTCGGCCTGCTCTGGTGGTGGCATTCCGGCGATGTGCCGGCGGCGGCGCTGCCGCACGACTGGCTGGCGCTGCTGGGCATGAGCCAGGCCTGGTGGATCCTGGTGTCGATCGTCGGGCTCGGGGTGTTCGGCGGCTTTTATATCGTGCCGCTGTATGCCTTGATCCAGGCGCGCACGGCCGAAGATCAGCGGGCCCGGGTGATCGCCGCCAACAACATCCTCAATGCGTTGTTCATGGTGGTTTCGGCAATCCTCACCATCGTCCTGCTGGGGCTGGCCGAACTGACCATCCCGCAGTTGTTCCTGGTGGTGTCGTTGCTCAACATCGCGGTC
The DNA here is from genome assembly GCF_028895205.1 of Pseudomonas sp. ITEM 17296. Lineage (NCBI taxonomy): Bacteria > Pseudomonadati > Pseudomonadota > Gammaproteobacteria > Pseudomonadales > Pseudomonadaceae > Pseudomonas > Pseudomonas sp. ITEM 17296. The sequence goes on along the minus strand of NZ_WJRS01000003.1, from coordinate 120,247 downwards.
AACGCCTACATCTTCAGGATCGTGCCCGAGTTCACCATGCGTTTCCTGATCTGGCTGCTCAGCCACTCGATGTACCGCGTGGAGCACCGCGACCTGGAGCGCATCCCCGATGAAGGGGCGGCGCTGCTGGTGTGCAATCACGTTTCGTTCGTTGACGCGCTGCTGCTCGGCGGTGCGATCCGCCGGCCGATCCGCTTTGTCATGTACTACAAGATCTACAACCTGCCGGTGCTCAACTTCGTGTTCCGCACCGCAGGTGCCATCCCGATTGCCGGGCGCGGTGAGGACGAGGCCATTTACGAACGTGCCTTCGCGCGTATCGCCGAGTACCTGGCGGCGGGTGAGTTGGTGTGTATCTTCCCGGAGGGCAAGTTGACCGGTGATGGCGAGATCGATGTGTTCAAAGGCGGGGTCAACCGCATTCTCAGCGAAACCCCGGTGCCGGTGATTCCCTTGGCATTGCAGGGGCTGTGGGGCAGCTTCTTCAGCCGAGACCCGGGCAAGGGGTTTTTCAAGCGCTTGTGGTCGCGGGTGACCATCGTGGCTGGCACCGCCATCCCGGTGGAGGCGGCGCAGCCGGATGCGTTGCGTGAGCAGGTCAGCCGCTTGCGCGGCGACCTGCGTTAGCGCGCGCGGGTCAGCTGGCGCTGACTTTCAGGCCGATCAGGCCACAGACGATCAGCGCCACACTGACCAGCCGCACCAAGGCCATGGATTCGCCAAACAGGATGATCCCGGCGATTACCGTGCCCACAGCGCCGACGCCGGTCCAGATGGCATAGGCGGTGCCCAGCGGCAGCTCCTTCATGGCCAGGCCCAGCAGGCCGAGGCTGATGACCATGGCGCCGACGGTGAGTACGGTGGGGATTGGCTTGCTGAAACCGTCGGTGTATTTCAGGCCGACGGCCCAGCCGACCTCGAACAGGCCGGCGAAGAAAAGAATGATCCAGGACATGCTGTGTCTCCATCGTTGTGAAGGATGGGGCCGTCCCCGGAATGGTCACGCGGTGCGTCGTGAGGTCGTCCTCACAGTGGGCAATAGGGTGCACATTTTCTGAATGCCCGGCAAGCCTGTGCCGGCCTCTTCAGGTCCCACAAGTACTCCACAGCTCTCAGGGAATGTGGGGTACCTGTGGGAGCGGGCTTGCCCGCGAAGAGGCCAGGCCAGGCAGCATCAATCCCTGGCTGGCTCGCCATTCTCAACGGCTGACGAAGGCGCTTCCAGGCGCCGGAACCAGGTTGACAGCAACGCCCCGGAAATATTGTGCCAAACGCTGAACAACGCACTCGGCACCGCGGCCAATGGCGAGAAGTGTGCCGCCGCCAGTGCCGCCCCCAGCCCGGAGTTCTGCATGCCCACCTCCAGCGCCAGCGACTTGCGTTGGGCCAGCGGCAACTTGCACAGCTTGCCGGTCAGGTACCCCAGCAAATAGCCAAAGCTGTTGTGCAGCATCACCACCGCCATGATCAGCAGCCCCGACTCGGCGATCTTCGCCTGGCTGGCCGCCACCACCGCGCAGACGATCATGACGATGCTCACCACCGACACCAGCGGCAACACCTGCACTGCGGCCTGCACCCGAGCGCCCAACAGGCGCTGGGCCAGCACGCCGAGCACGATCGGCAGCATGACCAGCTGCAGGATCGACCAGAACATGTCCATGAACGAGACCGGCAGCCAGGCCGAGGCCAGGAACCAGATCAGCGCTGGGGTCAGCAGCGGGGCGAGCAAGGTGGTGACCGCAGCGATCGCCACCGCCAGCGCCAGGTCGCCCTTGGACAGCCAGACCATCACGTTCGAGGCGGTGCCGCTTGGGCAGCAGCCGACCAGAATCACCCCGACGGCGATCTCGGCGGGCAAGTGGAACAGCTGGCAGAGCAGCCAGGCCATACCCGGCATGATCACGAAATGCGCCACCACCCCCAGCATCACTCGCCAGGGTTGGCGGGCGAGGGCAGCGAAGTCGTCGAGCTTGAGAGTCAGGCCCATGCCGAACATCACCAGCCCCAGCAGCGGCACGATGGCCACTTTCAAGGCGATGAACCACTGCGGTTGCAGGAAGGCCAGCACGGCGAACACCAACACCCAGAGGGCGAAGGTATTGCCGACGAAGCGGCTGAGGGCGGCGAGGGCGCGCATGGGAAAGTCCTTGTACTTATATAGAGGTGAGTTTCCGGGGCCCTTTCGCGGGCAAGCCCGCTGCCACTGGGTGAGCAAGCACCTGTGGCAGCGGGCTTGCCCGCGAAAGGGCCGGTACTGGCCAACGATTAACGATCAGGCCAGCACCGGCAAAGCATGAAGGTTAGACCCCTTGCGGAATCTCCTCCCCACCCAAGGCCTCGAACAGCACTGGGAGGAATTCGGTAAAGGTCATCATCATCAGCAGGAAGCTGGCATCGAACTGCTGCTGGGCCTCATCACCGCCATCCTGTTCGGCCTGCTCTTGCAGCAGCTCCTCGAACTTCAGGCGCTTGATGACCATCTTGTCGTCGAGCACGAACGACAGTTTGTCCTGCCAGGCCAGGGCCAGCTGGGTGACCACCTTGCCGGTGCTCAGGTGCAGCTGGATTTCTTCGCTGGTCAGGTCCTGGCGCTTGCAGCGCACGATGCCACCGTCTTCGGCGGTGTCGCGCAGCTCGCACTCGTCCAGTACATAGAAGCCTTCGGCCGCTTGCTGCGACTTGACCCAGTCGGTCATGGTGGCCGCTGGCGCGATCTTCACGGTAGCGGGGCGTACCGGCAGCGAGCCCATCACTTCACGCAGGGTCGACAGCAGGTCTTCGGCACGCTTGGCGCTGGCCGAGTTGACCAGGATCACACCCAGGCGCGGGGCGATGGCGGCGAAGATCATTGAGCGACGAATGAAGGCGCGCGGCAGGAAGGCCTGGATGATCTCGTCCTTGATCTGGTCGCGTTCCTTTTTATAGACCTTGCGCATCTGCTCGGTCTCGATCTCTTCGACCTTCTCCTTGACGGCGTCATTCACCACGCTGCTTGGGAGGATACGTTCTTCCTTGCGCGCGGCGATCAGCAGGAACTCGCCGCTGACGTGCACCAGGGGAGCGTCTTCGCCCTTGCCGAATGGCGCGACGAAGCCATAGGTGGTCAGCTCCTGGCTGGCGCAGGGACGGGCCGGCTTGCTGGCCAGGGCGGTTTCCAGTGCTTCGGCTTCGAATGGAACATCCTGGGTCAGGCGGTAGGTCAGCAGGTTCTTGAACCACATGAGGGGCAATCTCTCCTTAATGCATAAGGCGGGCATTATTCTCCGAGCGGTGGTTCCCGTCCAACCCTGTCAGAGGGCCAGCACCCTTATATAAAGGAAGAAAAGCCCAGCGTTGCTAGGTCTTTGAAAGGCTTCGAAAAAATTTTTAAAAAAGTCGAAAAAAGTGCTTGCCAGGGTGGGGGCTCATCCGTAGAATGCGCGCCACACCGAGACGAAAGGGTGATTAGCTCAGCCGGGAGAGCATCTGCCTTACAAGCAGAGGGTCGGCGGTTCGATCCCGTCATCACCCACCACTCGATGTATAGCGCAGCGGTAGTTCAGTCGGTTAGAATACCGGCCTGTCACGCCGGGGGTCGCGGGTTCGAGTCCCGTCCGCTGCGCCATATTCAACTTCCAGGGCCCACTGAACACCCGGAAGTTACAGGAAAAGCGACCTTAGGGTCGCTTTTTTTGTTTGTGCTGAATTTTGCTGCGCCAAGCCTATCGTATTCAGTTAGCAGGGGCCTGTGGGAGCGGGTTTACCCGCGAACAAGGCGACGCGGTGTATGGCACCGGCTTCGCCGGTGTTCGCGGGTGAACCCGCTCCCACAGGGTCTGTGCCGCGCTGCGGTATCAACGCTTGCGTTCTTCCTCCCGCAACGTCAGCACCTCAACCCCCGCCTCAGTCACCGCCACGGTATGTTCCCACTGCGCAGACAGCGTATGGTCGCGGGTGATCACCGTCCACCCGTCCTTCAACGTCCGTGTCCCACGCCCGCCCTGGTTGATCATCGGTTCGATGGTAAACACCATGCCAGGCTTGAGCGCCATGCCCATGCCGCGCTGCCCGTAATGCAGCACCTCCGGCTTTTCATGCATCTGCTGGCCAATGCCATGCCCACAATATTCGCGCACCACGCTGTAGCCCGCTGCTTCGGCATGGGCCTGGATAGCATGGCCAATGTCACCCAGCGTCGCCCCCGGGCGCACTTGCTCGATGCCTTTCCATAGCGCGTCATAGGTGGTGTCGACCAACCGCCGGGCCTCATCGCTGATCACGCCAAGGCAATACATCTTCGACGAATCGGCGATATAGCCGCCTTGTTCGAGGGTGATGTCGACATTGATGATCGACCCTTCCTTCAGCACTTCATCAGCCTTCGGCATGCCGTGGCAGACCACATGGTCCACTGACGTATTGAGCGCGTAGGGGAACCCATACTGGCCCTTGCTCGCCGGGCGTGCCTTCAGGCTGTCGACGATGAACGCCTCGGCAAGGTCGTTGATCTGCATCGTGGTTACGCCAGGGCGTATGAAACGGTCGAGCTCTGCAAATACCTGGGCCAGTAGCTGGCCGGCGTTGCGCATCACGTCGAGTTGGGCGGGGGTTTTGAGGATCACCTGGGACATGGGGGGAGGGCAGTAACTCTGGCTGAAATGTGCCCCAGCATAGCGCTGCGAGCCTGCGAGATGCCACCGCATGGTGCGCCAAACCTTCCCTGATAGCGCAGGCCCTGTAGGAGCGGGCTTGCCCGCGATAAGGCCAGTACAGCTGGCCCGGTAATTGCTGGCTTGCCTCTACCCAGGGCAATCAATGCCGATTGCCCGCACATTTTCACGACAAAGGCGCCGTGTTGCCCCGCTTGCCATGCAAGCCGGGGCAGCCGGCGCCTTTTGTGTTTTTACCAGGAGACCGGCCCATGAGCAGCAGCGAAGTACGCAGTGTCTGCCCGTATTGCGGCGTCGGCTGCGGCATTGTCATGAGCGTGGCCGATGGCAAAGTCAGCAAGATCAGCGGCGACAAGCAGCACCCCAGCAATTTTGGCCGCCTGTGCACCAAGGGCCTGACCGCGCACGTACCGCTGAGCGCGGCCGGGCGCATGGAAGACGCCTACCTGCGCCAGCAGCGCAGCCAGCAACCGGCGCGCACAGGCCTGGAGCCGGCCATCGCCCAGGCCGCCGAGCGCCTGCGCGGCATTATCGACCAGCACGGCCCTGATGCCGTGGCCTTGTATGTGTCGGGGCAGATGTCGCTGGAGGCGCAGTACCTGGCCAACAAACTGGCCAAGGGTTTTATCCGCACCCGCCATATCGAGTCCAATTCACGGCTGTGCATGGCCAGCGCTGGCAGCGGCTACAAGCTGTCATTGGGCGCCGATGGCCCGCCCGGCAGCTACCAGGACTTCGAGCACGCGGAGGTGTTTCTGGTGATCGGCGCCAACATGGCCGACTGTCACCCGATCCTGTTCCTGCGCCTGCTCGACCGGCTGAAAGCCGGCGCCAGGCTGATCGTCGTCGACCCCCGGCGCACGGCCACCGCAGACAAGGCCGACCTGTTCTTGCAGGTACGCCCGGGCACCGACATGGCCCTACTCAATGGCTTGCTGCACCTGCTGCACCAGAACGGCCACACAAACGCTGACTTCATCGCCCGTCACACCGAGGGCTGGGAAGACCTGCCTGCATTCCTGGAGGACTACAGCCCCGCCCGCGTCGCCGCCATCACCGGCCTGAGCGAAGCCGACATCCGCACCGCCGCCGAATGGCTCGGCGGTGCCAAGGACTGGATGAGCTGCTGGACCATGGGCCTTAACCAGAGCATCCATGGCACCTGGCACAGCAACGCGATCTGCAACCTGCACCTGGCCACCGGCGCCATTTGCCGCCCTGGCAGCGGGCCGTTCTCCCTCACCGGGCAACCGAATGCCATGGGCGGCCGCGAGATGGGCTACATGGGGCCGGGCCTGCCGGGGCAGCGATCGGCGTTGGTGGCCGCCGACCGCGCCTTCGTCGAAAACCAGTGGCAGCTGGCCCCAGGCAGCCTGCGCAGCGAAGGCGGCGAGGGCACCGTGGCGCTGTTCGAGCAGATGAAGCGCGGCGAGGTCAAGGCGTGCTGGATCATCTGCAGCAACCCGGTGGCCAGCGTCGCCAACCGCCAGCAGGTGATCGACGGCTTGGGCCAGGCTGAACTGGTGATCACCCAGGATGCGTTTCTCGACACCGAGACCAACCGCTACGCCGACATCCTGTTGCCGGCCGCGCTGTGGGCCGAAGGCGAGGGCGTGATGATTAACAGTGAACGCAACCTGACCTTGATGCCCCGCGCCGTGGCACCCCCAGGCCAAAGCCTGCCGGACTGGCAGATCATCGCCCGCATCGCCTGCGCCATGGGCTATGCCGATGCCTTCGACTACCCCAATGCCGAAGCGGTGTACGAAGAAATTCGCCGTTTCCACAACCCGGCAACCGGCTACGACCTGCGCGGTATCGGCTACACCGACCTGCGCGCGCAGCCGCGCCAGTGGCCCTGCGCGCCAGGGCATGAGGCCCCGCGCAGCCCGCTGCGTTACCAGAACGACGGAAGCAGCCAGCCGCTGTTGCTCGACGCCCAGGGCAAGCGCCCGGCGCTGGCGTTTCCGACGGCCAGTGGCAAAGCGCGCTTCTTCGCCCGCCCTTGGCTGCCTGCGCCCGAGCTGCCCGACGCGGACTACCCAATGGTGCTCAACACCGGCCGTGTGCAGCACCAATGGCACACCCTGACCAAGACCGGCAAGGTGCCTGCGCTGAACAAACTCGAGCCCGGCCCCTTTGTCGAGCTGCACCCTGACGATGCCGCGCGCCTGGGTATTCGCGACACGGACCAGGTGGCCATCCGCTCGCGGCGGGGGCAGGCGCTGTTGCCGGCACGGGTCAGTGATCGGGTCATGCCGGGCAACTGTTTCGCCCCCTTCCACTGGAACGATGTGATGGGCGAGCAGCTGGCGATCAATGCCGTGACCTGCGATGCCGTCGACCCGCTGTCGCTGCAGCCGGCCTTCAAACACTGCGCCGTGGCCCTGCAGCGGGTTGCCGGCGAACGTATCGACGCCGTTGACCTGAGCGCCGCCACTGCCAACCCGGAGCCTGCCCGCATGCCGACCGCCACCCTGTCCCGTCTGCTTGGCCTGGACACCCTGCCAGCCCCGGTGCTGGCCGAGGAGGAGCGTCATTACTTGCAGGGCTTTTTGCTCGGCCTGGACCAGGCCCGCGCTGAGGGGGTGCCCAGCCTGCCGGCCAGTGCGCCGCTGGCCGCAAGCCGGCGGCTGTTCGTCGATGGGCTATTGGCGGGGTTGTTCGCCCAGCCGTCGGAACTGCCCAGCTCGGCGCTTGCGGCGCCCCAGCATCAGGTGCTGTGGGCCTCGCAAACCGGTAACGGTGAGGCACTGGCCGAACGCTGTGCCGAACGCCTGCGTGGCGCCGGCCTCGCTGTGCAGCTCAGTTGCATGGCAGCGGTCAGCCCGCAGCAGTTGCACGGCGCGGCCAGTGTCGTACTGATCGCCAGTACCTTCGGCGATGGCGATGCGCCCGACAGTGCGACGGCGTTTTGGCAAGCCCTGCAAGGCGAGGAGGGCGCCCATTGTGCCGACGTGCCTTACGCCGTGTTGGCCTTGGGTGACTCCAGTTACGACCAGTTTTGCGGGTTTGGCCGCAAGCTCGATCAGCGCCTGGCCGAGCTGGGCGGGCGGCGGTTGTTACCACGGGTGGACTGCGAGCCGGACTTCGATGAGGCATTCGCCACCTGGCTCGACGCCTTGTCATCACAGTTGGGCAGCGCCGCCGCGCCCCAGGCGAGCAGCGTACCCGCGCCCGTGGAGGCGTACAGCAAGCAGCAACCTTGGTCGGCCACCTTGTTGGAAAACCGCGTGCTCAACGCCCCAGGTGCCAGCAAGGAGACGCGCCAACTGGTGTTCGACCTGTCGGGCAGCACGTTTACCTACCAGCCGGGCGATGCCTTGGGCGTATGGCCGCGCAATTGCCCGGCGTTGGTCGAGGAGTTGCTGGCACTGATGCGCCTCGATGGCCAGGCCCTGGTTGAGGTCAAAGGCCAGCCTGCGCTGCCGCTGGCCGTTGCCATGCAAGCCCACCTGGAAATCGCCAAGGTCACCCCTGCGCAGTTGCAGGTGTTCAGCCAGACGGCGGCGGACCTGCGCCGGCTGCTTCAGCCTGAGCACAAGGCCGAGCTGCAGCGCTGGTTGTGGGGGCGGCAGTTGGCGGACGTACTGCGCGAGTTCCCGCAAGACCTGCCATTGGCCACCTGGCTTGACCTGCTCAAGCCGTTGCAGCCGCGCTTGTACTCGATCAGTTCCAGCCCGTTGGCGCACCCCGGCCAAGTTCACCTGACGGTCTCGACGGTGCGTTACGGGCAGCGCAAAGGGGCCTGCTCGACCTTTCTGGCCGACCGTGCGCAAGGCATCAAGGTGGCGATCTTCCCGCAGGCATCGAAGCATTTTCGCCTGCCTGAGGACGACAATGTGCCGGTGATCATGGTCGGCCCAGGCACGGGTATCGCGCCGTTTCGGGCGTTTCTGGAAGAACGCGAAGCGCGTGGGGCCAGTGGGCAGAACTGGCTGTTTTTCGGTGAGCAGTCTGCGGCCAGTGACTTCTATTACCAGGCGCAGTTGCAAGCTTGGCAGGCGACCGGCCATGTGCGCCTGGATACCGCTTTCTCGCGCGACCAGCCCGAGAAAATCTATGTGCAGCAGCGCATGCACGAGCAGGGCGCTGACCTCTGGCGGTGGCTGGAGGCGGGCGCGTGCTTCTATGTGTGCGGCGATGCCCAGCGCATGGCCAAGGATGTGGACAGCGCCTTGCGCGCGATCGTCGCGCAGCATGGCGGTATGAGCGAGGCTGCGGCGGATGCGTATGTAGAGGCATTGAGCAAGGCCAAGCGCTATCGGCGCGATGTGTATTGAGTGCACCGGGATGGGGAGGGGTGCACCTTGGCTGTGCGGTTTGGGGTGCCTGTATCGGCCTCTTCGCAGCACAAGGCTGCTCCTACCGGTTCTGCACACTCCCTGTAGGAGCAGCCTTGTGCTGCGAAGAGGCCCAAAAGGCAGTATTTGGCACACTCCCTGCTTTATCAGCTTCACAACACGCCCCACTGATCAACGGCGATCAACCAGGGGCACACCCTGATGAGTACAGGCAAAGGCGCCTGGAGCTTCGGCTCCAGGCGTTTTTTTTTGATCGAGGATCGGCTATGAAGGCAACAGCGAACGGCGGACAACGCGAGAAACTGGTCATTGTCGGCAACGGCATGGTCGGCCACCACTGCGTCGAGCAACTGATCGAGCGGGGCGCCTTGGAGCGGTTCGAGGTGCGGGTGTTCGGCGAAGAACGCCAACGTGCCTACGACCGTGTGCACCTGTCCGAGTACTTCGGCGGCAGCTGTGCCGAAACCCTGGCCCTGTGCGAGCAAGGCTTCTATATCCGCCAAGGCGTGCACCTGCACCTGGGCGAGCCTGTGCTGGAGATCGACCGCGCGCGCCGCGAAGTGGTCACCGCCGAAGGCCGCTATGGCTACGACCAGTTGATCCTGGCCACCGGCTCATACCCCTTCGTACCCCCGATCGAAGGCTCCAGCGGCAATGCCCGCCTGGTCTACCGCACCCTCGACGACCTCGACGCCATCCGCGCCGCCGCCCAGGGTGCCCGCCGAGGCGTGGTGGTCGGCGGGGGCTTGTTGGGCCTTGAAGCAGCCAATGCGCTGAAGTCGCTCGGCCTGGAAGCCCATGTGGTGGAGTTCGCCCCTCGGCTGATGCCGGTGCAGTTGGACGGCGAGGGCGGCGCGGCGCTCAAGGCGCAGATCGAGGCCTTGGGCGTGGGCGTGCACCTGTCCCGCGCCACCCAGTCGATCAGCGCCGGTGAGGCGTATCGCTACCGCATGAACTTCGATGGCGGCGAGCACCTGGAAACCGACCTGATCGTGTTCTCTGCCGGTATCCGCCCGCAGGATGCCCTGGGCCGCGCGTGCGGGCTGGAGATTGCCGCCCGTGGCGGGGTGGTGATCGACAATCACTGCCGCACCCATGACGCCCGCATCTTCGCCATCGGCGAGTGCGCTTCATGGAATGGCAGCGTGTTCGGCTTGGTCGCGCCGGGCTACAGCATGGCGCGCAACCTGGCGGCGCTGCTGGTGGGCGATGACGCGGTGCCGTTCACCGGCGCCGACATGTCGACCAAGCTCAAGCTGCTGGGCGTGGATGTCGGCTCGATCGGCGATGCCCATGGCGCTACGCCGGGCTCACGCAGCTACCGCTTCATCGACGAAGCCAATGCGGCCTATCGCCGGCTGGTGGTGGATGCCAGTGGCAAGCATGTGCTCGGCGCGGTGCTGGTCGGTGACAACAGCTACTACGACACTCTGCTGCAGTACGCGCAAAACGGCATCGCCCTGCCTGCCGACCCGGCCGCCCTGATTTTGCCGCAAACAGGCGGCGCGCCGGCCTTGGGCGCCGATGCGCTGCCCGACAGCGCGACCATCTGCTCGTGCCACAACGTCAGCAAGGGCGCAGTCTGCGCCGCTATCGACAGCGGCTGCAGCGACCTCGCTGCGGTCAAGGGCTGCACCAAAGCGGCCAGCGGTTGCGGCGGCTGCGCGGCCCTGCTCAAGCAGGTGTTCGAGCACGAACTGACCGCTCGCGGCGTGACCGTCGACAAAAGCCTGTGCGAACACTTTGCCTACACCCGTCAGGAGCTTTACGGGCTGGTGCGGGTTGGCGGCATCCGCACCTTCAATGACCTGCTCGCGCGCCATGGCAAAGGCCATGTCGGTTGCGATATCTGCAAGCCGGCGGTGGGCAATATCCTCGCCTCGTGCTGGAACCAGCCGATCATGGACCCGGCGCTGGTACCGCTGCAGGACACCAACGACACCTTCATGGCCAACATGCAGAAAAACGGTACCTACTCGGTGGTGCCGCGCATACCTGGGGGCGAAATCACCCCCGACAAGCTGATCGTGATCGGCCAAGTGGCAAAAAAGTACGACCTTTACACCAAGATCACCGGTGGCCAACGCATCGACCTGTTCGGCGCCCAGCTGCACGAGTTGCCGCTGATCTGGGGCGAGTTGATCGAAGCCGGTTTCGAGACGGGCCATGCCTACGGCAAGTCGACCCGCACGGTGAAGTCGTGCGTGGGCAGCACCTGGTGCCGTTACGGTGTGCAGGACAGCGTCGCCATGGCCCTGCGCCTGGAAGACCGCTACAAGGGCCTGCGCAGCCCGCACAAGCTCAAGTTCGCGGTGTCTGGCTGCACCCGCGAATGCGCCGAGGCGCAGAGCAAGGACATCGGCGTGATCGCCACCGACAAGGGCTGGAACCTGTACGTGTGCGGCAACGGCGGCATGCGCCCGCGCCACGCCGAGCTGTTTGCCACCGACCTGGATGACGAGACCCTGGTGCGCCTGATCGACCGTGTGCTGATGTTCTACATCCGCACTGCCGACAAACTGCAGCGCACCTCGGTCTGGCGCGAAAGCCTGGAGGGCGGGCTGGACTACCTCAAGCAGGTGATCCTCGACGACAGCCTGGGCCTGGCCGCCGAGCTTGAGGCGCAGATGCAGCATGTGGTCGACCACTATGAATGCGAATGGGCCAATGCCCTCAACGACCCGGAGAAGCTCAAGCGCTTCCGCACCTTCGTCAACGACCACCGCGCCGACCCGGACGTGCACTTCGTCCGCGAACGCGATCAGCGCCGCCCAGCGGCACCGCTGCACCTGATCCCCACTGCCGAGGAGGCTGTCTGATGAACCTGACCAATACTGCTGTAGCCCACAAGACGAACTGGCAGACAGTCTGCCAAGCGCGCGACCTGGTAGCCGATTCCGGCGTGGTGGTGTGGCACGAGGGGGCCCAGGTGGCGCTGTTCTACTTGCCGGGTCAGGAACAGCCACTGTATGCGCTGGACAACCGCGACCCGCGCTCGGGTGCCAACATCATTGGCCGCGGGTTGGTGGGTAGCTTGCAGGGTGAGTTGGTGGTGGCGGCGCCGCTGTACAAACAGCATTTCAGCCTGCACAGCGGGGAATGCCTGGAAGATGCCGGGCAGCGGCTGCGGGTGTGGCCGGTGCGGCTGAACGGGGAGGCTGTGGAAGTGGCGGTGGCCTGATCTGCATCGTGCAACTGTACCGGCCCTTTCGCGGGCAAGTCGGACCGCGAAGGGGCCGGTACAGGCCGCTTAGATAACCAACCCCTGTGGCGTACGCCCGGCAAACACATCCACCAGGCTTGCCACCACCATTTCGCCCATGCGCGTGCGGGTCTGCACGGTGGCGCTGGCTCGGTGCGGCTGCAGCACCACATCCTCGCGCTCGAACAACGCCTCGGGCACCCGAGGTTCATCGGCAAACACATCCAGCGCCGCCCCGGCGATCTCACCCGCTTCAAGTGCCGCGATCAACGCGGGCTCGTCCACCAACTTGCCACGGGCGATATTGATCAGGTAGCCGTCTGGGCCAAGCGCCTGCAGCACCTTGCGCCCCACTAACGCCTCGCCCTGGTCGGCGGCCGCCGCCAGAATCAGCGCATCGCTGTCTTTGGCCAATTGCTGCAAGTTCGACTCGAAGCCATAAGGCACGCCCTGTGGCTGCAGGTCGGTGTAGCGAATCGGGCAGCCAAACGCCGCCGCCCGCTGGGCCACCGCGCGGCCGACGCGGCCCATGCCGACGATACCCACACGCATGCCCGACACCTGCCGCGCCAACGGCAATGGCGCCAGCGGTGTGGCGCTGGTGGCCCAGTGGCCGGCGCGGACGAACCGGTCACCGCTGCACAGCCCTCGGCACACGCCAATCAGCAAGCCGATTGCGAGGTCGGCGACATCCTCGGTCAGCGCGCCGAGGGTTGCAGTCACCTGGATACCCCGATCACGCGCATAGGCCAGATCGATGGCATCGGTGCCAACGCCATTCACCGCGATCACTTCCAGCTTGGGCAGGCGCGCCATCAGCGCTTGGCTGATACCGGTATGGCCGCCGGTGACCACGGCGCGGATGTTGTTGCCATGCGCGCTGACATAGGCGTCCTTGTCGGCTTGCTCGTAGTACCGGTGCACGGTGAACAGCGCTTCCAGGCGCTCGCGGACTTCTGGGATGAGGATCGGGCTCAGTTGCAGGACTTCAGGTTTCATCGGTCACTCCTTAAAGGCAAGGTGTCAGCCACGGCCGACGAAGGGCATGTTGCTGGCCATCACGGTCATGTTGAGCACGTTGGCGTCCAACGGCAGGGCGGCGATGTAGCGCACGGCATCCGCCACATGGCGCACGTCGAGCATCGGCTCGGCGGCAATCTCGCCATTGGCCTGGCGCACACCGCGGGTCATGCGTTCGGACAGTTCGGTCAGGGCGTTGCCGATGTCCACCTGGCTGCACACGATGTTGTAGGGGCGGCCGTCCAGGGCCAGGGCTTTGGTCAGGCCCAGCACCGCGTGCTTGCTGGCGGTGTAGGGCGCCGTGAAGGGGCGTGGGGTATGCGCCGAAATCGAACCGTTGTTGACGATTCGCCCGCCCTGCGGCTGCTGCCTGCGCATCAGGCCAAAGGCCGCACGGGCGCAGAGGAACACGCCGTCGACATTGGTGGCGATGACATTGCGCCAGTTCTCCAGCGGCAGTTCGTCGATGGGCACGGCAGGCGCGTTGACCCCGGCATTATTGAAGATCAGGTCGAGGCGGCCATGAACCTCCTCGATGGTGGCGAACAGCTGGGCGACGCTCTGTTCGTCGCGCACATCGGTGGGCACCGCAAGGGCCTCGCCACCGGCTGCACGGGCCTGTTCTACCAACGCCTGCAAGGGTTCGGCACGCCGGCCGGCGAGGACCAGGCTGAAGCCATCAGCCAGCAGCCCCAGGGCGACGGCGCGGCCAATGCCGCTGCCGGCACCGGTGACCAAGGCGATTTTCTTGTTGTGTGTTTGGCTCATCTGTTTGCTCCAGAAATTCAGGCGGCGTGGGCGGTGTGGCGTGCGGGACGAGGGCCAACGCGCAGTTGCAACTCGCCGATGCCGTCGATGCCGGCATGGATCACATCGCCAGGGTTGAGCGGGGCCACGCCAGGCGGGCTGCCGGTCATGATCAGGTCACCGGGGCGCAGCGGCAGTTGCCGGGACAGGCGGCTGATGACCTCGGCCAATGGCCAGGTCTGCTGGCTCAGCCGGGCGCGCTGGCGCTCCTCGCCGTTGACCTTCAGCCACAGCGCAGCGTCCAGTGGCCAGCCCAGTTCGCTGGCCGGCACCAGGGCAGTCATCGGCGCCGAGGCTTCGAATACCTTGGCACCCTCCCAGGGCAGCCCTTCGCTTTTGGCCTGGCGCTGGCGATCGCGCAGGGTCAGGTCCAGGCCAGCGGCAAAGCCATAGACGTGCTCCAGAGCGTGCTCCGGGCTGATGTCGGCACCGCCTTTGCTGATCGCCACCACCCACTCGATTTCATGGCAAAACTCTTCGGTCTGCGGCGGGAAGGGCAGTTCGCCCTGTGCCTCGACCACGTTGCTGGCCGGCTTCATGAAAAAGACCGGCTCACGGGGCGCTGGGTCGGTGGCCTGTGGCCAGGGGTAGTTGCGGCCCAGGCAGAACACTCGGCCAACCGGGAAGCGCGCGTCGCTGCCTTGGATGGGCAGGCTGACGATGGCTGGCGGGTCGAACAGGTAAGTCATGGGTCAATCCTCTGTGCTGGAGTGGCCAGCCTAGCCAGCGGCTGGCGGGCAAAGTTGGACGATAAAAGGGACGGTTTGGATAAAAACGGGGGATCTGCGGTGGTGCTTCCGGCACTCACCGCGCCTGCTTATGCCGCGGTCTTGAGCTCGATCCGGTACAGCTTGCCGAGCAACAGCGAGTAGGACAGCGTGCCCATCAACGCCACCCCGCCAATAAACCAGAACGCCAAGGCGAACGAGCCACTGGCCTGCACGATCGCGCCAATCACGATCGGGGTGACGATGCCACCGATGTTCGCGGCCAGGCTGGTGACCCCGCCGGTCAGCCCGATCAGTTGCTTGGGTGCCACTTCCGAAACCGCTGCCCACGACGACGAGGCGATGCCCTGGGCAAAGAACGCCAGCGTCAGCACGGCGATACACAGCACGTTGGAGTCGGTGAAGTTGACCAGCACGATCGACATGCCCAGCATCGACCCCACCACCAGCGGCAGCTTGCGTGCAAAGGACAGCGAGTAGCCCCGGCGGATCAGCAGGTCGGAAACGATCCCCGCCAGCAAGATGCCGACCGTGGCGCCAATGAACGGCATCACCGCGAAGATGCCGACTTTGATCAGCGTCAGCTGGCGCTCTTCGATCAGGTAGGTGGGGAACCAGGTGAGGAAGAAGTACAGCGCTGAGGTGCTGGCGAACTTGCCCAGGCAGATGGCCCACACCTGGCGGTAGCGGAACAGTTCGGCGACCTGGCGCCAGTCGAAACGGGTGCGCTCCTGGCTGCTTCTGACCAGCCCGCCGCCGTCCTCGATGTAGGCCAGTTCTTCCTTGCTGACCTTCTTGCAGTTGAGCGGGTCGCGGTACAGGAACAACCACACCACGCCAAACACGATACCAATCAGGCCGGTGCTGTAGAACACATGGCGCCAGTCATAGGTGGTCGCCAGCCACAGCAATGCTCCAGTGAACAAGGCCGTGCCCAGGTACTGGCCGCACACGTAGATGCTGCTGGCCATGCCCCGTTCGCGGGCAGGGAACCACACGGTGACGGCGCGGCTGTTGGCGGGGAAGGCCGGTGCCTCCATGGCACCAACGGCCAGGCGCAGGCCGAACAGCGAGGTGAAGCCGCTGGCCAGGCCCTGGGCGACAGTGACAGCCGACCAACTGATCAGCGAGACGCCGTAGGTCAGGCGCGAGCCGAAGCGGTCGGCAATGAAGCCGGCTGGCACCAACGCCAGGGCGTAGGTCCAGGCGAACGCGGAGAAGATCAAGCCCATCTCGACTTTGTCCAGGCCCAGGTCCTTGGCCATGAAGGGCGCCGCGATGGAGATGTTGACCCGGTCGACGTAGTTGATGATGGTCGCCAGCAGCAGCAGCGAGAGCATGAACCAGCGACGGCGGGTGGGTAGGCGTTGCGATGCGACCGCGTCCACTGCGAACGCAGGCGCCGCAGTGCGGGAAGTAGGCGTGCTCGACATGAGTCGACCTCGTTTGTTGTTGTTGGTAGAGGTTGGGCTGCAGTCCCTTTTTTAAGGTGGTCGTACAACATCGGAAAATCAACGGCGGTTTTAGACCGTTTTTTTCACTCGGAACGGGGTAGGGCTGCGCTGTCCAAAAAACTCAGCGGGCGGGGTTTTGGCTGCTTTTTTTGCTTTGGGTGGCGGTTTTAAAGGGCTGCGTCGGTTTTTGCCGGATACGTTTTTTGCAGTGGGCTTCAAAATTATGAGTTTCGACGTCGTACAACTCATTGCCAGGCAAGCCGCTTGCCGTTCAGAATTCCCGCATGGCAGGCAACGTCAGCGCCAAGCCCCCCGACCGGAGACCCCCATGCCCCCCAAGCGCGAAGTCCCGACCTACGTCATGCAACAGCGCAGCGAGCTGATGGATTTCTACATCCGCGACCAGCGCGGCCGGCCGGCCGAAACCGCGCCACACCGACACGAGTATTTTCAGATCCAGGTCAATTTCGGCGGCGATACGGTGCAGCACATCGGCAGCGTGCAGCGCCCGTTCAAACGCAACACCCTGGCCTTCATCCTGCCGCACCGGGTGCATGTCATCCCGCACCCGGACGACAGCGATTTCGTGGTCATCAACTTTTCCCAGACATTCCTGCTGCCGCACCTGCCTTGCGACCCCATGGACCTGGAAGAAGTGTCGATACTGCAGGCCCCTGAACTGTCACCGTTCCGCTTCCAGGAACACCTGGATTTCCACCTCGCCGAGGCCGATTTCAGCGAGGTGCGGCGTATTCTCGGGCAGATGCGTGAACTCGATGCCAACCGCCGCTTCGGCAGCCGTGAAGTCCTCAAGGGCCTGTTGCTGCAACTGATCGGCCAGGTGTGCGGCTTGTACGCCGACCCCCTGCGCGAGCTGGCCGAGAGCAATGCCGCGCAACTCAGCCGGCGCGCCGCGTTGGGGCGCATGAGCGAGTACCTGCGCAGGCACATCGACGACCCCGACCTCAACCTGCAGAAGGTCGCCGCCGCCACGTACCTGTCGCCCACCTACCTGACCCATTGGCTGCGCAAGGAAATCGGCAAGACCTTCAGCGAATTGGTGCTGGAGCGGCGCATGCACGCCGCGCGCAATTACCTGCTTAACGGCAGCCGCCCGGTCGGCGAGGTGGCTCGGCTGTGCGGCTTTGCTGATGAAGCGTATTTTTCGCGGCGCTTCCGGCAGATCCATGGCTTGCCGCCGGGGCAGTTCCGCCGCCAGCAGCGCGACCCGGATACACCGCAGGTAGCCATGCGGTAAGCTTGAGGCCATGAACCTCGACACCCGCATCAAGTACCGCCACCTGCTGTGCTTCCTGGAGATTGCCCGGCAGGGCAGCCTGGCCAGGGCCGCAGACATCCTCGCCATCAGCCAGCCCGCGATTTCCAAGACGCTCAAGGAACTCGAAGCGCTGCTGGAAACACGCCTGTTCGAACGCAGCCGGCAGGGCGTCGAGCTGACCCCGGCCGGCACCCGCTTCATGCGGTATGCCGGGCCCAGCGTGCAGGCGCTGCGCGATGGCGTCAGCAGCCTGCGCGGCGAGGCGCGGGCACCGTCGCAGGTGCGCATTGGCGTGCTGTCCACGGTCGAGGGCTTGTTGATGCCCGAGGTGCTGTGCCGCCTGCATCAACGCCATGAGGCGTTGCTGATCAGCGTGGTGACCGGTGCCAGCGCGCAGTTGCTGGGCCAGCTACGCCTGGGTGAGCTGGAGCTGGTGGTGGGGCGTATGACCGACAGCCCCCAAATTCAGGGCCTGTCGTTCGAGCACCTGTACAGCGAATCGATGAGCCTGGTGGTGCGGCCGGGGCACCCGTTGCTGGCCAACACGCCTGTCGAGCGGGCACAGGTGGGGCGTTACCCCTTGGTGTTGCCGCCCCCCGGTACCACCATTCGCCAGCACGCCGACAGCCTGTTCGTCCAATGCGGTATCCAGATGCCCGCGCAACGCCTGGAAACCCTGTCGCTGGCCCTGAGCCGCCGCTACCTGCTGGGCAGTGATGCGGTGTGGGTGGCGCCACGGGATGCGGTGCTGATCGACCTGGGCCGTGGTGAGCTGGTCGAGCTCGACTTGGGCGTGCGCGAGCCGGGCGGGTCGGTGGGCCTGTGCCGCAACGCGGCGCTGGAGCAGAGCGTGCCAGGGCAGTGGGTGTGCGAGGTGCTGCGTGAGGTGGCGGGGCAGTACCGTGAGGGGCAATACCCCTGACAACTCAGAACGAAGTGAAATTTTTGGCGCGTTAACCCAGGCGAATTCGGCATAAAGGGTCAATACTGGCCAGTGGCTCTAATGTGTCAGATGAATAACCCTTTAAGTACTGAACTTCCTTAGCAAAACCCGCTCCTATGCCGGTAGCCATTGGTCATGGCCGCCTGCTAAGCTCGCGGCTTTACCCTGATTGCCCTTATGGCGCATGAACAAGGAAATAGCATGAAACAGCATCGTTTGGCGGCTGCGGTTGCCCTGGTAGGCCTGGTATTGGCTGGCTGCGACCAACAGGCCAGCAGCCCCGAGCTGAAGACTCCGGCACAGAAAGCCTCCTACGGTATCGGCCTGAACATGGGCAAGAGCCTGGCTCAGGAAGGCATGGAAGACCTTGATTCGAAAGCGGTCGCCCTCGGCATCGAAGACGCCGTCAGCAAGAAAGAGCAGCGCATCAAGGACGAAGAGCTGGTAGAAGCCTTCACCTCGCTGCAGAAGCGCGCCGAAGAGCGTCTGGCCAAGGCCAGCGAAGAAGCCGCCTCCGCCGGCAAGAAGTTCCTCGAAGAAAACGCCAAGAAGCCGGGTGTTGTCACCACCGCTTCGGGCCTGCAATACGAAGTGATCAAGAAGGCCGACGGCCCGCAGCCTAAGCCGACCGACGTGGTGACTGTTCACTACGAAGGCAAGCTGACCGATGGCAAGGTGTTCGACAGCTCCGTCGAGCGCGGCAGCCCGATCGACCTGCCTGTCAGCGGCGTGATCCCAGGTTGGGTCGAAGGCCTGCAACTGATGCACGTCGGCGAGAAGTACAAGCTGTTCATCCCGGCCGAACTGGCCTACGGTGCCCAGAGCCCGAGCCCGCTGATCCCTGCCAACTCGGTACTGGTGTTCGACCTTGAGCTGATCGCCATCAAAGACCCGGCCCAGCTGCAGGGTGCCGAGCCAGAAGCGCCAGCAGAAGAGCCTGCCAAGTAACACTGGCTGGTTTGCGTAAAACGCCCCGTCTTGACGGGGCGTTTTCGTTTGGGGCAATCGGCTGAGAAGAACCTCTGGCGGCTGATACTGTCCGAGCAATAGCAGCGTGATGAAGTAGGATGCTTCTGACGCAAATCGTTTGCGAACCTGAAACGACTGTGTAAAAAACGCCCGATCTGACCGGGACCCTTGCCTAGTGGGCACCTGACGTCAGAAACTTCGCCCTGTTCACAAGGTTATCCACAATAAATGTGGATAACCTGTCCCTCTCGGAGGCTCCATGAGCGCACCCTGGAATTTCGCCCGTTTTCTGCCGTTGGCCGAGCGCCTGCTCAGCCGCGGGCGGTTGCCGGCCTTGCTGTTCGCCGTGGCCCGCAAAGGCCCACGGATCGGCCAGCTGCGCGAGGATGTAAAGCTGCTGCAGTCGCTGTGCCTGGCCTGGTGGCGCGGCGAGTACAGCGCCATCAGCCCCAAAGCGCTGGTGACCATCGTTGCCGGCCTGTTGTACTTCGTCAGCCCTATCGACGCCATCCCCGACTGGCTGCTGGGCGTGGGCTTTCTTGACGACATCGCCGTGCTGGGTTGGGTGTTGAAGACCGTGGCCGATGAGCTGGCGCGTTTCAAAGCCTGGCGCGACAGCCAGGCCCCAGAGCGCTTGCGCGTGGTGGAACGCTTGCCGGATACCCCCGAAGCGCTGCGCCTGGAACGCAATACGCAGTGAAATCAGCCTGAGCTGCACAGACTCCCGTACTTGGTAATATAATTGGCATAAGGATTATGCCTACGGATTACATGCCGTAATCCTAAGTAAGGGGGTTGTAATGGGTATTCAGGTTATTAGCCGGGACGGTCAGCCCGAGTACGCCGTCGTTCCCTGGGAGCAATACCAGGCACTGCTGAAGGCAGCGGGGCAGCCGCCCGTCGAGGCGGGTGTCAGTGAAGTGCAAAGCGATGCTGCCAGTTCGGCACCTTTACCGGCGTTCAGCGAGGTGGCACAGATTCGTGAGGCGAAGGGCATCGCCCCTGAGCTTTTGGCGCGCAATGTGGGTGTGAGCCCCGCGTACCTGGCCATGATCGAGTCAGGCGAGCGACAGCCGGACGCTGCCATCCGCCGCGCCCTGGCCTGGCACCTGGGTGTGGCGGGTTGGAGCGAACCCTCATGAGCCAGGTCAGGATCAGCCGCCAGCACTGGCAGAGCCTGCTGGACGAGCTTGACCTGGCCCGTCGTCAACGTCATCTGCTGACGTATCGTGCGCTTATCGAGCGCTTGCAATTGCCCAGCCCGGCCATGCAGACGCTGACCGCCGCGCTGGAGTACCTGGCGGTGCTCGACGCCCGTGCCGAGCAGCCTTTGCGCAGTTCGCTGGTGATCAGCCAGGGTGCCAGCCGCTTGCCGCGCACCGGTTTTTTCGAGTGTGTAGAGCGGCTCGGGCGTTTTGCCGGGCCGGTCGATGGCATGGAAGCGGCGTCCTGGCATGCCTCGGAAGTGGTGCGGGTGTTCGAGTACCGTTACCCCGAAGAAGCCTGATTCAGCCGAGCGCAGTACTTTGTAGGAGCAGCCTCGTGCTGCGAAGAGGCCAGTGAAAACACCAAAGATCTGCGGTGTTTTCACTGGCCTCTTCGCAGCACAAGGCTGCTCCTACATACACAGAAAAGGGCCGGGTGTTTTCACACCCGGCCCTTTTGGTTAACGCATGCCTAGCCTCAGTGCTTGGCCACCTGCGAACTTGCGCTCAAGTAGTCGAGCAGAATGCGCCCTGTCTCGGACAGGTAGGCATCGTCTTCCGGCTTGGTGTTTTCATCTTCAGCCGGCAATGCGTCTTCATCTTCCTTCTTCAGCTCTTTGAGCGGCTCTTCACCTTTGGCCTTGCGGCGGATGTTTTCCAGGGCCAACTGCTTGCCCTCGATTTCATCGTGGCGGGCACGGCGTTCTTGCTCGTTGAGGCTGACGGTCTTCTCGTTCATCAGCTTCTGGGCCAGGGCCAGGCGGTCGCGGATGTAGGTGAACTCGGCATCCTTGGCGCTGCGCGCTTCATGCTGTGCCTTGAGCTGGGTCAGGTACGGCTTGAACGGGTCGGCCGCTGGCTTGACCACCGGGCGGATGGTGTCCCACGGCATCGCCTCGGGCAGGGCGCTCTCGCCGATTTCCTTGGTGTCGATGATCGATGGGTAGTCGATGTCCGGCAGCACGCCCTGGTGCTGGGTGCTCTGCCCAGACACCCGGTAGAACTTGGCCAAGGTCAGTTTCAGCTCACCATGGTTGAGCGGCTGGATGGTCTGCACGGTGCCTTTGCCGAAGGTCTGGCCACCGACGATCAGTGCGCGGTGGTAGTCCTGCATGGCACCGGCGAAGATCTCCGAGGCCGAGGCCGACAGGCGGTTGACCAGCAGTGCCAGCGGGCCTTTGTAGAAGGCGCCCGGGTTTTCGTCCTCGAGCACGTCGACACGGCCGTCGCTGTTGCGTACCAGCACCGTCGGGCCCTTGTCGATGAACAGGCTGGTCAGCTCGGTGGCTTCCTGCAGCGAACCGCCGCCGTTGTTGCGCAGGTCGATGACTACGCCATCGACTTTCTCTTTTTGCAGTTCGGTGAGCAGCTTTTTCACGTCACGCGTGGTGCTCTTGTACTCCGGATCACCGGCACGGTAGGCCTTGAAGTCCAGGTAGAAGGCCGGGATCTCGATGATGCCCAGCTTGTAGTCACGGCCGTCCTGCTTGAGCTTGAGCACCGACTTTTTCGCCGCCTGCTCTTCAAGCTTGACGGCTTCGCGGGTGATCGAAACGATCTTGCTGGTCTGGTCGCTCGGGGCATTGCTGGCCGGGATGACCTCCAGGCGCACCACCGAGCCTTTCGGGCCACGGATCAGCTTGACCACTTCGTCCAGGCGCCAGCCGACCACGTCGACCATTTCCTTGTTGCCCTGGGCCACGCCGATGATCTTGTCGGCCGGGGCGACCTGCTTGGTCTTGGCGGCAGGGCCTGCCGGCACCAGGCGGACGATCTTGACCTGGTCGTTGTCGCTTTGCAGTACTGCGCCGATGCCTTCGAGCGACAAGCTCATGTTGATGTCGAAGTTTTCTGCGTTGTCCGGCGACAGGTAGTTGGTGTGCGGGTCGTAGGACTGGGCGAAGGTATTGATGTAGGCCTGGAAGATATCCTCGGCACGGGTCTGGTCCAGGCGTGCCAGCTGGTTCTTGTAGCGCTTGGTCAGGGTTTCCTGGATCTGCTTGGGCTCTTTGCCAGCGATCTTCTGGCGCAGCACTTCGTCTTTGACACGCTTGCGCCACAGGTCGTCGAGCTCGGCCTGGTTTTTCATCCACGGGGCGTCCTTGCGGTCGATCAGCAAGGTTTCCTTGGTGGTGAAGTCGATCTTGTCGACGCCTTTGTTCAGCTCGGCCAGGGCAAAGTCCAGGCGCTGCTTGACGCGGTCAAGGTAGCGTTTGTAGATGGTGAAGCCCGGGTCGAGGTTGCCGCTTTTGAGGAAGTCGTCGAACTGCGTCTTCCACTTGTCGAACTCGGCGATGTCGGCCGCGGTGAAGTAGCTGCGCGCAGGGTCCAGCAGCTTGATGTAGCTGTCGTAGATGATCACCGAGCGGGCGTCATCGAGCGGTGGCTTGCTGTAGTGGTGGCGCTTGAGCAGTTCCACCACATTAAGGCTGGCGACGATCTCGTCGCGGTCCGGCTGCAGGCTGTCCCACTTGTTGGCGGCCGCCGCATTGCCGCCGAGCGTAAGGCTGCCGAGGCCAATCATCAGGGCCAGGGCGGTGCTTGGGAGGAAATGCTTCATGCTGATTCGACGTGGAGGCAATTGATCACGCATAGTAGGCCGTCTTTTCCGTTGCCGGTTCCATGGAGCCGGACAAATACTGCAAAAAGCCCGGGGCGAGGGTTCCCCAGGCTCAGTCATGATTCAACTATGGAGGCACTGTGAAGGCATTGCAAGGCGAAGACGGACATGTGGAGTGGGTCGAGGCCGAGCGCCCGGCCCTTGACGCGGGCCAAGTACGCATTCGCGTGGCTGCTGCGGGGCTGAACCGCGCCGACCTGTTGCAAATGAAGGGGCTGTACCCGCCACCGCCTGGCGCCAGCCCTTATATGGGCCTGGAGTGCGCCGGCATTATCGAAGAAGTTGGGCCGGGCGCCGATTGGCGTGTGGGCGAGCGGGTGTGTGCTTTGCTGGCCAGCGGTGCGATGGCTGAAGAAGTGGTGGTCGACGCCCGCCATGTGCTGCCGGTGCCTGAAGGCCTGAGCCTGCTCGAAGCGGCGGCGCTGCCTGAGGTGTACGCCACGGCGTGGTTGAACATCTTCCAGTTGGGCGCCGTCAAAGCCGGCGAGAAAGTGCTGGTGCACGCAGGGGCCAGCGGCGTGGGTTCGGCGGCGATCCAGTTGTGCAAGGCGTTTGGCAACCCGGTGTATGTGAGTGTTGGCTCGAAGGATCGCCTGGCCTACTGCGAAGCGCTGGGCGCTGCCGGCGGCGTGGTGCGTAACGAGAACCTCGATGCACTGGAAGGCGTTGGGCCGTTCGACGTGATTCTTGACCCGGTGGGTGCCAGTTATGGGGAACTCAACCTCAAGCTGCTGGCGCGTGACGGGCGTTGGGTGATCATCGGCCTGATGGGCGGGCGCAAGTTCGAGCTGGACCTGGCACAGGTGCTGGGTAAGCGCCTGGAAATCACCGGCTCAACGCTGCGCAACCGTGACGATGGCTTCAAGGCCGAGTTGCTGCGTGAGTTGCTGCAGCAGGTGTGGCCGCTGTTCGCCGAAGGGCGGTTGTCGGCGCAGTTGGTGGATACCTACCCGGTGGAATTTGCCCAGGCGGCGTATGCCGAGCTTGAGACTAACCAAGTGTCGGGCAAGCTGGTGATGGTGATCGATCCGAGCCTGGTGTAAGCAGGCCCGGCCTCTTCGCGGGGCAAGCCCGCTCCCACAGGTAAATCACTGATCCTGAGCCTGTGATATTCCTGTGGGAGCGGGCTTGCCCCGCGAAGAGGCCAGTATGTTCAGCGCAATGATCAGCGCCAAGTCAGAGTCGGCCAGCCATTGATCTCTGCATGCTCGCGCAACACCGCATCTGGGTTCACCACAAACGGATGGTCCACCTTCAACAACAACGGCAGATCGTTCCGCGAATCGGAATAGAAACTCGCCCCTTCCAGGTTCTCCTGCTCCTGATCCAGCCACTCCAACAACCGGGTGATCTTGCCTTCACGGTAGGTCAGCACCCCATGGGTCTTGCCGGTGTACACCCCATTCACCGCCTCCAGCTCGATCGCCAGGTACTCGTCCACGCCCAACCGCGCCGCAATCGGCCCGACCAAGTGCGTACCCGAGGCGGAAATGATCAGGATACGGTCGCCACGCTTGCGATGCTCAGCGATGCAGCGGCAGGCGTCGCCGAAAATGATCGGCTCGATAACGTCCTCCACCCACGGCTCCACCAGGTGCTCGACCTCTTCCAGGGTGCGCCCGGCAATCGGCTCCAGGCTGAAGGCCATGTAGTCCTCCATCGCCAGGTGGCCCTTGCCATAGGCCTCCATCAATTCATGGTCGCGACGCAGGAAGTCCTTGCCGTCGACCCAGCCCAGCCGGGCCATCTGCTCGCTCCACAGTGACGCGCAGTCGCCGTGAATCAGGGTTTCGTCCAGATCGAAAATTGCCAGTGCCATTGTGTTGAATCTCCTTAAGCCACTTCCCGCAGCGCTGTGGGGTCGATCGACAAGGATACTCGCTGGCCGTCCGGATGCAGGTCGGCAGACGAGCGGTTGAGCACGTCGACCACCAGTTCCACCTCACGTACCCGCACCCGGTAACGGATGACGTTGCCCAGCAGGCTGTGGCTGCGCACCTCACCGTCCAGCTCGCCATTCAGGCCCAGGGTGATGGATTCGGGGCGAATGGCCAGGCGGCTGGCCACCGGGCGTTGCAGCAGGCGGCTTGCGCTTTCCGGGTCGAGCAGGTTGTAGTTGCCGATAAAGCCCGCAGCAAACAGGTCCACGGGGGCGGTGTAGAGGGTTTCGGCATCGCCGCTCTGGACGATGCGGCCCTGGTTCATCAGGAAGATGCGGTCTGACATTGTCAAGGCCTCTTCCTGGTCGTGGGTGACGAAGATGGTGGTCAGCCCCAGTTCACGCTGGATCGCGCGAATCTGCTCGCGCAGGTGCTTGCGAATGCGCGCATCCAGCGCCGACAGCGGCTCGTCGAGCAGCAGCAGGCGCGGGCGGGTCACCAGTGAACGGGCCAGGGCCACGCGCTGGCATTGGCCACCCGACAGCTGGTGCGGGTAGCGCCCGGCGAAGCTGCCCAGTTCCACCAGGTCGAGCACCTCACGCACCCGCGCCTGGCTCTCGTCGGCCTTGACCTTTTGCATGCGCAGGCCAAAGGCAACGTTCTGTTCCACGGTCATGTTGGGGAACAGCGCGTAGCTCTGGAACACCATGCCGATGCCGCGCTTCTGCGGGCTCAGTGGCACGATGTCCTGGCCATCGAGCAGGATGCGCCCCCCGTCCACCGGGGTCAGCCCGGCGATGCAGCGCAGCAGGGTGGACTTGCCGCAGCCGGAAGGGCCGAGCAGGGTGACGAACTCGCCGCGTTCGATCTGGCAGTCGATGTTTTCGAACACCGGTGTGCCGGCATAGCGTTTGTGCAGTTGCTGTACGCTGACGAAGCTCATGTCAGGTCTTGTCCTTGTTCAGGCGGTTGGCGACCCAGGTGAGTACCAGCACGAAGGCGAAGTAGGAGATCACCAGCGCGCTGTTGAAGTGGCCGCTGCTGTTGCGCATGTTGTTCAGGTACACCTGCAGCGTCTCGTAGCGGGTGCCGACCAGCAGGTTGGCGAACACGAACTCGCCGAACAGGAACGAGAACGACAGCAGCAGGGCCACCATCAGGCCTTTGCGCAGGTTCGGCAGCACCACCAGAAACGCCGCTTGCCAGGTGCTGGCCCCGAGCAGGTGGGCGGCGTCCATCAGGTCGCGCAGGTTGATCGCCTGCAGGTTGTTGGTGATCGCCCGGTACATGAACGGCAGGGCGATGGTGAAATAGCAGCCGATCAGAATCCACGGGGTGCCGACCATGGCCATGGGCCCGCTGCCATACAGTTGCAGCAACCCCACTGCGGACACCACCGGCGGCACCGCGAACGGCAGCAGGATGAGGATGTTCATCAGCGCGTCGAGCTTGGGGAAGTGGTAGTGCACCACGAACAGCAGCGGCAGGATCAGCACCACCGACAGTATCAGTGCGCCCACGCACACCAGCAGCGACTGGCCGAACGCCGCCAGAAAGCGCGGCTCGCTCCACAGCGCCACGTACCACTTCAGGGTCAGGCCGCTGGGCAGCAGGCTGGCCGACCAGCTGGTGGCCACGGAGTAGAGCAGGGTGCCGGCCAGCGGCAGCAGCAAAATCAGGAACAGCAGGTACACCACCAGGCGGTGGTAGAGGCTGCTGGCGTTGGTTTCAGCGCGCATGGTAGCTCCTTTTCAGCAGCCATTGATGGACCACCGTGACCAGCGTCATCAGCCCCACCAGCACCATGGCCAGGGCACTCGCAAGGTTGGGGTCGAGGCTGATGTCACCGGCCACCAGGCCAGCGATGCGGATCGGCAGCACGTTGAAGTTGCCGGTGGTCAACGCATACACCGTGGCATAGGCGCCCAGGGCATTGGCCAAGAGGATGACGAAGGTGCCGAGCAAGGCCGGGGTCAGCACCGGCAGGCCGATATGGCGCCAGAACTGCCAGTGGTTGGCCCCGAGCAGGGCGGCCGACTCACGCCAGTCTTCACGCAAGGCATCGAACGCCGGGTACAGCAACAGCACGCCCAAGGGGATCTGGAAGTAGGTGTACACCAGGATCAGCCCGCTTTTGGAGTAGATGCTGAAGTCTTCCAGCAGGCCGATCTGTTTAAGCAGCAGGGTCAGTGCGCCGTTGAAACCCAGCAGGATGATGAAGGCGAAGGCCAGTGGCACGCCGGAGAAGTTGCTGGTCATGTTGGCGAAGGCACTGACGAAGTCGCGCAGCCGCGAATCCACCTGGCGCAGCGAGTAGGCCCCGAGGGTAGCGATGACGATACCGAACAGGCTCGACCAGAAGCTGATCTCCAGGCTGCGCTGCAAGGCCTGCAGGTAGAACTTCGAGGCGAACACCTTGCTGAAGTTTTCCAAGCCCCAGCCCGCCTCGGACTGCACGCTGTTGATCGCCACCCAGGCCAGCGGGGCGATCTGGAAGATGATGAAGAACACAGCGAATGGCAGCAGACAGAGCAGGGCAAGGTAACGGCCGCGATGGCTGGCATTCACTTGAGCAGCTCCCGGCACACGGTCTTGTCGTGGGCCACGCCAAGCAGCTCGCAGATGGTGCCGCACAACTCGGTTTGCAGCGGCTTGGCAGCAGGGTCGAGGCTGAAGCCATCGCCAAAGACGAACAAGGGGACCTCGCGTTCCTCGGCCAGCAAGCCATTGTGCGAGCGGTCGTTGTTCATGCCGTGGTCGGCGGTGACCAGCACCTGATAGCCCTCTTCGAGCCAGCGCGGCAGGTAGTCGGCCAAGAGGATGTCGGCGCTGCGTGCCGCGTTGCGGTACTGGCTGCTGTCCAGGCCATGGCGGTGGCCGACGTCGTCGATGCTCATCGGGTGCACCAGCAGGAAGTTCGGTGCATGCCGGCGGCGCAGGTATTCGGCGTCGGCCAGCAAGTGCGAATCGGGGTAGCGGTCGTCCCAGTAGAACAGGCCGTGCTGGATCGGCAGCTTCGGCGCATGGGTGTGGCGGTCGCGCTGCGCATCGAACGGCGAGCGGTTGTACAGCTCGCTCATCCAGTGATAGGCCGCCGCCGCAGTACCCAGCCCCGCTTCACGGGCGTAGTGGAACACGCTGCGCTGGTTGGACAGGCGGTTGACGTTGTTGTGCACGATGCCGCTGTCGATCGGCGTCACACCGGTGAGGATGCATTCGTACAGCGGCCGTGACAGAGACGGCAGCTCGCATTCTACGCGGTACAGCGCGGCGCGATCGGCCTCGACGTAGGCGTGCAGGTGGCCCATGGCATGGTGGGCGACCTGGTGGTTGAGGCCGTCGAGCAGGACCAGGATGACGTTGTGTTGCATGGTGGCTCCAGTCAATAACCGCGTTGTCCTCTTCGCGGGTAAACCCGCTCCCACAAAGTCATCGCTATCCCCGAGGGCTGCGCTGTATCTGTGGGAGCGGGTTCACCCGCGAAGAGGCCGGTTCAGGCGCTAGAGATCTAGCCCCTTACTCCATCTCGATGATCACTTGCTCCTGCCACTTCTGCGGCAGTGCCTTCGAAGTCGCTTCCCAAGCAGCGGCATCCTTGATCGGCTGGGCAGCACCATACTGCTCGTTAGGCAGTAGCTTGGCCTGCACATCGGCCGGCAGCTTCAGGTGCTCGGCGCGGATCGGCCGGGCGTGGCCGATGGCGAGGTTAGTCTGCCCGGCATCGCTGAAGATGTACTCACGCGCCAGCTTGGCTGCGTTCGGGTGCTTGGCGTACTTGTTGATGATGGTGGTATAGCCCGAGGTGATCGAGCCGTCCGATGGGATCAGCACTTCGAAGCGCTTGGGGTCGATCTGATCACGGTAGCTCAGGCCATTGAAGTCCCACACCACACCCACTTCCACTTCACCTTTTTCCAGGGTCTGGATGGTCGGGTTGGCCAGCGACAGGCGCTTCTGCTGGGCCAGCTTGGTGAACAGTTGCAGGCCTGGCTCGATGTTGCTTTCGCTGCCTTTGTAGGCGATGGCTGCGGCCAGTACACCATTGGCCGCCTGGGCGGCGGTGCCGACATCGCCAATGGCAACCTTGTACTTGCCTTTCTCCAGGTCATGCCAGGTTTTCGGGCGTTCTTCTTCTTTCACCAGGTCCTTGTTGATGATGAAGGCGATGGTGCCGGTATAGGCCAGCGCCCAGTGCCCGTCCTTGTCCTTGGCCCATTCGGGTACCTGGTCCCAGGTGCTCGGCTTGTACGGTTGGCTCACGCCCTTGGTCACGGCAATCGGGCCAAAGGCGGCACCGACGTCGCCGATGTCGGCACTGGCATTGTCTTTTTCGGCCTCGAACTTGGCGATTTCCTGGGCCGAGCTCATGTCGGTGTCGCTGTGCTTGAGGCCGTATTTATTGGCCAGGTCCTCCCAGGTGCCTTTCCAGTTGGCCCAGGCATCGGGCATGCCCACGCTGTTGACGGTGCCTTCCTTGCGGGCGGCGTCTTCCAGGGCCTTGAGGTCGTTGCCGGCGGCCATGGCCGTGGTACACAGGGCGATAGCCGAACCGAGCAGTGACGCCATGAAGAACTTTTTCATCCGAAGCTCCTTGGGTGGGTGCCTGTTGCGATCGTTGTCGTGAATGAGGCAGTTGTCAGCGACCTTTGGTCTAGGTCAGCAAACCTTGAGCCAAGGTAGGCCGCTTGCGTGACAGTTTGATGTAGGGGGAGGCTTCAACCGGGGGTTCCGGCTGCCTGAAAATACAGCGTAGACCAGATCGCAGGCCCTGATTTAGCGGGCTTGGCCCGAAACTGGCAAAGCCCGTGTGGTGCCTTTGTCACAGGATGTTCATCAGCCCTGCCTAGGCTTGCACTACTCTCCAATTGCCCCGTCATGGGGCTGGCCTAGTCCAGATAGGTAACCTTTGATGCAACCGATGCCCCCGCGTGCGGTAACAGCCATCTGCCACGCCCTGCAGGAGCAGATCGAACACGGCCTGCTGGCGCCGGGTGGCAAGCTGCCGGCCGAGCGCAAGCTGAGCGAGGTGTTCGATACCACGCGCATTACCCTGCGCGAGGCCTTGGCACAGCTGGAGGCCCAGGGGCTGATCTACCGGGAAGAGCGGCGCGGCTGGTTCGTCGCGCCCCAGCGGCTGACCTATGACCTGATCGAGCGTAGCCACTTTCATGCGATGGTGCGTGACCAGGGGCGGGTGCCGAGTACCGAGCTGTTGTCGGCGCGGCTGCAGCCGGCTTCTGCCGTTGTCTGCGCACGGCTGCAATTGCCGGCGTTGTCCAGTGTGGTGCGGATCTGCCGGCTGCGGCGTATCGATGGGCGGGCGGTGCTGTATGCCGAGCACTACCTGAACCCGCGGTATTTCCCGGGCATTCTCGAGCAGGACCTGGCGCAGTCGCTGACCGAGATTTATGGGCGGGTATACGGCATCGGCTATGGGCAGGTGTGCTTCGAGATTCTGCCGACGGCGTTGCCGATCGAGGCAGCGGCCGCGTTGAAGGTGTCGGTCGGCAGCCCGGGGCTACACATCACCCGGGTCAACAGTGATCAGCAGGGGCACCTGATCGACTGTGACCTGGAATATTGGCGGCATGATGCAATCCGCATCCGCGCTCAGGCGGGGTAATGGGGTGGCTTCTTCGCGGGCAAGCCCGCTCCCACAGGATCACCACAGCTGCGAACACTGTGAGGTCCCTGTGGGAGCGGGCTTGCCCGCGAAGAGGCCCTAACTGGAGGAACTGGTTTCGCTCATACCGCCACCGCCCGCCGTCACCACCTGCACCGACAACCGCGGCGTCGCCAGGTCCAGCCCCGCTTCATCCAGCTGGCGCTTCAACGCCAGGTTGAACGCCCGCGACACTTCCCATTGCTTGATCGGCGCGGTCTTGAAGCGCGCTCGCAAAATCGCCGAGCCCGACTCGAAGCTCTCTACGCCCTGCAGCTCCAGCGGCGACCAGATATTGCGGCGCATCAACGGGTCGTTACGCAGTTTCTGCCCCACCTCGCGGATCAGCGTGATGGCCTGGTCGATGTTCATGCTGTGCGGGATCGCTACGCGGAAAATCGCGTAACCGAAC
The DNA here is from genome assembly GCF_028895205.1 of Pseudomonas sp. ITEM 17296. Lineage (NCBI taxonomy): Bacteria > Pseudomonadati > Pseudomonadota > Gammaproteobacteria > Pseudomonadales > Pseudomonadaceae > Pseudomonas > Pseudomonas sp. ITEM 17296. The sequence continues at coordinate 89,110 of NZ_WJRS01000003.1, read as the reverse complement.
TCCCGCGAGTAGTTCTTGATGCTCTTGATTTCGCTGAACGGGATGGTGTGCACGATGCCGTCGATGTCGCGCAGGCGCACGGTGCGGATGGTCAGGCCCTCGACCGTCCCCAGGTGCCCACCGACATCCACATAGTCGTCGATGGCCAGCGAATCCTCGATGATGATGAACAACCCGGTGATCAGGTCGGCCACCAAGGACTGGGCGCCAAAACCGATGGCCAGGCCGATCACACCGGCACCGGCCAGCAGCGGGGTGACGTTCATGCCCATGTTGGCCAGGGCAACGATCACCGCGATGATGAAGATGGCCACGAACATGACGTTGCGGATCAGCGGCATCATGGTTTGCGCGCGGGCGTTGGCCAGCCCGCGGCGCGAACGCACCAAGGCGTGGTGCACGGCCGTGTCGGCCAGGATCCACACCAGCCAGGCGGCGATCAGCGTGCCGGCCAGGCCCAGCAGGCGCAGGCTCACCTCGTGGCCGTCGCCTTCGGCGAAGGTGATCATCGACAAGCCCCACACGCGCAGCCCCAACTCGATGAACAGCAGCCAGATGAACAGGTGCACCAGGGCATAGGCGAAGTTGCGCAAGCGCTCGGTGTACACCGCCTGGCGCTTGTTGGCGCGTTTGGGGTTGGCCGCGTGGCGGCGCACCAGGCCGTTGAGCACCATGCACACCACCACCAGCACCGTGCACATCAACGACTGGCGCAGGGCGGTACTGGTGTCGCCGGCCGAGACGAAGGTCGCGAACAGCGAAATACCCACCAGAATCAACGCGGGCGCGAACCAGAAGCTGCCAAGGATCTCGATGGTGTCGCTCAGGGTGCGCCGGGTCAGGCGCCGGTCCAAGGGTTGGTTGCGGATCAGGTGGGCGATCGGGCGGCGGAACCGCAGGATGAACAGCCCGGTGCAGATCGCCGCGATGACGTTGGCCAAGGTGGCCAGGGCATGGGCCAGGTGGGTGCCGAGGGCGACGGTCAGCCTAGGGTCGCTCATGGCCTCACCGAAGGCGGCAAAGCTGCCGATCAGCCACAGCGGGCGGAAGGCCTGGTGCCGCAGGATATGCAGGGCGCGGTGGCGGTGCGGGCCGTCGAGCAGCGAGAAGGCGATCACGCAGATGGCCGAGAAGCAGGTGCCGACCACCAACGCATACGCCAGCACCATGGCCATCGACTTGCCCAGCGACGAGGGCAGGGCGAAGCTCAGGTACACGGTGAACACCAGGGCCACCAGCCAGGGCCCGAGCTTGCGCAAGGCAAAGCGCACCAGGTCCCAGGTGCGCGGGTGCTGGGGCAGCTCTTCGGTCAGGCCGAAGCGTAGCCGTACCCGGTGGCCAATCCAGTTGAAGGCGTATGCCAGCAGGCTCCAGACCGCGATGATCGCGGCAAAGCCGAACAGGATCGCCGGCCACTGGTGCACCGGGACCACCAGTTCGGTCAGTTCTGCCTGGGCTTGCTCGATTTCCGCCGCCCAGCGGTGGAAGGGGCTGGCATCGCCGCTGAACTGCTGTTCGAAGTCATGCAAAGCACCACCGATCAGGCCTAGCACGCCCTGTTCGACGGTGGGTTGTGATTGCTTGGTGGCGTCGCGCAGTTTTTTCAGGTCGGCCAGCAACTTGGCGCGTTGCTGGTCGTTTTCGAGGTTTTTGATCACCTCGTCCAGCGACTTGCCCAACGGCTCGGTGGCCTCAGGCTGCGCAGGCGCGCTGGAGCCGAGCAGGCTCGGCAGGCCCGCGGCCTGAACCGGGGTGATGAACAATAACAGCAGCAGGGACAGGCAACGCAGAAGGGCAGGCACCGGGAAATCTACCTCAGGTCAAACGATGGACCGAGTGTAGAGGTTTATGTGGGCAGTTTCTCCAGGATCTTCCAGCAGGTGAGGCCGAAGATGCCCAGTGTGCCGATCCACATCATCAGCACACCGATGTTGCGCTCGCGCAGGCTGAAGCCGATGGTCAGCAGCAGCAGGAACAGAAACACCGGCACGAACAGGGACAGGAAGGGGGACATGGACAGCAATCCTTTTGCAGTGGGGCCATGTAATAAGCATAGCGGGTAGCAGGCGAAGCGGGTTGACCTTGAGCAAGGTGGCCGGACGCGCTGCCTTTTTTGCCTTGTGTAGGAGCAGCCTTGTGCTGCGAAGAGGCCGGTACATAATGCCCCGTTTTATGGGGCTGTACCGGCCTCTTCGCAGCACAAGGCTGCTCCTACACGATGGCGTTACGGCAGGTCGCGGCTGCAGTAGAACGCCGTCAGCACTTTCACCAGGTGCGCCAGGTCATGGCTGCCGCACAACTCGCGGATCGAGTGCATGGCAAAGGTCGGCAAGCCGATATCGACCGTGCGCACGCCCAGGTTGCTGGCGGTGATTGGGCCGATGGTCGAGCCGCAACCCATGTCGCTACGCACCACGAAGCTCTGCACCGGTACTTCTTCGGCCATGCACAGGTGGCGGAAGAACCCGGCGGTTTCGCTGTTAGTGGCGTAGCGCTGGTTGTTGTTGACCTTGATCACCGGCCCGGCGTTGAGCTTGGGCCCGTGGTTGCCGTCGTGCTTGTCGGCATAGTTGGGGTGCACGCCATGGGCGTTGTCAGCCGACACCATCAGCGAGCGCTGAATGGTCCGCACATAGCTGTCACCCTCGGGCAGCAGGCGTTGCAAGGTCTGCTCGAGCATGGGGCCGTCGGCGCCACAGGCCGAGCACGAGCCAACTTCTTCGTGGTCGTTGCATACCAGCACGCAGGTTTCGTCGCTGTCGGCAGCCAGCAGCGCTTGCAGGCCGGCATAGCACGACAGCAGGTTGTCCAGGCGGGCACCGGCGATGAAGTCGCGGTTGATGCCGATCAGCGCGGCATCCTGGGTGTCGTAGAAGCTCAGCTCGTAGTCCAGCACCACGTCGGCGTTGAGCTCGTGCTCACGGGCCAGCTGTTCGGTGAGCAGCGCGCGGAAGTCGATGCGCTCGTCGCCGGCGACCTGGGCCAGGATGGGCGGCAGTTCGTTCTGCGGGTTGATCTGCCAGCCTTCGTTGGCGGTGCGGTTGAGGTGGATCGCCAGGTTGGGGATCACCGCGATGGGCAGCTTGAAGTCGATCAGCTGGCTTTCGACCTTGCCGTCACGGCGGAAGGTGACCCGGCCGGCCAGGGACAGGTCGCGGTCGAACCAGGGTGCCAGCAGCGCACCGCCGTAAACCTCGACGCCCAGCTGCAGGAAGCCTTGGCGTTGCAGCTCGGGTTGCGGCTTGACGCGCAGGCACGGGCTGTCGGTGTGGGCACCGACCATGCGGATACCGCCAAGCAGGGGCGCTTGCTTGCCCAGTTTGATAGCGATGATCGAGGAGTCGTTGCGGGTGACGTAATACCGACCACCCGGCACCGTTGACCAGCTGTCGCGCTCGTCCAGGCGCTGGTAGCCGGCGGCCTCGAGGCGCTGGGCCAGGCTGGCGGTGGCATGGAAGGGCGTGGGGGAGGCCTTGAGGAAATCGATCAGGCCAGTGTTCAGTGCTTCGCGCATAACTCACTCCAGACAGCAGTGGCGCGAGTTTAACGCAGATAGATCACAAATTGTGTCGGCCTCTTCGCGGGGCGAGCCCGCTCCCACAAAGACCTCGCAAACCCTGTAGGAGCGGGCTTGCCCGCGAAGAGGCCGGAACTGCCACCCATCAATCAGAACGGTGCCGGGCACTCGAACTTCAACCGCTCCCCGCTGACCGGGTGGGTGAAGCTCAGCATTGCCGCATGCAGGCACAACCGGTCATGGGCCGCCAAGGCTTCAGGGTTGGCATACAAGCGGTCACCCAGCAGCGGGTGGCCGATCGAAAGCATGTGCACGCGCAGTTGGTGCGAGCGCCCGGTAATCGGCGTCAACTCGACCCGGCAGTGGTCGCCGCAACGCTCCAGGACGCGCCAGAAGGTCAGGGCATGCTTGCCTTGCTCATGGTCCACCACATGCCGTGGCTTGGTCGGCGGGTCGTAGCGCAGGGGCAGGTCGATGCTGCCGCTGTCCAGCGCCGGCTGGCCCCAGCACAGGGCGGTATAGGCCTTTTCGGTCTCGCGGTCGTGGAACTGGCGCGACAGCTCGCGGTGGCTGTCGGCATCGCGGGCCAGCAGGATGATGCCGGAGGTTTCCCAGTCCAGACGGTGCACGATCAGCGCATCGGGGTAGCCGTTTTCCTGCAGGCGGGTGATCAGGCAGTCCTTGTTGTCATCGGCACGGCCGGGCACCGACAGCAGCAGGGTTGGCTTGTTGACCACCAGGATGGCGGCGTCTTCGTGGAGGATCTGGACGTTTGACAGCGGCATTGCGTGGTCTCGGTTAAATCGGGGAAAACCATTGGGGCCGCGTTGCGGCCCTTTCGCGGCACAAGGCAGCTCCTACAGAGATCACGCAGTCCCCTGTAGGAGCGGCCTTGTGCCGCGAAAGGGCTGCAACGCAGCCCCAACTTTCAGCCGGATCAGCGATCAGGCAAGGTAATGTTCAGCTCCAGAATCGAGCAGCTGCCCTGGTTTTCCAGCTCGATGTGCACATCATCGTTGCCGATGTTCACATACTTGCGGATCACTTCGAGCAGTTCTTTCTGCAGTGCCGGGAGGTAGTCCGGTTCGCTGCGCTGGCCGCGCTCATGCGCCACGATGATCTGTAGACGCTCTTTCGCCACCGACGCGCTGGTCTGTTTCTGTCTGCCACGAAAGAAGTCAAAAAGGTTCATGGTTTACTTGCCTCCAAACAGGCGCGCGAAGAATCCTTGCTTCGGCACTTCGATGAACCGCAGGGGCTTTTCTTTGCCCAGCAGACGGTCGACGGTGTCGCTATAGGCCTGGCCGGCATCGCTCTGGTCGTCGAGGATGACCGGGATGCCCTGGTTGGAAGCCTTGAGCACTGCCTGGGACTCGGGGATCACGCCCTTGAGCTTGATCGCGAGGATGTCGGTAACGTCGTCGATGCTCAGCATCTCGCCTTTCTCGACGCGCTCAGGGTGGTAGCGGGTGATCAGCAGGTGTTCCTTGATCGGCTCTTCGCCGTTCTCGGAGCGGCGCGACTTGCTCGACAGGATGCCCAGCATGCGGTCCGAGTCACGTACCGAGGAAACCTCAGGGTTGGTCACGACGATGGCTTCGTCGGCGAAGTACATCGCCAGGTGCGCGCCTTTTTCGATACCGGCCGGGGAGTCGCAGATGACGTACTCGAAGTCATTCTTGAGTTCCATCAGCACTTTCTCGACGCCTTCCTGGGTCAGCGCGTCCTTGTCACGGGTCTGGCTGGCGGCCAGGACGTACAGATTCTCGAGGCGCTTGTCCTTGATCAGGGCTTGCTGCAGGTTGGCTTCGCCGTTGACCACGTTGACGAAGTCGTACACCACGCGGCGCTCGCAGCCCATGATCAGGTCGAGGTTACGCAGGCCCACGTCGAAGTCGACGATGACTGTCTTGTGGCCGCGCAGTGCGAGGCCGGTGCCGATGGCGGCGCTGGTGGTGGTCTTGCCCACACCCCCCTTGCCGGAAGTAACGACGAGAATCTTGGCCAAGGTGTTTCACCCCTAAATAAGTCGGGACAGGTGTCCCAGCAATATGCAAAAAACGGCAACAGGTAAAAAAGTTGCTCTAAAAATGACGGCAAGTATCCGTTAAAGACGGGTGATGTTCAACACGTCACCAGACAGGCTGACTTGCACGCCGAAGCCCCACAGCGGGTCGCGGCGCAGGTCTTCGCAGACCTTGTACTGGCCCGCGATCGAGACCATTTCCGCCGTCATCTGCTGGCAGAAAATGCGTGCTTTGGTGTTGCCTTTGATGCCCGCCAGGGCGCGGCCGCGCATGGCGCCGTACACATGGATGTTGCCATCGGCCAGAAGTTCCGCACCCGGGCTGACCGACGCAGTCACCACCAGGTCGCCGCCTTGGGCGTAGATCTGCTGGCCGCCACGCACCGGCGAGGTAATGATGCGGGTCGGGCGGATTTCCGGTTCGGCTGCAGGCGCCGGCGCCGGTTCGGGCTTTTTCACCTCAGGCTCGGGCTCCAGCGGCCGTTCGCGCGCGCCGGACGGCGGCAGCACCGGGAGGTCGATGGCGATCGCCGCGGCGATGTCCTCGATGCGGTTGGCGCGGATCGCCAGGGTACGCAGGCCATGGTGGCGGCAGATACGCATCAAGCCGGGCAGGTCGATGGCGCCTTCGCTGGCCGGCAGCTTGTCCAGCGCCAGCACCAGCGGCGTGTTGCTGAAAAAGTTGGGTGCCTGCGCGACTTTGGCGGCCAATTGGCGGTCGAGGGCTTCAAGGTCATTGCGCGCCAGTTCCAGCACAGTGATGGCGAGCATGCTGCCCTTGAGCTGGAACACGGAGGCGGTGTCGGGGGTCTGGTTTAGGCTCATGGTCTGCATAGACGGCTTGTTGCGAAAAAAGTGCCCTGACTTATAACGAGAACACCCGTTGCCCGCAACATGCGCTGATCCGTTGTAGAATGCGCGGCCTTTGTCTTTCCGGAAGCTTCAATGGAACGCCCGCGTTTTCGCCCCTATTTCCTTCACCCCAGATTCTGGGGCCTGTGGCTGGGCCTGGGCCTGCTGTGGCTGATCGTCCAGCTGCCTTACCGGGCCCTGCTGTGGGTCGGCACTGCCCTGGGCGCAGTGATGTACCGGGTTGCCGGCGAGCGTCGACGCATCGCCGCGCGCAACCTTGAACTGTGTTTCCCTGAAATGTCCGACGACGAACGGCAGCGTTTGTTGAAGGCCAACTTCGCCTCCACCGGCATCGCCTTCTTCGAAATGGCCATGAGCTGGTGGTGGCCCAAGGCCAGGTTGGCACGCCTGGCACATATCGAAGGCCTCGAGCACCTGCAGGCTGCCCAGCAGGCAGGGCAGGGCGCGATTCTGATGGCCGTGCACTTCACCACCCTGGAAATCGGCGCCGCGCTGCTGGGCCAGCAGCACACCATCGATGGCATGTACCGCGAGCACGGCAACCCGCTGTTCGACTTCATCCAGCGCAGCGGCCGTGAGCGGCACAACCTCGACTCGTTGGCGGTGGAGCGTGAAGACGTACGCGGCATGCTCAAGCTGCTGCGTTCGGGCCGGGCGATCTGGTATGCGCCCGACCAGGATTACGGCGCCAAGCAGAGCCTGTTCGTGCCGTTGTTCGGCATCCCGGCGGCGACCGTGACCGCCACCACCAAGTTCGCCCGCCTGGGCAAGGCGCAGGTCATCCCCTTTACCCAGAAGCGCCTGGAAGATGGCAGCGGCTATCGTTTGGTGATCCATCCGCCGCTGGCGGACTTCCCCGGGGAGAGTGAAGAAGCGGACTGCCTGCGCATCAACCAGTGGATCGAGGGTGTGTTGCGTGAGTGCCCCGAGCAGTACCTGTGGGCGCACCGGCGCTTCAAGTCGCGGCCCGAGGGTGCGCCTAGGCTGTATGACAAGAAGAAACGCTGATGCCAGGCCCGGCCTCTCCTTGTAGGAGCAGCCTTGTGCTGCGAAGAGGCCGGGGAATGCTGCCGATTATCTTTAAGGCTGCACCGGCCTCTTCGCAGCACAAGGCTGCTCCTACAGGAAGGATGCCATGGCCCCACCTCCGGTAACCGGTCTGATCCTCTCTGGCGGCGGCGCCCGTGCCGCTTATCAGGTCGGCGTATTGGCCGGCATCGCTGAACTGCTACCCCCGGCCGCGCCCAACCCCTTCCCGGTCATCGTCGGCACGTCGGCTGGCGCCATCAATGCGGTCACCCTCGCCAGCGGCGCTACCCGCTTCACCGAAACCGTGCGCAACCTCACCGCCTTCTGGCAAAACTTTCGCAGCCACCTGGTGCTGCGCAGCGACTGGCCGGGGGTAATCCGCCAGGCCAGCCGCTTCGTCAGCCATAGCCTGCTGGGCCTGGGTGGCCATGCGCCGGTGGCGCTGCTCGACAGCAGCCCCTTGCGCGGCCTGCTGCAAGCGCACCTGGACCTGGACGGCATCGGCCACGCCCTGGCCACCGAACAACTGCGCGCCGTGGCGGTGACTGCATTCGGCTACGAGTCGGGGCAGGCGGTGACCTTCTACCAGGGCCGCGGCACCATCGAGGCGTGGTTGCGCCACCGCCGCATAGGCGTACCCACGCCGTTGACCATCGACCACTTGCTGGCCAGTGCGGCAATCCCGCTGTTGTTCGCGCCGGTCAGGCTGGGCGACGAGTACTACGGTGACGGCGCGGTGCGCCAGTCGGCACCGATCAGCCCGGCGTTGCACTTGGGGGCCAGCCGGGTGCTGGTGGTCGGGGTTAGCGGCAACCCTCAGCGGCCATCGCCGCCGCGGCCCACCCAGCGAGTGTTCAGTGGCCAGCAGCCGAGCTTGGCGCAGATTGGTGGGCACATGCTCAACAGCACCTTCATTGACAGCCTGGAAGACGACATCGAACTGCTGCAGCGGCTCAACCACCTTAGCCACTTGCTGCCTGCCCACCTGGATGCACGGCGCCTGGGGCTGGCGCCGGTGGAAGTATTGGTGGTGGCGCCCAGCCAGCCGCTGGACGAAATCGCTGCGCGGCACCGGCGTGAATTGCCGGCGGCGTTGCGGCTGTTCTTGCGTGGGCCGGGGGCGACGCGGACCAGTGGGGCGGGGGTGCTGAGTTATTTGCTGTTCGAGGCGAGTTATTGCAGTGAGCTGATCGAGCTGGGGCGCAGGGATGCGTTGGTCAAGCGGCGCGAACTGGAGCAGTTTCTGGGGATTTGATGCAAGCAGTGCTGGCCTCTTCGCGGGCAAGCCCGCTCCCACAGGGGTATCACTGGCCTGAGCGCAGTGGGGTACCTGTAGGAGCGGGCTTGCCCGCGAAGAGGCCAGTAGCTATTTACTCAGCAATCTGCAGCTTGCGCGCCTGGGTATACACATATCGAACCTTCTCATACTCGAACGGCGAGTTGAGCTGGCCATAGCGGAATTTGGTGGTATAGCGCTTGTCCACCACCTGCAGGGCAAAGATTTCCGGGTGATCGGTACTGGTTTCCGGCACATTGAGGAAGTTGACCGCCTGCTCGCCCGCATAGTCCACCACCAGCCCGGTGGTATCGCGCAGGTTCGAGGGGCCCAGCACCGGCAGCATCAGGTACGGCCCGTCCGGCACACCATAAAAGCCCAGGGTCTGGCCAAAGTCTTCACTCTGGCGCGGCAGGCCCATCTTGGTCGCCGGGTCCCACAGCCCACCAACCCCGATCAGCGTGTTGAACATCAACCGTGCGGTGATTTCCGCCGAGCGCTTGGCTTTCAGTTGCAACACACTGTTGAACAGGTTCGGCACATCGCCGAGGTTGTTGAAGAAGTTGCTCACCCCGGTGCGCACGAAACGCGGTGTTACATACTGATAGCCGCTCACCACGGGCAGCAGCACCCATTGGTCGAGGCGGTAGTTGAAGTGGTAGATGCGCCGGTTGATTGATTCCAGTGGGTCGTAGACGTTCAGCGCCTCCAGGGTGGAGCGTTCGAACTCGCGCTGGTCCAGGCCTGGGTTGAATTTCAATGCGCGCAACGGGTCGATGAAACCATCGGCCTCCGGTGGCAGCGGCGCGGCGGTAACCTGCGGGTCGGCCTCGACCACGCTGGCGCGCGGTGCGACCTCCGCGGCCAGGGCGTTGCCAGCGACGAGCAGGGCAGTGGCGAAGAGGAGTTTGTTAACCACGGAAGAACTCCAGCATGGCGTCGCTGTTGACGCGGTAGTTGAGGTTGCCGCAATGGCCGCCATGGGGGTAAAGGGTCAGGCGGTCACCGAACACCTTGCGCAAGAAGCCGATATCGCCTGGGCCGAGGATGACGTCGTCGGCGTTGTGCATCACGGCAATTTTCGGGCTGTCGCGCAGGTAGTCTTCCAGCGCATACAGGCTGACCTGGTTAACCAACTGCAGGATGCTGTTGCCATCGGTGCGGGCGCGCCACATCGGGATCACCTGCTCGGTCATGTAGCAGTCGAAGTCGCACTGCAGGGCACGCTTGAAGAACGGCGTGAGGCTGCTGCCCTCGGTGATCGGGAACTTCGGCGGAATGATCAGCCCGCGGCGGTTGATCAGGTCGGAGGTAAAGGCGATATCGGCTGCCGAGAAGCGGAACGAGGTGCCGATCAGCATGGCCATCTGCTCGTTGGACAGGTGCTGGCGCGACTGCTGGAAGTCGTACAGCAGGGCTTCGTTGAGGTCGATATAGCCCTTGTCCTGGAAGTAACGGGTCAGCTTGGTGAGCATCAGCTCGTAGAACGTGGTGCTGCGGTCGATGCCTTTGACCTGGGTTTGCACCAGTTTGTCGAGGTTGTTGATCGAGGTGTACAGGTTGACCGGCGGGTTGAGCAGCAGCACACGCTTGAAGTTGAAGCTGCGCCGGGTCTCGTCCAGGTGGCTGACGAACGCCGCGTCCAGCGCGCCGAGGCTGTAGCCGGTGAGGTAGAACTCGCTGATCGGCAAACGCGGGTGCTGGGCGCGCACGGCCTGCATCACCCGGTACATGTCTTCAGCGTCATCCTGGCTGATACCCGGGGTGGCGAAGCGCGACGCCGCACTCATGAAGTCGTAGCTGGTGGGCGAGGACAGTTGCACCACGTGGTAGCCGGCTTGGTAGTACAGCTTTTTCAGGTATTCGTTGATGCTGCTGGAATAAGGGGCACCGGTGCCAGCGATCAGGAAAATCAGCGGCGCCTTGTGGTCCTGACGGGCCAGGCGGTACTTGAGCTTTTTTACCGACCAGAAGTTGTCGGGCAGGGTGAACTCACGCTCGGGTCGCAGGTTGAGGCTGTAGTCGTCCTGGTCGATGTCCTCATCGCTGGGCAAGGTTGGGCGTTGCTCCGGCGGCGTGGTGGCGATGGTCGCCTCGAACGGGTTGGTCAAGGGGTAGCCATAGCTCGCGGCGTCGATATCCCGCGCCGAAGCGGCCACAGCCATGAGCAGGCCGCCGAGCAGGGCAGCGAGGCGCAAAGATCGATGCATGTAACCCCCAAAAAGAAATACAAGGTGTTGCGGTGTGCAGGCTAGGACCACGGCAGTATGGGCAAAGTTGCCAAGTGCGGTGGTCTTTGGTGTGCTTGTTATCTGCAACATAGCTGCAGGAAGGTGATTTTGCCTTACAACCGGCCTTGGGCGATCATGCACGATTTCGATTTCCGCTATTGGAGAACTGGATGTCTCGTTCGCTACCGATCATTGCCTTGCTGTTATTTCTGCCTGCGTGGCTGGCCGCCAGCTATGGCGTGCGTTATGGGTTGATGGAAGACGCGCAGTGGGTGGGTCTGTGTGCGGCGCCCGAGGCGTTCTGGCAATGCCAGGTGCGCTCGCTGCTGGGGCTGGGTATTCATTTTCAGGTCATCGCCTGGAGTGGGCTTGGCCTGGCGCTGGTGGCGCAGGTGGTTGCGGGTCGGGTTGGGTGGTGGCTGGCAGGTTTGGCGTTGGTGTTCGCGATACCGGCGCTGGTGCTGTATACCGCCAGTATTGCGGTGTTTGCCGTGGTGCTGGCCGGGTTGCGGCTGGTGCGGCAACCGCGTCGCGGCTGATAGGGTCCGCTGTGCGGCCCATCGCAGGCAAGCCAGCTCCTACAGGTCTGCGCTGTACCTGTAGGAGCTGGCTTGCCTGCGATGGGCCGCACAGCGGACCCTATCAACCTGCACGCAGCCTTAGGCTCCGCCACAACGCCGCGGCCATCAACACGCTCACCACCGCCCACCCCCAGGCCTGCTGATTCTCCAGCCCTTCCAGAAACAACTGTGGCGCCACCCCCGCCCCCACGATAAACGCCAGCAATGCCACCTCGGCCCGCCGCGCCAGCACTGGCCGCACTAGGTAAACCACTGCCGGCAACGCCAGTGCAGCTGTAGGGAAACTGCGGTAACGCGGGTCGAACACCAGCGCCAGCATGCTCACTGCCGCCGCAAAGCCCGCTGCAAGCAACAGCCAGCCAGCGCGGGCCTCAAGCCAGGCAAAAACACGCTCACGCCAGCCCTCGCGGCGGGCCAAGGCCAGGGCGGCGTGGGCCAGCACCAGCAGGTTGAGCGCCGCCAGCAGCCCGGCCCACAGCCACTCCCCAGCAAAGCGTGCGTGGCTGCGCATCAGCTCGCCCCACAGCCCCAGGCAACCCGCGCCAAACGCGGCCAGCAGCGGCAACAGCAGGGCCGCCATGGGGGTAGCGGGCTGCCCAGCCACCAACAGCATGACCAGCATCAACACCGCGCTGGCCAGCAGCCACTGTGGCCAGTAGTGCAGGTTGCTGACGGGCCCTTCGAGCACGCCTTTGTCCTGCCGGTCGGCATCGTAAAGCCCCCAGTAGCCGCCCACGGCGCCTTCGCTGGCGCGCTTCCACGGCTGGTCGAAGGCCTCGATCAGGTTGTACCGCCAGCCATTGCTTTCGGCCATCGCCACAAAGCCACGGATAAAGCGCGCCTCGTTGGCCCGGCTGGGCACGGCGGTTTCCCGTTGGCGGCCTTCGCTGGGCCAGCCGGTCTCGCCGATCAGGATGTCCTTGGGCGCAAAGCGCGTCCCGAACTCACGGCGCACATCGGCGACATGGGCCAAGGCATCGTCGATGCCGCGCGGGTCATCCTCCCAGTAAGGCAGCAAATGGATGGTCAAAAAGTCCACCTCCGGGGCCACCTGAGGGTGCTGTAGCCAGAATTCCCAGACGTCGGCGTAGGTCACCGGCACCTTGACCTGGCGCTTGACCTTGGCGATCAGTTCGGCAAGGCGCGTGCCGGTGACTTCCTTGCGCAGCAGCGCCTCGTTGCCGACGATCACCGCGCTGACGACATCGGGGTTGGCGTTGGCGGCGGCGATCAGCAGGTCCACTTCCTTCTCGGTGTCCACCGGGTTGGCGTTGACCCAGGCACCGAGCATCACCTTCAAGCCATGTTTGCGCGCAAGCTGCGGTATCGCCTCAAGGCCGGTCATCGAATAGGTACGGATGCACTGAAAACGCTCGGCCAGCAAGGCCAGGTCGGCATCCATGCGCGCCGGGCGCAGGCGAAACGGCTGGTCGAACGGCGACTGGTCCTTGTCGAACGGGGTGTACGAGGCGCACTGCAGTTTGTGCGTGGGGCTGGCCGCATCGGGCAGGTGCACCGGCTTGCCGAGCCCGTACCAGAGCGTTGCCAGCCCGATCAGGGCAAGCAGGCAGGCTAGCAGGTACAACGGCAGGTGCAGGCGGGTGGGGCTGGGCATCGGGCGGTCCATCGTCAGGCGCAAAAGGGTAGATAGTAGCCCGGCGCCAAACCTTTGGCATGCAAGGATCGCGCAGACTGGCGTGAGCCCATGGCGCTAATGGCACAGTGCTGTCGCCTATGGTTGGTTACATGTCGTACAGGGAGCAGGTCACAAGTTGTTGCAGGAAGATGATGCAATCTCCGAGACCTGACGAGGGGATGCTTTGATGGCAACTTTGAACAAGATGCGACGTTTCCTGGGTGTGGGCACCGCCCTGGTAATGGCCATGAGCGCTGCACAGGCAATGGCCAAAGAAGTAAGCATTGGTTACGTGGATGGTTGGGCCGACAGCGTGGCGACCACCAACGTGGCCGCCGAAGTGATCAAGCAGAAGCTCGGCTACGACGTGAAGTTGCAAGCCGTGGCCACAGGCATCATGTGGCAGGGCGTGGCGACCGGCAAGCTCGATGCGATGTTGTCGGCCTGGTTACCCGTGACCCACGGTGAGTACTGGACCAAGAACAAAGACAACGTGGTCGACTACGGTGCCAACTTCAAGGATGCCAAAATCGGCCTGATCGTCCCTGAATACGTGAAGGCGTTGAGCATCGCCGACCTCAAGACCGACAGCAGCTTCAAGCAGAAGATCGTCGGCATCGACGCCGGCTCCGGGGTAATGCTCAAGACTGACCAGGCCATCAAAGACTACGACCTGACAGGTTACAAACTGCAGGCCAGTTCCGGCGCTGCGATGACCGCCGAACTGGGCCGTGCCTATGCCAAGCAGCAGTCGATTGCCGTGACCGGTTGGGTGCCGCACTGGATGTTCGCCAAGTGGAAGCTCAAGTTCCTCGAAGACCCGAAAGGCGTGTATGGCGCTGCCGAAACCGTCAACAGCATCGGCAGCAAGGAACTGGCGACCAAGGCGCCGGAAGTGGCGGAGTTCCTCAAGAAGTTCAGCTGGCAGTCCAAGGACGAGATCGGCGAAGTGATGCTGGCGATCCAGGAAGGCGCCAAGCCTGAAGCGGCGGCCAAGGACTGGGTGGCCAAACACCCGGACCGGGTCAAAGAGTGGACCGGTAAGTAACCGCTGATACTGGGCGTTTGCCGTTATTTGTTCATTGCCGGTGAGATCGAGCGCCGCCCGCGCGGCGCATCGCGAGCAACGCTCGCTCCTACGTTTGTTTTTGGCCAATACCGCCTGTGACAGGCGCGCGACCGCCTTGTTTGTTCGACGCGATATCGCGCCGTGCGCCAAGGCGGTCGCGCACATTTACCCCAGGAATAATTGGCCCGAAACAAACGTAGGAGCGAGCGTTGCTCGCGATGCGCCGCGCGGGCGGCGCTCGATTGACACCCCTCTGCAAAGTTCAAGGCAAGCACCTTATAGCCCTGACCCAATCAGTGATTTCTTACCAATTCTGTAAAACACTGTTGCATCTAAGACTAAGGTCGTCTGGTTGGCGTCCAACGGCAGCATAAAGTGAGGGTGTGGGTTTCATCCCCTATCTGTGCTGCTAGGACAAAAACAATGAACGACAGCATTTACCTCTCGATACAAAACAGCCCGCGCTTCAAGGAGCTGGTTACAAAACGCGAACGGTTCGCCTGGATTCTCTCGGCGATCATGCTCGGTCTCTACTGCGCCTTCATCCTCCTGATCGCCTACGGTCCTCATGTACTGGGCGCCAAGCTCAGCCCAGAGTCGTCGATTACCTGGGGCATCCCCCTGGGCGTCGGCCTGATCGTTTCGGCATTTGTCCTGACCGCCATCTACGTGCGCCGTGCCAACGGTGAGTTCGATGAGCTGAACAAGGCCATCCTGAAGGAGGCGCAACAATGATTCGCCACGCCAAAGCCCTGGCCGTTCTGGCCTGCGGCGTTTTCGCACCCGCCGTGTGGGCCGCCGATGCCCTGACCGGCGAGGTGCAGAAACAGCCGCTGAACGTGTCGGCGATCGCCATGTTCGTGGCCTTCGTCGCCTTCACCCTCGGGATTACCTACTGGGCCTCCAAACGCAACAAATCGGCGGCGGACTACTACGCAGCCGGCGGCAAGATCACGGGCTTCCAGAACGGCCTGGCAATTGCCGGTGACTACATGTCGGCGGCCTCGTTCCTGGGAATTTCCGCCCTGGTGTTCACCTCGGGTTACGACGGCCTGATCTACTCCATCGGCTTTTTGGTCGGCTGGCCGATCATCCTCTTCCTGATCGCCGAGCGCCTGCGCAACCTGGGCAAGTACACCTTCGCCGACGTGGCCTCGTACCGCCTCGGGCAGAAAGAAATCCGTACCCTGTCGGCCTCCGGTTCGCTGGTGGTGGTGGCGTTCTACCTGATCGCGCAGATGGTCGGCGCCGGTAAGTTGATCGAGCTGCTGTTTGGCCTCGACTACCACGTGGCGGTGATTCTGGTCGGTATCCTGATGTGCCTGTACGTACTGTTCGGCGGCATGTTGGCCACCACCTGGGTACAGATCATCAAGGCCGTGCTGCTGCTGTCCGGTGCCAGCTTCATGGCACTGATGGTGATGAAACACGTCAACTTCGACTTCAACACCCTGTTCTCCGAAGCTATCAAGGTGCACGCCAAAGGCGAGGCGATCATGAGCCCTGGCGGCCTGGTCAAGGACCCGATCTCGGCGTTCTCCCTGGGCCTGGCGCTGATGTTCGGTACCGCTGGCCTGCCGCACATCCTGATGCGCTTCTTCACCGTCAGTGACGCCAAGGAAGCGCGCAAGAGCGTGCTCTACGCCACCGGCTTCATCGGCTACTTCTACATCCTCACCTTCATCATCGGCTTTGGCGCGATCCTGCTGGTCAGCACCAACCCGGACTTCAAGGACGCCGCAGGCGCCTTGCTGGGCGGTAACAACATGGCCGCGGTGCACCTGGCCAATGCCGTGGGTGGCAGCGTGTTCCTGGGCTTCATCTCGGCGGTGGCCTTCGCCACCATCCTGGCGGTGGTTGCTGGCCTGACCCTGGCCGGTGCCTCGGCGGTGTCCCACGACCTGTACGCCAGCGTATGGCGCAAGGGCAAGGCCAACGACAAGGACGAGATCCGCGTGTCGAAGATCACCACCATCGCCCTCGGCGTGCTGGCGATCGGCCTGGGCATCCTGTTCGAGAAGCAGAACATCGCCTTCATGGTGGGCCTGGCGTTCTCGATTGCTGCCAGCTGCAACTTCCCGGTACTGCTGCTTTCGATGTACTGGAAGAAACTGACCACCCGCGGCGCCATGATCGGCGGCTGGCTGGGCCTGGTGAGTGCAGTGGGCCTGATGATCCTTGGCCCAACCATCTGGGTACAGATCCTCGGCCACGAGAAGGCGATCTACCCGTACGAGTACCCGGCGCTGTTCTCGATGCTGATTGCCTTCGTCGGTATCTGGTTCTTCTCGGTCACCGACAAGTCCAAGGCGGCTGAGAACGAACGTGCACTGTTCTTCCCGCAGTTTGTACGTTCGCAAACCGGCCTGGGCGCTTCCGGTGCGGTTTCGCACTGACCGCTGAGGCCTAAAAAAACCGCGATACGGGTGATGCCCGTATCGCGGTTTTTTCATGCTTGGCCGGCTAGATCATGCCTAGCAGCAACAGCACCAGCAGAATCACCAACACCACGCCGATAATGCCGGAAGGGCCATAGCCCCAGCTGCGCGAGTGTGGGAAGACGGGTAAGCCACCAATCAGCAGCAGGATCAGGATGATGATGAGGATCGTGGTCATGGCGGAGTCCTTGCGTGGTTAGGGGTCAAGGGCCTCGGACTGCTGGCCTCTTGTTAAATCGGACCGGTGCGCTTGGCTAAAGATTCCATTTGTTCGGTACTGACCGCTTGGTCATGCCCTTTCATTCACTACCCTGATGAACCCTCCCTCTCGGCAATGCCTTGATTAGACTCGCCTGACACCCCATCAGCACAAGGCCTGCCACCATGCAAAACCGCATCATGATCACCGGCGCCGGGTCCGGCCTCGGCCGCGAGATCGCCCTGCGCTGGGCACGCGAGGGCTGGCGCCTGGCGTTGGCCGATGTCAACGAGGCCGGCCTGCGCGAAACGCTGGAACTGGCCCGGGAAGCCGGTGGCGACGGGTTTATCCAGCGCTGTGACGTGCGCGACTACAGCCAGCTCACGGCGCTGGCCCAGGCCTGCGAAGAGCGTTTTGGCGGCATTGATGTAATCGTCAACAACGCCGGCGTCGCCTCGGGCGGCTTCTTCGCCGAGTTGTCGCTTGAGGACTGGGACTGGCAAATCGCGGTCAACCTCATGGGCGTGGTCAAGGGCTGCAAGGCCTTCCTCCCGCTGCTGGAGCGCAGCCAAGGGCGGATCATCAACATCGCCTCGATGGCCGCGCTGATGCAGGGCCCGGGCATGAGCAACTACAACGTCGCCAAGGCCGGTGTGCTGGCCCTGTCGGAAAGCCTGCTGGTGGAATTGCGCCAAGTGCAGGTGGCGGTGCACGTGGTGTGCCCTTCGTTCTTCCAGACCAACCTGCTGGATTCGTTCCGTGGCCCCAACCCGGCCATGAAGGCACAGGTGGGCAAGCTGCTGGAGGGCTCGCCGATCAGCGCGGTCGATATCGCCGAGTACATCCACCGGCAAGTGGCTGCCGGCGAGTTTCTGATCTTGCCCCACGAGGCCGGGCGCCTGGCGTGGCAGCTCAAGCGCGAGGCACCTGAGCGGCTGTATGACGAGATGGCCGACATGGCGGTGAAAATGCGTGCCAAGGCGCCTGTGCGATGATCTGTCTGTAGGGCAAATTACCCATGGATGTAGGTTGCTTCTGAATTGCCCTGGAACTATTGAGTAGCCTTAAGTACCCGAGGCACGCTCCGGTTTTCCCTTACGCTGGAGGATCGGATCATGCTGGTAATAGGGCGCGAAGTAGGCGAAGTCATCACCATTGGCGATGACATCCGCATCATGGTGGTCGAGACGCGGGACGGGATGGTGCGTTTTGGGGTGAGTGCGCCCCGCGAGGTGCCGGTGCACCGCGCCGAGGTGTACAAGCGCATCAAGGAGGGGGAGGTGCGCAAGGGGCGTGGCGCGTGAGGGCGTCAGTCGAGCAGCTCGCGTGGCACATCATGTTTGGCCAGGAGCTGGCATTGCTGGCTTTCCGGGTCGAACAGGATGAACGCCTGGCCCTTGGCCAATGCCTGGCGCACCCGCAACACGCGGGTTTCGAGGGGGGTGTCGTCGCCGTTGTCGGTGCCGTCGCGGGTGACGAAGTCCTCGATCAGCAGGGTCAGGGTGTCGGCTTGCAGTTGGTCGTAGGGGATTAGCATGGCGGGCGATTCTGGGGGTTGAGTGTGGGCATGCTACGCGAAACGTTCGCGCATTTGGGGCCGCTGTGCGGCCCATCGCGACGCAAGGCCGCTCCCACAAGGACCGTGTAGGAGCGCCCTTGCGTCGCGATGGGCTGCGCAGCAGCCCCAAACTATCAGCCTTTATTCCCAACCAGGCTATCCACCGCCGGCACCCGCGTATCGCTCTCCATCTGCGCATCGTGCTCCAGCTGATGGCTGAAGCGCTCGAGCGAGGCATTGGCCGGCTGCGAATCACTGGCAAACACCGGTGGGCTCAACAAATACGCTGACAGCAACCGGCTCAGCGCCGCCAGGCTGTCGATATGCGTGCGCTCGTAACCGTGCGTGGCATCGCAGCCAAACGCCACCAGCGCGGTCCGGATGTCATGCCCCGCCGTCACCGCCGAGTGGGCATCGCTGAAGTAGTAACGGAACAGGTCGCGCCTGACCGGCAAATCGTGGTCGCCGGCCAGCTTCAGCAGGTGACGCGACAGGTGGTAATCGTAAGGCCCCGAAGAGTCCTGCATGGCCACGCTCACCGCATGCTCGCTGGAGGCCTGGCCTGGCGCTACCGGGGCAATGTCGATGCCGACGAATTCGCTGACGTCCCAGGGCAGGGCACCTGCCGCGCCGGAGCCGGTTTCTTCGGTGATGGTGAACAGCGGGTGGCAGTCGATCAGCGGCTGTCGGCCACTTTCCACCACTGCCTTGAGCGCCGCCAGCAATGCGGCTACACCCGCTTTGTCGTCCAGGTGGCGGCCGCTGATGTGGCCGCTTTCAGTGAACTCTGGCAACGGGTCGAAGGCGACGAAATCGCCGATCGAGACCCCCAAGGCTTCGCAATCGGCGCGGGTCGCGCAGTAGGCATCCAGGCGCACTTCGACGTGGTCCCAACTGATAGGCATCTGGTCGATGGCGGTGTTGAACGCATGCCCGCTGGCCATCAGCGGCAACACGCTGCCGCGGAACACGCCGGTGTCGGTGAACACACTGACCCGGCTGCCCTCGGCAAAGCGGCTCGACCAGCAGCCCACCGGCGCCAGCGCCAGGCGGCCGTTGTCCTGCAACTGACGCACGCTGGCGCCGATGGTGTCCAGGTGCGCGGAAACGGCGCGGTCGGGTGAGCTTTGCCGGCCTTTGAGGGTGGCGCGGATGGTGCCACGGCGGGTCAGCTCGAAGGGGATGCCCAACTCATCCAGGCGTTCGGCCACGTAGCGCACGATGGTGTCGGTGAAGCCGGTGGGGCTGGGGATGGCGAGCATCTCCAGCAGGACGCGTTTGAGGTAGTCGAGATCGGGTTCGGGGTGGTGTTCGGACATGGGTACTCCTTACTGGCCTCTTCGCGGGGCAAGCCCGCTCCCACACGTAAACCTGAAACCTGTGGGGGCGGGCTTGCCCCGCGAAAGGGCCATCATTGATTTACGCCAATCCCCGGCTATGCGGGAACAACAAGTCGATAAACCGCTCAGCCGTCGGCTGCGGTTCATGATTGGCCAGGCCGGCACGTTCGTTGGCCTCGATGATCACGTACTCCGCCTGCTCGGCATCACGCACCATGAAGTCCAACCCCACCACCGGAATTTCCAGCGCCCGTGCCGCGCGCACCGCCGCATCGGCCAGCACGGGGTGCAGGCGCTCGGTCACGTCCTCAAGGGTGCCACCGGTGTGCAGGTTGGCAGTACGCCGCACCGCCAGGCGTTGGCCGGCAGGTAGCACGTCGTCATAGCCCAGCCCCGCCGCGCGCAGGGTGCGCTCGGTTTCATCGTCAAGCGGGATGCGGCTTTCACCGCCGGTCGCGGCCTGGCGCCTGCGGCTCTGGGCTTCGATCAGCGCGCGGATGTCGTGCTTGCCATCACCCACTACCTGGGCTGGGTGGCGTATGGCAGCTGCCACCACTTCAAAGCCGATCACCACGATGCGCAGGTCAAGGCCGGCATGGAAGCTCTCCAGTAGCACACGGCTGTCGAACTGCTTGGCGTGGGCCACTGCGTGGGTGAGCTCTTCAAGGGTGGTGAGGTTCACCGCTACCCCTTGGCCTTGTTCGCCATCCACCGGCTTGACCACCACTGCGCCATGCTCGTCGAGAAACGCCAGGTTGTCGTCGGCGTTGCCCGCCAGTTGCTGCGCTGGTACACGCAGCCCGGCGTTGCTCAGTGCTCGCTGGGTCAGGCACTTGTCTTGGCACAGGGTCATGGTCACGGCGCTGGTCAGGTCGCTTAGCGACTCACGGCAGCGAATGCGACGCCCGCCCAGGCTCAAGGTGAACAGCCCGCCTGCGGCGTCTTCGACCTGCACTTCGATACCACGGCGCAGCGCCTCGTCGACAATGATCCGTGCATAAGGGTTAAGCCCTGCTTCAGGGCCGGGGCCGAGGAACAGACGTTCGTTGATGCCGTTCTTGCGCTTGACGGCGAAGGTCGGCAGGTTGCGAAACCCGAGTTTCTCGTACAGGCGCTTGGCCTGGCGGTTGTCATGCAGCACCGACAGGTCCAGGTAGGCCAGGCCGCGGCTCATGAAGTGCTCGATCAGGTGGCGCACCAGCACTTCACCCACGCCAGGGCGGGTGCAGTGCGGGTCCACGGCCAGGCACCACAGGCTGCTGCCGTGCTCGGGGTCATCGAACGCCTTGGCATGGTTAAGGCCCATGACGCTACCGATCACCGCGCCGCTGTCTTCATCCTCGGCCAGCCAGTAAACCGGGCCGCCGAGGTGACGTGGCGTGAGCCGGTCAGGGTCGACCGGCAACATGCCGCGCGCTTGGTAAAGGGTATTGATCGCCTGCCAGTCCCCCAGGTTTTGCGCCCGCCGCACGCGAAAACCGCGAAACACCCGCTGCGCCGGGCGGTAGTCGGTAAACCACAGGCGCAGGGTGTCGGAGGGGTCGAGAAACAACTGCTGCGGCGCCTGCGCCAGTACCTGCTGCGGCGCGGCCACGTACAGGGCAATGTCGCGCTCGCCAGGGCGCTCGTCCAGCAGCTCCTCGGCGAGTGAGACGGGGTCTGGGTAAGTATGGCCGATCAGCAGCCGGCCCCAACCGCAGTGCACGGCACGTGGCTGGTCGTGGGGCTCGCTGCCATCGCCGGCCAGGCGCGCCTGCAAACGCTCGTAGGACGGTGCCTGGCCGCGCAGCAGGCGCTGGCCGTAGGCGATTTCGTGGGCTTTCATCGGTCAGATTCCTTGTTCGCTCAGCCACAGGTTGAGCGCCGCCAGCTGCCACAGCTTGGAGCCTCGCAGCGGCGTCAACTGGCCGTGCGGGTTGCTCAGCAAGCGGTCGAGCATGGCCGGGTTGAACAGCCCTCGGTCTTGGCTGGGGTCGGTCAGCAGTTCGCGCACCCAACCCAGCGTTGCGCCTTCCAGGTGCTTCAGGCCTGGGACCGGGAAGTAGCCCTTCTTGCGGTCGATCACCTCATGCGGGATGACCCGTCGGGCGGCCTGCTTGAGCACCTGTTTGCCGCCATCGGGCAGCTTGAAGCGTGCTGGGATGCGTGCCGACAGTTCCACCAGGCGGTAATCGAGGAACGGCGTACGCGCTTCCAGGCCCCAGGCCATGGTCATGTTGTCGACCCGCTTGACCGGGTCGTCGACCAGCATCACTGTGCTGTCCAGGCGCAGGGCCTTGTCGACCGGGTCGCTGGCGCCAGGGCGGGCGAAGTGCTCGCGGACAAAGTCGCCGGCGGCATCGCTTTCCAGCAGCCAAGGGGCTTGCACGGTGTCACGGTACTCGGCGTGGCTGCGGTCGAAGAACGCGTCGCGGTAGGCGCCAAAGGCATCCTCGGCGCCATCCACCTGTGGGTACCAGTGGTAGCCAGCGAACAGTTCGTCAGCGCCTTGGCCGCTTTGCACGCCTTTGCAGTGCTTGGCCACTTCCCGCGACAGCAGGTAGAAGGCAATGCAGTCATGGCTGACCATCGGTTCGCTCATGGCGCGGAAGGCGGCCGGCAGCTGGTCGATGATTTCATGTTCGGCGATGCGCAGCTGGTGGTGGCGGGTGCCGTAGTGGCGGGCGATCAGGTCGGAGTACTCGAACTCGTTGCCGCGTTCGCCGCCGGCATCTTCGAAGCCGATGGAGAAGGTCGACAGGTCGTCCACACCGGCTTCACGCAGCAGGCCGACCAGCAAGCTGGAATCGACCCCGCCAGACAACAGCACGCCAACGTCCACCGCAGCACGCTGGCGGATCGCCACGGCATCACGGGTGGCGTCGAGCACGCGGGTGGTCCAGCCTTCGAGGTCCAGTTCACGCTCGTCGGGGTGGGCGCCGTACTGCAACTGCCACCAGGTCTGGCGTTCGATTTCGCCGTGGCGGTCGACGCGCATCCAGGTGCCGGGCTCAAGTTTTTGCACGTTGGCCAGCAGCGTGCGCGGCGCGGGCACCACGGCGTGGAAGTTCAGGTAGTGGTTGAGCGCTACCGGGTCGATCATCGGGTCGATGTCGCCGCCCTTGAGCAGGGCAGGCAGGGTCGAGGCAAAGCGCAGGCGCTCGCCGTTGCGCGACAGGTACAGCGGTTTGACGCCAAGGCGGTCGCGGGCCAGGAACAGGCGCTGGTTGTCGCGCTCCCAGATGGCCAGGGCGAACATGCCATTGAGCTTGGGCAGCAAGGCCGCGCCCCAGGCGTGGTAGCCCTTGAGCAGCACTTCGGTGTCGCCATCGGACCAGAACGTGTAGCCCAGGTCTTGCAGCTCCTGGCGCAGTTCGGGGAAGTTGTAGATGGCGCCGTTGAAGGCCAGCGACAGGCCGAGGGTGTTGTCGACCATCGGCTGAGCCGAACCGTCGGACAAGTCCATGATTTTCAGCCGGCGGTGGCCGAGGGCGATCGGGCCCTGGCTATGGAAGCCCCAAGCGTCCGGGCCGCGAGGCGCCAGATGGTGGGTGATGCGCTCCACCGCGGCCAGGTCGGCCGGGCGAGGGGCTTGGTCGAGGGGGGTGAAACGTAACTCTCCTGCTAATCCGCACATAAGTCCTTACCGGTTTTTCCGTTGGGGAGGCGGTGCCCAGAATCAGGGCGCCGTAAGGAACTGACCGGTGAGGTTTGCAGGAGTTTTAGAACGATCTGTTATATGGGGGAGGGTGCTGGGTGTTTGGTTTGGCATTTGTTGCGCCGGTGAGATCGAGCGCCGCACGCGCGGCGCTTCGCAGCACAAGGCTGCTCCTACAGGTGTATGGCGCGATATCGAGCCGGACAAACAAGGCGGTCGCGCGCCGCCTTCACAGGCGTGACTGGCCCGAAAAAGAGGTAGGAGCAGCCTTGTGCTGCGAAGCGTCGCGCAAGCGGCGCTCGATCTCACCGGCGCAACCTATCCCCAGCCATGCACCCCAGCCCTATCACTTACCCCGAACCAACCTGCGCAAGGCAAACCGGTTCGGATGGCACGCCTCAGCCACTGCCCGTGGCACCGGCAGCGGCTCCCCGCACACCCAGGCCGCAATCAATTCGCCCGACAGCGGGGCCGTGATCAACCCCCGCGACCCATGCCCGCTGTTCACATACAGCCCATCGAGCCAAGGGCACTCCACCTCCGGCACCTGGCGCGCGTCCTTGCCCAGTACGGCGAAGGCTCCGGCAAACGCCTGCGGGTCGGCCATGGGCCCGACGATTGGCAGGTAATCCGGGCTGGTGCAGCGAAACGCCGCCCGGCCCTGCAACTGCTCAGGGTCGAGTGCAGCGGTGTCCAGGCGCTGGGCCAGGTCCACAGAAATATCGTCCAGCAGCGCCAGGTTGCCCTTGTGCTCGGCAACGGTCGGCGCCAGGTCGTCACTGTGGAAGTCGAAGCTGGCGCCCAGGGTGTGTTCGCCCTCGCGCGGCGGCGCCACATAGCCGTCCGCACACACCACCGTACGCAGGGCGCGGCTGCTGTCGGTGGCCGGCAGGCGGGTGATCTGCCCGCGGATGCGCTTGAGCGGCAGCTGTGCGCAGGGTGCGAAATGCCGCACATCTGCAGCACCGGCCAACACCACCAGCGGCGCGCAGGCCAGCAAGCGTTCGCCGTCCCAGGCCTGCCACAGGTGATCGACCTTGCGCAGTTCGATCACCTCATGGTGCACCCGAAGCTGGATCCTGGGGTGTTGCAACTGCGCCTGGCACAAGGCCGGCGGGTGTACCCAGCCGCCTTCCGGATAGAACAGGCCACCTGCAGGCAATGCCACCCCGGCGATGGCTTCGGCCTGGTCACGGTCAAGTGCGTGCAGCAGGTCGTGGTCGAACGCCTCGGCCAGTTTGCCCTGGCGTTCGGCCTCCTTGCTGTCGAACGCCAACTGCAGCACCCCGCAAGCATCCCAGTCGCGGCCGCGCTGCAAGTGCGCTAGCTGGCGCCGGGTGTAGCCGAAGCCGGCCAGGATCATCTGTGAAAGGGCCGTACCATGGGCAGACAGCTTGAGGTAAAGCACCCCTTGTGGGTTGCCGGAGGCTTCCTGAGCAGGCGCCGCATGGCGCTCCAGTACCGTGACCTGCCAGCCACGCCTGGCCAGGCTCGCGGCACTGGCACTGCCCGCCAGCCCGGCACCGATCACCAGCGCCTCGCGTGGCCCCGCAGCACGGCGCGGGCGGCCATACCAGGGCAGCTGTTTACGCAGGGCGGTCGGCCCGGTGTAGGCACCGCTCATCACCTCCCACTTTTTGCCAATGCCCGGCACCTTCTTCATGGCGAAGCCGGCCTCGACCAGGCTGCGCCGCACCCAGCCGGTGGTGGTGAACGTGCCCAGTACGGTGCCTGGGTGTGACAGCTGCGCCAGTTGCGCGAACAGCTCTGGGGTCCACATGTCGGGGTTCTTGGCCGGGGCGAAGCCGTCGAGGAACCACACGTCGATGCGTGCATCAAGCTGCGGCAACTGCTCGAGCACATCGCCGATCAGCAGGGTCAGGGTCACCCGGCCGTTGGCGAAGGTGAACTGCTGAAACCCTGGGTGCACAGCCACGTACTGCTCAAGCAGTGGCTCGGTATAGGCCGCCAGCTCTGGCCACAGGCGCACTGCCCGGGCCATGTCGTCGTGGCCGAGCGGGTATTTTTCGACACTGACGAAATGCAGACGGGCGTCGGCGTGGGCGTGCTGGTCGAATAACTGCCAGGCGCAGAAAAAATTCATGCCGGTGCCGAAACCGGTTTCGCCGATCACCAGGCAGGTGTGCGGCGTTAGGTCGGCGAAACGCTCGGCCAGGCGGGTCTGGCCGAGGAAGACGTGTTTGGTTTCTTCGATGCCTTCGTTGACGGCGAAGTACACGTCGTCGTACTGCCGCGAATGGGGGCGGCCCTGGTCGTCCCAGTCGATCTGGGCATGTTGGAGGAGGGTGGACATGGTGGGCTCGGTTGCAGCGGATGCGGGATTTTATGCCATCTGCGGTTTTTACGCTGGTTGCACGAACACAGCCCCAGCACAAATCCGCTAGTCTTGGTTATCCAATGAAGGAGCCACTGCATGTTCGAATCCGCTGAAATCGGTCACAGCATCGACAAGGAGACCTACGACGCCGAAGTGCCCGCCCTGCGCGAGGCGCTGCTCGAAGCCCAGTACGAGCTCAAGCAGCAGGCGCGCTTCCCGGTGATCGTGCTGATCAATGGCATCGAAGGCGCCGGCAAGGGCGAGACGGTCAAGCTGCTCAATGAGTGGATGGACCCGCGCATGATCGATGTGCTCACCTTCGACCAGCAGACCGACGAAGAACTCGCCCGGCCACCGGCCTGGCGCTATTGGCGGGCCTTGCCGCCGAAAGGGCGGATGGGCGTGTTTTTTGGCAACTGGTACAGCCAGATGCTGCAGGGCCGTGTGCATGGGGTGTTCAAGGACGCCGTGCTCGACCAGGCCATCACCGGTGCCGAACGCCTGGAGCAGATGCTGTGCGACGAAGGCGCGCTGATCATCAAGTTCTGGTTCCACCTGTCCAAGAAACAGATGAAAGCCCGCCTAAAGGCGCTCAAGGACGACCCGCTGCACAGTTGGCGCATCAGCCCGCTGGACTGGCAGCAGTCCGAGACCTACGACCGTTTCGTGCGCTTTGGCGAGCGGGTGCTGCGCCGCACCAGCCGTGACTACGCGCCCTGGCACGTGGTCGAGGGGGTCGACCCTTACTACCGCAGCCTGGCGGTGGGGCGCATTCTGCTGGACGGCCTGCAAGCCGCCCTCGCCAACAACCCCAAGGGCAAGCACCAGGGCAACGTCGCGCCGTTGGGTCGCAGCATTGACCAGCGCAGCTTGATCGGTGCCCTGGACATGACCCTGCGCCTGGACAAGCAGGATTACCAGGAACAACTGGTTACCGAGCAGGCACGCCTGGCCGGCCTGCTGCGCCACAAGCACATGCGCCGGCATGCCCTGGTGGCGGTGTTCGAAGGCAATGACGCGGCCGGCAAGGGCGGCGCGATCCGCCGCGTGGCGGCGGCGCTGGACCCACGCCAGTACCGCATCGTGCCGATTGCCGCGCCCAGCGAAGACGAACGCGCGCAACCGTACCTGTGGCGTTTCTGGCGGCATATTCCGGCGCGGGGCAAGTTCACTATCTTCGACCGCTCCTGGTATGGGCGGGTGCTGGTGGAGCGGGTCGAGGGGTTCTGCAGCCCGGCCGACTGGATGCGTGCCTACAGCGAGATCAACGATTTTGAAGAGCAGTTGGTGAATGCCGGTGTGGTGGTGGTCAAGTTCTGGTTGGCGATCGACCAGCAGACCCAGCTGGAGCGTTTCGAAGAGCGTGAGCAGATCCCCTTCAAACGCTACAAAATCACCGAGGACGACTGGCGCAACCGCGAAAAGTGGGACCTGTATACCGAGGCCGTGGGCGACATGGTCGACCGCACCAGCAGCGAGATCGCGCCCTGGACACTGGTCGAGGCCAATGACAAGCGCTGGGCCCGGGTGAAGGTATTGCGCACCATCAACGAGGCGCTGGAAGCAGCGTTTGCCAAGGACAAAAAATAGCCACCTGTGCCCGTTGGTCATTGGGGCTGCTGTGCAGCCCATCGCCGGCAAGCCGGCTCCCACAGGTGGGGCGTGAATCTCAGCAGGCGGTGTATCTGTGGGAGCCGGCTTGCCGGCGATGGGGCGCGCAGCGGCCCTTTCGGACTGCCCGTCCAGCCATGCCGCGGTGGAATGACCTGATGAATTCTTTTCCCGGCACTTAGCCCCGCGCCAGCCGCCAAGCCCGTAGAATCCAAGCACCCCCACCACGGGCTTGATCGAGGGCTTTATGCACACCACTTCCGGACGCTGGGTCTATGGCCTGCTGTTGGCACTTCTGACCGCGCTGCTGTGGGGCATCCTGCCGATCAAGCTCAAGCAGGTGTTGCAGGTGATGGACCCGATCACCGTCACCTGGTACCGCCTGTTGGTGTCTGGCGGGCTGTTATTCGCCTGGCTGGGGGCCAAGCGCCAGTTGCCCTCGTTCGGCAAGCTCGGGCCCAAGGGCAAGGGGTTGGTCGCCGTGGCCGTGCTTGGCCTGATGGGCAACTACGTGCTCTACCTGATCGGCCTCAAGCTGCTTAGCCCTGGTACCGCGCAACTGGTGGTGCAGGTAGGCCCGGTGCTGTTGCTGGTGGCCAGTGTGTTCGTGTTCAAGGAGCGCTTCAGCCTGGGGCAGGGGCTGGGCCTGGTGGTGCTGATCGGCGGTTTCGGGCTGTTCTTCAACCAGCGCTTGGAAGAGTTGCTGACCTCACTCGGCACCTACACCACTGGCGTGCTGACCATTTTGCTGGCGACCAGCATCTGGGTGTTCTACGCCTTGAGCCAGAAGCAGTTGCTGACGGCATGGCATTCGCAGCAGGTGATGATGGTGATCTACCTAAGCTGCGCCGCGCTGCTCACGCCTTGGGTGCACCCATTGGAAGCGTTGCAACTGACGCCGCTGCAAGGCTGGCTGCTGTTGGCCTGCTGCCTGAATACCCTGGTGGCGTATGGCGCCTTTGCCGAGGCACTGGCGCACTGGGAGGCCTCAAGGGTGAGCGCGACGCTGGCGTTGACGCCGTTGGTGACCTTTGTGGCGGTGGCGCTGGCGGCCTGGGTGTGGCCCGACTATGTGCATGCCGAGGACATCAATGCCCTGGGGTATCTGGGGGCGGTGACGGTGGTGCTGGGGTCGGCGCTGGTGGCGCTGGGGCCTTCGTTGGTTGCCGGTTGGCGCGCCAGAAAGGCGCGGTTGGCGCAGGTCCATCAATAGCATGCGCTAATCACCGTCCTTGTAGGAGCAGCCTTGCGCTGGTGTAGGAGCAGCCTTGTGCTGCGAAGAGGCCGGTGCAAACACAGCGATTTTTCGCTACTTTCACCGGCCTCTTCGCAGCACAAGGCTGCTCCTACAGGGGAGGGGGGATCGGGTCAGCCTTTACCGCCCGGCGCCAGCATGTTCTCCGGCCTGACCCACTGATCGAACTGTTCATTGGTCAGGTACTTCAACGCCAACGCCGCCTCGCGCAAGGTCGTGCCCTCGGCATACGCCTTCTTGGCAATCTCCGCCGCCTTGTCATAGCCAATATGCGGGTTCAATGCCGTCACCAGCATCAACCCTTGCTCCAGGTGCGCCGCCATCTGCTCGGCATCCGGCTCGATCCCGGCCACGCAGTGCTGCTGGAAGTTGCGGCAGCCATCAGCCAGCAGTTCGACCGACTGCAGCAAGTTGTGGATGATCACCGGTTTGAACACGTTCAACTGCAAGTGGCCTTGGCTGGCGGCAAAACCGATCGCCGCGTCGTTGCCCAGCACCTGGCAGGCCAGCATGGACAGTGCCTCGCACTGGGTCGGGTTGACCTTGCCGGGCATGATCGAACTGCCCGGCTCGTTGGCCGGCAGGCGCACTTCCGCCAGCCCCGTGCGGGGGCCGGAGCCAAGCAGGCGCAGGTCGTTGGCAATTTTCATCAAGGCCACGGCCAGGGTCTTCAGCGCCCCCGCCAGGCTGGTCAACGGTTCATGGCCGGCAAGGGCGGCGAACTTGTTGGGCGCGGTGACGAATGGCAAGCCGGAAAGGGCCGCCAGCTCCGCCGCGATGGCTTCGGCAAAGCCATGTGGCGCGTTCAGGCCGGTGCCGACGGCGGTGCCGCCCTGGGCCAGCTCGCAAACTGGGGGCAGGGTAGCGCGAATGGCGCGCTGGGCGTAATCGAGCTGGGCGACGAAGGCCGAGACCTCCTGGCCGAAGGTGATCGGCGTGGCGTCCATCATGTGCGTACGGCCGGTCTTGACCAGTTTGAGGTGGCGCGCCGACAGTTCGGCCAGCCCCGAGGACAACTCGGCGATCGCCGGCAGCAGTTTTTCATGCACCGCCTGGGCAGCGGCAATGTGCATGGCGGTGGGGAAGCAGTCGTTGGAACTCTGCGAGCGATTGACGTGGTCGTTGGGGTGCACGGGCGTCTTGCCGCCACGGCCCTTGCCGGCCAGTTCGTTGGCGCGCCCGGCGATGACTTCGTTGACGTTCATGTTGCTCTGGGTGCCGCTGCCGGTTTGCCAGACCACCAGCGGGAACTGATCGTCATGCTGGCCGTCGAGCACTTCGTCGGCGGCCTGCTCGATCAGCCGGGCGATATCGGCCGGCAGGTCGCCGTTGCGGTTGTTGACCCGTGCCGCGGCTTTCTTGATCAGCGCCAGGGCGTGCAGCACCGCGAGCGGCATGCGTTCCTTGCCTATGGCGAAGTTGATCAGCGACCGCTGGGTCTGCGCACCCCAGTAGGCACCCTCAGGAACTTCGACCGGGCCCAGGCTGTCTGTCTCGATACGGCTCATTCTGCGCTCACTCCTTTGTGGTTCGAAATCGCAGTTTAGGCCCTGATTCGACAGAGCGGTTCCATCGCTCGTCGTGCCCACTTGAGCACATCGCCACCACAGCGCAGAATGCTCTACTCTGAGGTACCCGCCTCCCTCTCTTGAAGGAAATGCAATGACCCGTCTCCGTGTCCTTTGTGCCGCCGTCGCCCTGGCCTGTGCCAGCGGCCAGGTACTCGCTGCCACCGCCAGTCACAACGCTGCCGCCGAGAAGTTCCTGACCCTGGCCAACGCCGACAAGCTGGGCACCCCGGTCTATATGCAGGTCCAACAAATGTTCGCCCAGCGCTTCGCCCAAACCAAGGCGCCTGCGTCCAAGCAGCCAGTGCTGCAAAGCTACCAGGCCAAGGCCAACGCCGCCCTGGACAGCGCCATCGGCTGGAACAAGCTGAAGCCGAAAATGGTCGACCTGTACACCGCCACCTTCACCGAGGCCGAGCTCAAGGACCTGGTCAAGTTCTACGAGTCGCCGCTGGGCAAGAAAGTCCTGCGCGAGATGCCCAAGGTTACCCAGCAGTCGGCCCAGCTGACCCAGCAGAGCCTGGAGCCTGCGGTACCGGTGGTCAACAAGCTGCTCGAAGACATGACCAAAGAGCTTGACCCGAACGCTGGCAAGGCCGCCGCCCCCGCCAAGAAGTGAGTAACGCGTGATGAGCATGCAGCACCGCATCGAGCAACAACTGGCCGCGCTGGCGCCGCAACACCTGGAAGTGCTCAATGAAAGTCACATGCACAGTCGTGGTCAGGAGACCCACTACAAGGCAGTGATCGTCAGCGAGCAGTTTGCCGGGCTGAACAGCGTCAAGCGTCACCAGAAGGTCTACGCCACCATGGGCGAGCTGATGGGCCAGATCCACGCCCTCGCGATCCACACCTACACCGCTGAAGAGTGGGCCAAGGTCGGGGCCGCACCGGCCTCGCCGGTGTGTGCGGGCGGCGGGCACTGAATCCTTTTTGCCGTTCTGGTAGAATCTGCAACATCCGGGGGGCCGCTTTGCGGCCCTTTCGCGACACAAGGCCGCTCCTACAGGGGTTATGCGTTCCCTCTGTAGGAGCGGCCTTGTGTCGCGAAAGGGGCGCACAGCGCCCCCCTGCTTTTTTAACAACCCGGTCCGCCCCTTACGAGGGCAACCACCTGGAGATTCACGTTCATGTCACAACCGATCGTCGTCGCGGCGCTGTACAAATTCGTCACCCTGCAAGACTACGTCGAGCTGCGCGAGCCGCTGCTCAAGGCCATGCTCGACAATGACGTCAAAGGCACCCTGCTGCTGGCCAACGAAGGCATCAACGGCACCGTGTCGGCCACCCGCGAAGGCATCGACGGCCTGCTGGCCTGGCTGCGCAACGACCCGCGCCTGGTGGATGTCGACCACAAGGAATCCTACTGCGACGAACAGCCGTTCTACCGCACCAAGGTCAAGCTGAAGAAAGAGATCGTCACCCTCGGTGTGCCGGGCGTGGACCCCAACCAGCAGGTGGGCACCTACGTCGAGCCCAAGGACTGGAACGCCCTGATCAGCGACCCTGAAGTGCTGCTGATCGATACCCGCAACGACTACGAAGTGGCCATCGGCACGTTCAAGGGCGCCGTCGACCCCAAGACGGAGACCTTCCGCGAGTTCCCCGAGTACATCAAGGCCAACTTCGACCCGAGCAAGCACAAGAAAGTGGCGATGTTCTGCACCGGCGGTATCCGTTGCGAAAAAGCCTCCAGCTACATGCTCGGTGAAGGCTTCGAGGCGGTCTATCATCTTAAAGGTGGCGTCCTGAAGTACTTCGAAGAAGTGCCTCAGGAAGAAAGCCTGTGGGACGGCGACTGCTTCGTCTTCGACAACCGCGTCACGGTGCGCCATGACCTGAGCGAAGGCGAGTACGACCAGTGCCATGCCTGCCGCCACCCGATCAACGCAGAGGAGCGTGCGTCCGAGCACTATTCGCCAGGTGTCAGCTGCCCGCACTGCTGGGACAGCCTGAGCGAAAAAACTCGCCGCAGCGCCATCGACCGGCAGAAGCAGATCGAGCTGGCCAAGGCCCGCAACCTGCCGCACCCGATCGGTTACAACTACAAAGCCGAGGCCTGATGCATGTCTGCACGCCTGCTGTATGTGATGGACCCTATGTGCTCCTGGTGCTGGGGTTTTGCGCCGGTGGCCGCGGCCCTGATCGCCCAGGCGCGTGAAGCCGGCGTGCCAACCCACCTGGTGCCAGGCGGCCTGCGCACCGGCGGCAGCGCCTTGGATGCGTCGACCCGCAAGTACATCCTCGAGCATTGGCAGGCGGTGGCCGACGCCACCGGCCAGCCGTTTCGTTTCGAGGGCGCCATGCCTGACGGTTTCGTCTACGACACCGAGCCTGCCTGCCGCGCCCTGGTCACCGCCCGTGAGCTGGACGCCGAGCGCGTCTGGCCACTGCTGGCGTTGATCCAGCGCGCGTTCTACGAGGCCGGCGTCGACGTTACCACTGCGCCGCACTTGGTTGAGCTGGCCGAACAGGCGGGCTTCGACCGTGCGTTGTTTGCCGAGGCCTTTGCCCGCGCCGATACGCGTGTAGCAACCGCAGCCGATATTGCGTGGGCGCAAGACCTGGGCATCGCCGGTTTCCCCACCCTGCTGGCCGAGCGTAACGGCCAGCTGGCGCTGCTGACCAACGGCTACCAGCCGCTGGAGCGCCTGCAACCCTTGCTCGGCCGCTGGCTGCAGCAGGCTGCCTGTGCTTGATGTGCCCGGGTCGCCCGACCCTGTGCCAGGGAAACCCCACAGTGCGGCCGATCGACTGAGCTGGGCGGAAATCCGCCGCCTGGCACTGCACCACAAGAAAAACCTTTGGTCTGCCAACCTGATTGCCGTGCTCGCGGCGTGCTGCAGCGTGCCGATCCCCTTGCTGCTGCCGCTGCTGGTGGATGAAGTGCTGCTGGGCCACGGCGACGCCGCGCTGAAGTGGATGAACCAGCTGCTGCCGGCCAACTGGCAGGTCGCGGCCGGCTATATCGGCCTGATGCTGGCGCTGACGTTGTGCCTGCGCCTGGCCGCCCTGGCCTTCAACGTGGTGCAGGCCAAGCTGTTTGCCGGGCTGGCCAAGGACATCGTCTACCGCCTGCGTATTCGGCTGATCGAACGGCTCAAGCGGATTTCCCTCAAGGAATACGAAAGCCTGGGCAGCGGCACGGTGACCACTCACCTGGTCACCGACCTGGACACCCTCGACAAATTCGTCGGCGAGACCCTCAGCCGCTTCCTGGTCGCCATGCTGACCCTGACCGGCACGGCGGCCATCCTGATCTGGATGCACTGGCAACTGGCGTTGCTGATTTTGCTGTTCAACCCGCTGGTGATCTACTTCACCGTGCAGTTGGGCAAGCGCGTCAAGCACCTGAAAAAGCTCGAAAACGACAGCACCGCGCGCTTTACCCAGGCGCTGTCGGAAACCCTCGACGCCATCCAGGAGATCCGCGCCGGCAACCGCCAGGGCTATTTCCTGGGGCGCCTGGGCGTGCGCGCCCGGGAGGTGCGTGACTACGCCGTGGACTCGCAATGGAAGAGCGATGCCAGCGGCCGCGCCAGTGGTTTGTTGTTCCAGTTCGGCATCGACATCTTCCGCGCCGCGGCGATGCTCACTGTGCTGTTTTCCGACCTGTCGATCGGCCAGATGCTGGCGGTGTTCAGCTACCTGTGGTTCATGATCGGCCCGGTGGAGCAACTGCTCAACCTGCAGTACGCCTACTACGCTGCCGGTGGCGCCCTGAGCCGGCTCAACGAGCTGCTGGCGCGTGCCGACGAGCCGCAGTACCCCGCGGCCAGTGACCCGTTCGTGGGCCGCGAAACAGTGGGCATCGAGGTGCGCGACCTGCGCTTCGCCTATGCCGACGAGCCGGTGCTCGAGCACCTCGACCTGTCCATCGCCCCAGGCGAGAAGGTGGCCATCGTGGGCGCCAGCGGTGGCGGCAAGAGCACCTTGGTGCAGCTGCTGCTTGGCCTGTACAGCGCCCAGGCGGGGACCATCCGATTTGGCGGTGCCAGCCTGCAGGAAATCGGCCTGGAAACCCTTCGTGAAAACGTCGCGGTGGTGCTGCAGCACCCTTCGTTGTTCAACGACAGCGTGCGCGCCAACTTGACCATGGGCCGCGAGTGCAGCGACGAAGCCTGCTGGCAGGCGCTGCGCATTGCCCAGCTGGACGCCACCATCGCCGCCTTGCCGCAAGGGCTGGACAGCGTGGTCGGGCGTTCCGGTGTGCGCCTGTCCGGGGGGCAGCGGCAACGGCTGGCGATTGCCCGGATGGTCTTGGCCGAACCCAAGGTGGTGATTCTCGATGAAGCCACGTCGGCGCTGGATGCTGCCACCGAGTACAACCTGCACCAGGCCCTGGCGCGCTTCCTCAGCGGCCGCACCACGCTGATCATCGCCCACCGCCTGTCGGCCGTGAAACAGGCCGACCGGGTGTTGGTGTTCGATGGCGGGCATGTGGCCGAAGATGGCGACCATCAGCAGTTGATTGCCGAGGGTGGTTTGTACGCCAAGCTGTACGGGCATCTGCAGCAGACCTGAGCCTCTTGTTACGGGCGGTGCGAATCGCCCCATTCCTTGTCATAAAAAACCCCTCCACGCAGATGGCAAATGGCCTACGCTGTGCTTGTCTGGGTTGATTCGAGCCTTATCTGCTCTGTGACAGGGACTCCATGAAGGGACATCGCACTCTAGAAGCGCCGAAGCTGCTGGGTATCATCTGGCCCTTCATTGCCGTCGTGATCTTCCAGGCGGCATTGGCCGGTCTCAGCCTCTATACGCTATCGGCGGTACGCGCCTATGTCGCGGGCGAGAGCTTGTGGTCCAAGGCTCAGAAAGACGCCATCTACTACCTCAACCTGTACGCCGACAACCGCGACGAAAGCACTTACCAGCGCTATCGCCAGGCCATCACCGTGCCCCATGGCGATCACCAGTTGCGTGAAGTGCTCGACCAGCCCAATCCGGACTTGAACGCCGCGCGCGATGCCGTGTTGCAGGGGGGCAACCACCCCGACGACGTCGAACGCATCATCTGGTTCTATCGCAACTTCCGCAGCATCAGCTACATGCAGACGGCCATCGATTATTGGGACATCGGCGACCGCTACCTGGGCCAGTTGGATGTGCTGGCGGACGAGATGCGCACAGGCTTTGCCGGTGGCCCGGTCGATGCCGGCACGATCAGCGACTGGAAGGCCCGCATCGTCGCCATCAACGAAGGTGTGACGCCGGCCGCCAGGGCTTTCAGCGATGCCCTGGGCGAGGGTTCGCGCATGCTGCTGCAGGTGCTGCTGATCACCAACCTGCTGACTGCCTTGTTCCTCATTACCATTGCCTGGCGCCGCTCCAGCAAGTTGCTGGCCCAGCGCCAGGCGTTCGCCAGTGCCCTGCAGGCCGAAAAGGAGCGGGCGCAGATCACCCTGCAGGCGATTGGCGATGCGGTCATCACCACCGATGTCGATGGCTATATCGGCTACATGAACCCGGCGGCCGAGCAACTTACCCACTGGCAGGCCGGCCAAGCCCAAGGGCTGCCACTTTCGGCGCTGTTCAGCCTGGTGGACGAGCAGGCCGAAGAAGACGGCCGCAGCCTGGTCGAGCAGGTGCTCAGCGGTAGCCTGAAGGGCGGCGCCGAGCATGCCCGGTTGATCCAGCGCCTGGACGGCAGCAC
This sequence comes from Pseudomonas sp. ITEM 17296, assembly GCF_028895205.1. Taxonomy (NCBI): domain Bacteria; kingdom Pseudomonadati; phylum Pseudomonadota; class Gammaproteobacteria; order Pseudomonadales; family Pseudomonadaceae; genus Pseudomonas; species Pseudomonas sp. ITEM 17296. The sequence continues at coordinate 53,272 of NZ_WJRS01000003.1, read as the reverse complement.
CGTGTCGATCAACCTGGTGGGCTCGCCCATTGTCAATGACGGGCAGGTCAGCGGCATCGTGCTGGTGCTGCACGACATGACCCAGGAGCGCCAGTACATCGCCAACCTGTCCTGGCAAGCGACCCATGACGCCTTGACCGGCCTGGCCAACCGCCGCGAGTTCGAATACCGCCTGGAGCAGGCGCTCAACGGCCTGGCACGTCAGGCTGGGCGGCATTCACTGATGTTCCTCGACCTCGACCAGTTCAAGCTGGTCAACGACACCTGTGGCCACGCGGCGGGCGACGAGTTGCTGCGCCATATTTGCGCCGTATTGCAGTCGGGGCTGCGCGAAGGGGACACCCTGGCCAGGCTGGGTGGCGATGAGTTCGGCGTGCTGCTGGAAAACTGCCCGCCGGACCAGGCCGAGCGAATTGCCGAGCAACTGCGCCAGATGGTCCAGAGCCTGCACTTTGTGTGGAAGGGGCGCCCGTTCGTCACCACCGTGAGCATTGGCCTGGTGAACATGGCGCAGGCCCCCGGTACCCTGGAGGCCTCGCTGCGCGCCGCCGACATGGCCTGCTACATGGCCAAGGAAAAGGGCCGCAACCGGGTGCAGGTGTACCACGCCGACGACAGCGAGCTGTCCATGCGCTTTGGTGAGATGGCCTGGATCCAGCGTTTGCACGTGGCCCTGGAAGAAAACCGCTTCTGCCTGTACGCCCAGGAAATCGCCGCGCTGAAGACCATCGAAGGCCCTGGCCATATCGAGATTCTGCTGCGCCTGCACGATGAGAGCGGGCGCACCATCCTGCCCAGCAGCTTCATCCCCGCCGCCGAGCGCTATGGCCTGATGACCGCCCTTGATCGCTGGGTGGTGCGCAATGTGTTCCAGGTGATTCGCCAGTGCCTGGACGAAGGGCGCGAAGGGCCGTTGTCCATGTGCGCGATCAACCTGTCGGGGTCGAGCATTGGCGACGACAACTTCCTCGAGTACTTGCAGCGCTTGTTCGTCGAGTACGCCATCCCGCCACGCATGATCTGCTTCGAGATCACCGAAACCAGCGCCATTGCCAACCTCGGCAGTGCTATTCGTTTCATCAACGAACTGAAAGGGCTGGGGTGCAGGTTCTCGCTAGACGACTTCTGTGCCGGCATGTCGTCGTTCGCCTATTTGAAGCATTTGCCTGTGGATTTCCTCAAGATCGACGGCAGTTTCGTCAAGGACATGCTCGACGACCCGGTCAACCGGGCCATGGTCGAGGTCATCAACCACATCGGCCATGTCATGGGTAAGCGGACCATCGCCGAGTTTGTCGAAACCCCCTTGATCGAACAGGCCCTGCAGGAAATTGGCGTGGATTACGCCCAGGGCTACCTGATCGAACGGCCCCAGGTGTTCACCTGTGACAGCCTGCAGCGCCAACGGATCGCCGCACGGCCTCTGTTGCAGCGGGCACCTGGCACGTTTCGTTAGCTAGACAGCGGCTTTCGCTGACACAACACGTCCGAAAAATCACAAGGAACAAGGAGCTGAAAGTGATTGATGCATTCGTTCGTATCGGGCCATTGATGGACCCCGCCAGTTACCCTCAATGGGCCCAGCAACTGATTGAAGAGTGCCGCGAAAGTAAGCGCCGGGTGGTCGAGCATGAGTTTTACCAGCGCCTGCGTGATGGCCAGCTGAAGCCTTCGACCATCCGCCAGTACCTGATCGGCGGCTGGCCAGTGGTCGAGCAGTTCTCCCTGTACATGGCTCATAACCTGACCAAGACCCGTTATGGCCGCCACCCCGGCGAAGACATGGCGCGGCGCTGGTTGATGCGCAACATCCGCGTCGAGCTCAACCATGCCGACTACTGGGTGCACTGGTGCCATGCCCATGGGGTTCACCTGCATGACCTGCAGGCCCAGGAGGTGCCGCCCGAGTTGAATGGGCTCAATGACTGGTGCTGGCGGGTGTGTGCTACCGAAAACCTGGCGATTTCCATGGCGGCGACCAACTACGCCATCGAAGGCGCGACGGGGGAATGGTCGGCGGTGGTGTGCGCCAATGACACCTACGCCCAAGGCTTCCCGGAGGAGCAGCGCAAGCGCGCCATGAAATGGTTGAAGATGCATGCGCAGTACGACGATGCACACCCGTGGGAGGCGCTGGAAATCATCTGTACCTTGGCGGGGGAGAACCCGACGCTGGGGTTGCGTACCGAATTGCGCCGGGCGATCTGCAAGAGTTACGACTGCATGTACCTGTTCCTGGAGCGCTGCATGCAGCTGGAAGGGCGTCAGCAGGGGCGGGTGCGGCCGGCGTTGGCGGCGGGTTGATGGCCCCCTGTACTGGCCCTATCGCCGGCAAGCCGGCTCCCACAGAATTTCACCAAGCCAGAAGGCAATGAAACCCCTGTGGGAGCCGGCTTGCCGGCGATAGGGCCAGTACAGGCCACCCAAAATCACTGGGCGTTGAACGCCTGCCCATTCACCCCAGTGCTGTCTGGCCCCATCAGGTACAGGTACACCGGCATGATCTCTTCAGGCAGCGGGTTGTTCTGCGGGTTTTCGCTCGGGTAAGCCTGGGCCCGCATCGCCGTGCGTGTGGCGCCTGGGTTGATGCTGTTGGAGCGCACCGGCGCAACCCCTTCCAGTTCGTCGGCCAAGGTCTGCATCAGGCCTTCGGTGGCGAACTTCGACACCCCGTAAGCGCCCCAGTAGGCCCGGCCTTTGCGCCCGACGCTGCTGGAGGTGAACACCACCGAGGCGTCCTCCGACAGCTTGAGCAGCGGCAGCAGGGTGCTGGTGAGCATGAAGGTGGCATCGACGTTGATGTGCATCACGCGCATGAAGTTGTCACCCGACAACTGCTCCAGTGGCGTGCGCGGGCCGATGATCGAGGCGTTGTTGAGCAGGCCATCCAGGCGCCCGAACTGGTCTTCGATCATGACCGCCAGCTCGTCGTACTGGTGGGGCAGGGCGGTTTCCAGGTTGAACGGGATCACCACCGGTTGTGGGTGCCCGGCGGCCTCGATCTGGTCGTAGACCTCGTTGAGGTTGGCCTCGGTCTTGCCCAGCAGCAGCACGGTGGCACCGAGCGCGGCGTAGGCCTTGGCGGCGGCGGCACCGATGCCGCGGCCGGCTCCGGTGACCAGGATGACCCGGCCTTGCAGCAGGTCGGGGCGGGCGGTGTAGTCGAACATTGTGTGGTCCTTCGAGTTCGTTGGCGCGGCACCTTACCCTGTGGGAGCGGGTTTACCCGCGAATGCGTCAGGTCAGGCAATCAAGCTGCCTGGTCCGGCCCTTTCGCGGGTAAACCCGCTCCCACAGGGACAAGGTAGGGGCTTGGAGTGAGGCTCAGCAGCCGCACAGCGCGCTGTCGATCACCTTGCGCAGTTCCAGCGGGTGGTCCACCACCACGTCGGCACCCCAGTTGTTCGGGTTGTCCTCTGGATGAATATAGCCGTAGCGCACCGCCGCGGTGCGGGTGCCGGCATCGCGGCCAGACTCGATGTCGCGCAGGTCGTCGCCGACGAACAGCACGCTGGCCGGGTCCAGGTTCAAGGTTTTGCAGGCCAGGATCAGCGGCTCGGGGTCGGGCTTGCTGTTTTTCACGTGGTCCGGGCAGATCAGCAGCGCCGAGCGCTCGGCCAGGCCCAGGCGCTGCATGATCGGCTCGGCAAAACGTACCGGCTTGTTGGTGACCACGCCCCACAGCAGGTTGCCTTTCTCGATGTCGGCCAGCAGCTCGGCCATGCCGTCGAACAGCTTGCTGTGCACCGCACAGTCGCGCTGGTAGCGCTCGAGAAACTCCAGGCGCAGGGCCTCGAAGCCTTCAGCTTCCGGGTCCATGGCGAAGGTGGTGGCGACCATGGCACGGGCACCGCCGGAAATCACCCCGCGAATCAGGTTGTCGTCCACGGCCGGCAAGCCGCGCTCGGCGAGCATGGCCTGGCAGATGGCGATGAAGTCCGGCGCCGTGTCGAGCAGGGTGCCGTCCATGTCGAAGAGTACTGCTCGCAAACGCATGCTCATTCCTCGCGCAGGGTCTGGATCATGTAGTTGACGTCCACGTCGTTGCAAAGCTTGTAGTGCTTGGTCAACGGGTTGTAGGTCAGGCCGATGATGTCCTTGACTTCAAGGCCGGCAACACGGCTCCAGGCGCCCAGTTCGGACGGGCGGATGAACTTCTTGAAGTCGTGGGTGCCGCGCGGCAGCATCTTCAGGATGTACTCGGCGCCGACGATGGCCAGCAGGTAGGCCTTGGGGTTGCGGTTGATGGTGGAGAAGAACACCTGGCCGCCAGGCTTGACCATGCGGTAGCAGGCGCGAATCACCGACGACGGGTCGGGGACGTGCTCGAGCATTTCCAGGCAGGTGACCACGTCGAACTGCCCAGGCATCTCTTCGGCCAGTGCTTCGGCGGTGATCTGCCGGTATTCAACTTCGACGCCGGACTCCAGTTGGTGCAACTGGGCCACCGCCAGCGGGGCCTCGCCCATGTCGATGCCGGTTACCGAGGCGCCACGCAGGGCCATGGATTCGCTGAGAATGCCGCCGCCGCAGCCCACGTCCAGCACTTTCTTGCCAGCCAGGCCGACCCGCTCGTCGATCCAGTTGACGCGCAACGGGTTGATTTCATGCAGCGGCTTGAACTCGCTTTCACGGTCCCACCAGCGGTGGGCCAAGGCTTCGAACTTGGCAATTTCGGCGTGGTCGACGTTGCTCATTTAAGAGTCCTCTGAAACTTCGCTAAATTGGGCCGGAGTATACCCGAGCGCTCAAGGCCGAGGGTCGCTATAATCGCCGGCTTTTGACATCCGAACGACGGGGAGAGGCGATGCGCGAGCGACTTTTGGCGGCGGAGAAGGTGACCGCGATCCGCTGGGAAGGCGGCGTTCTGCATCTGCTCGACCAGCGCCAGCTGCCCGCGCAGGAGGTCTGGCTGGCCTGCGACAATGTCGCGCAGGTGGTGAACGCGATCCGTGACATGGCGGTGCGCGGTGCGTCGGCCATCGGCATTGCCGCGGCCTACGGCCTGGTCCTCGCCCTGGAAGAGCGCCTGGCCGAGGGCGGCGACTGGGAGCAGTACCTGGAAGAAGACTTCCTCAGCCTGGCCGAGGCGCGCCCGACTGCCGCCAACCTGTTCTGGGCGCTGAACCGCATGCGCGAGCGCCTGCAGCGCTTGCGCCCGGAAGAAGACGTGCTGGCCGCGCTGCAAGCTGAGGCGGTAGCGATTCATGAAAGTGACCGTGAAGCCAACCTGACCATGGCCCAGTACGGCATTGAACTGATTCGCCGCCATCAGGGCAACGCCCAGACCCTGCTCACCTACGGCAATGCCGGCGCCCTGGCCAGTGGCGGTTTTGGCACCGCGCTGGGGGTGATTCGCGCGGGTTACCTGGAGGGCATGGTTGAGCGGGTGTATGCCGGCGAAACCCGCCCCTGGCTGCAAGGCTCGCGCCTGACCGCCTGGGAGTTGGCCAACGAGAGCATTCCGGTGACGTTGTGCGCCGATTCGGCCCTGGCCCACCTGATGAAGAGCAAGGGCATCACCTGGGTTGTGGTCGGTGCCGACTGCATCGCGGCCAATGGCGATGTGGCCAGCAAGATCGGCACCTACCAGCTCGCGGTCAGTGCCATGCACCACGGCGTGCGCTTCATGGTCGTGGCGCCGAGCACCAGCATCGACCTGAACCTGGCCACCGGCGAGGACATCCCGCTTGAAGAGCGCGATGCAGACGAGCTGCTGGATTACGCCGGCACCCGCGTGGCGCCGCAGGTGGAGGTGTTCAACCCTGTGTTCGACGTGACCCCGGCCGACCTGATCGACGTGATCGTGACCGAGAAGGGCATCGTCGAACGCCCGGATGCCGCCAAGCTGGCTCAGTTGATGTGCCGCAAGCGTTTGCACTGAGGGGTGTGGCTGCACATTTCTCTGTAGGAGCAGCCTTGTGCTGCGAAGAGGCCAGTACCGGCGCCGGCTATTTCTGCTGTCTGCGCCGGCCTCTTCGCAGCGCAAGGCTGCTCCTGCATGAGCCTTGCACAACCTGTAGTGTCAGGGCCTGCCACATCTCCCCACCCGCACTGCCTTTGTGATAACATCCGGCAGTTTCCAAGACCGCCCATCACGGCGGCCAAATTTGCGCAGATCCATGGCACAACTCATTGATTTGTCGTAAGTCGTCGCAGCACTGCGCGTCGCGACGGCGAGCTTCGTTCGGCCCTTGATGGCGCTGCGAAGTTTCACCAGAAAAAGGAATCAGGCTTCTCATGGGCGAACTGGCCAAAGAAATCCTCCCGGTCAATATCGAAGACGAACTGAGACAGTCTTACCTCGACTACGCGATGAGCGTGATTGTCGGGCGAGCGCTGCCCGATGCGCGTGACGGCTTGAAGCCCGTGCATCGTCGCGTTCTCTTTGCGATGAGCGAACTGGGCAACGACTGGAACAAACCGTACAAGAAGTCCGCCCGTGTGGTCGGTGACGTGATCGGTAAGTACCACCCGCACGGCGACACTGCGGTCTACGACACCATCGTGCGTATGGCCCAGCCGTTCTCGCTGCGTTACCTGCTGGTCGACGGCCAGGGCAACTTCGGTTCGGTCGACGGCGACAACGCCGCGGCCATGCGATACACCGAAGTGCGCATGGCCAAGCTGGCGCACGAGCTGCTGGCCGACCTGCACAAAGAAACCGTCGACTGGGTGCCCAACTACGACGGCACCGAGCAGATCCCGGCAGTCATGCCGACCCGTATTCCCAACCTGCTGGTCAACGGTTCCAGCGGTATCGCCGTAGGCATGGCGACCAACATCCCGCCGCACAACCTCGGCGAGGTCATCGACGGCTGCCTGGCGCTGATCGACAACCCGGATGTCACCATCGATGAGCTGATGCAGTTCATCCCTGGCCCAGACTTCCCGACTGCCGGCATCATCAACGGCCGCCAGGGCATCATCGAGGCCTACCGCACCGGCCGTGGCCGCATTTACATGCGTGCCCGTTCCGAAGTCGAAGACATCGACAAGGTCGGTGGCCGCCAGCAGATCGTCGTCACCGAGCTGCCGTACCAGCTGAACAAGGCGCGTCTGATCGAGAAGATCGCCGAGCTGGTCAAAGAGAAGAAGATCGAAGGCATTACCGAGCTGCGTGACGAGTCCGACAAGGACGGCATGCGCATCGTCATCGAGCTGCGTCGCGGCGAGGTGCCGGAGGTGGTGCTCAACAACCTCTACCAGCAGACCCAGCTGCAGAGCGTGTTCGGCATCAACGTCGTGGCCCTGATCGACGGCCGCCCGCGTCTGCTCAACCTCAAGGACCTGCTCGAAGCGTTCGTCCGCCACCGCCGTGAAGTGGTGACGCGCCGTACCGTGTTCGAGCTGCGCAAGGCCCGTGAGCGTGGCCACATCCTTGAAGGCCAGGCGGTCGCGCTGTCCAACATCGACCCGGTCATCGCCCTGATCAAGGCCTCGCCGACGCCGTCGGAAGCCAAGGAAGCGTTGATTTCCACTGCCTGGGAATCCAGCGCCGTGCAGGTCATGGTCGAGCGCGCCGGCGCCGATTCCTGCCGCCCTGAAGACCTCCCGGAGCAGTTCGGCCTGCGCGAGGGCAAGTACTACCTGTCGCCGGAACAGGCCCAGGCGATTCTTGACCTGCGTCTGCACCGCCTGACCGGCCTGGAGCACGAGAAGCTGCTGGCCGAGTACCAGGAAATCCTCGAGCAGATTGGCGAACTGATCCGCATCCTCAGCAGCGCCGAGCGCCTGATGGAAGTGATCCGCGAAGAACTCGAAGCCATCCGCGCCGAATACGGCGATGCGCGCCGCACCGAGATCCTCAACGCCAGCCACGACCTCAACTACGGCGACATGATCCCGGAAGAAGAGCGCGTGGTGACCATCTCCCACGGTGGCTATGCCAAGACCCAGCCACTGTCCGCCTACCAGGCCCAGCGCCGTGGCGGCAAGGGCAAGTCGGCGACCGGCGTGAAGGACGAGGACTACATCGAGCACCTGTTGGTCGCCAACAGCCACGCCACCCTGTTGCTGTTCTCCAGCAAGGGCAAGGTGTACTGGAAGAAGACCTACGAGATCCCTGAAGCGTCCCGCGCTGCCCGTGGCCGTCCGCTGGTCAACCTGCTGCCGCTGGAAGAGGGTGAGCGCATCACTGCGATGCTGCAGATCGACCTCGAGGCCCTGCAGCAAAGCGCCGACCTGGACGAAGAGCTGGACGAGGCCGATGACACCGTGCTCGAAGGTGAGCTGGTAGAGGCCGAGGAAGTCGACGAAGAAGACGGCGACACCCCGGAATGGTCTGCTGAGCCGACCGGTGCCTATATCTTCATGGCCACCGCTTCCGGTACCGTCAAGAAGACCCCGCTGGCCCAGTTTGCCCGCCCACGCACCAGCGGCCTGATCGCCCTGAAGCTGAAAGAAGGCGACACCTTGATTGCCGCGGCCATCACCGACGGTGCCAAGGAAGTCATGATGTTCTCCGACGCCGGCAAGGTGATCCGCTTCGCTGAGAGCGTGGTGCGCGAAATGGGCCGTACCGCCCGTGGTGTGCGCGGCATGAAGCTGGGCAAAGGGCAGCAGATCATTTCGATGCTGATCCCTGAGTCCGGTGCGCAGATCCTCACCGCGTCCGAGCGTGGCTACGGCAAGCGTACGCCGCTGTCCAAGTTCCCGCGTCGCGGCCGTGGTGGCCAGGGCGTGATCGCCATGGGTACCAAGGGGCGCAACGGTCTGTTGATCGGCGCTATCCAGGTTCAGGAAGGCGAAGAGATCATGCTCATCTCCGACCAGGGCACCTTGGTGCGCACGCGGGTTGGTGAAGTGTCCAGCCTGAGCCGTAACACCCAGGGTGTGACGTTGATCAAGCTGGCGGCTGACGAAACGCTGGTGGGCCTGGAGCGGATCCAGGAGCCTTCCGAAGAAGAGCTCGACGAACTGGTCGAGGCGGATGCGCAAGGCGAAGCGCCGGAGGCTGTCGATGACGACAGCGCGGGCGCCGAAGAGGCACCGCAAGAGTAAGCAAGCGCAACAACCCGAGCGGGGCGACCAAGGTCGCCCCGTTTGACTGATTACAGCAGGCAACGCTGGAGGCGTTTTTTGTAGGAGCGGCCTTGTGTCGCGAAAGGGCTGCAAGGCAGCCCCCAGTATTTCAGCGACGCTGCAAAAAGCTGGGGGCCGCTTTGCGGCCCTTTCGCGACGCAAGGCCGCTCCTACAAAGAGCGGTGCGCGGCGTGCGAGAAACGATTTTGTTCTATTTGGCAGAGCGAGAGTGGATGTGAGCAAACGAGCCTTTAACTTCTGCGCAGGCCCTGCTGCGCTTCCTGACGCTGTCCTGCAGCGCGCCCAGGCCGAAATGCTGGACTGGCGCGGCAAGGGCTTGTCGGTGATGGAAATGAGCCATCGCAGCGACGATTACGTGGCCATCGCCGAGAAGGCCGAGCAGGACCTGCGTGACCTGCTGTCCGTCCCCTCGAACTACAAGGTCCTGTTCCTGCAGGGCGGTGCCAGCCAGCAGTTCGCCGAGATCCCGCTGAACCTGCTGCCGGAAAACGGTACTGCCGACTACGTCGAAACCGGTATCTGGTCGAAGAAGGCCATCGAGGAAGGGCGCCGTTTCGGCAACATCAATGTCGCCGCCAGCGCCAAGCCTTACGACTACCTCGCCATCCCAGGCCAGAACGACTGGAACCTGACCAAGAACGCTGCCTATGTCCACTATGCGTCCAACGAGACCATCGGTGGCCTGCAGTTCGACTGGGTGCCAGAGACCGGTGACGTTCCGCTGGTGGTCGACATGTCGTCCGATATCCTCTCTCGCCCGATCGACGTCTCGCAATACGGCCTGATCTACGCCGGCGCGCAGAAAAACATCGGCCCGAGCGGCCTGGTGGTGGTGATCGTGCGCGAAGACCTGCTGGGCCACGCCCGCAGCAGCTGCCCGACCATGCTCGACTACAAGGTGTCGGCCGACAACGGCTCGATGTACAACACCCCGGCCACCTATTCCTGGTACCTCTCGGGCCTGGTGTTCGAGTGGCTCAAGGAGCAGGGTGGCGTCGAGGCCATGGAGCAGCGCAACCGCGCCAAGAAAGACCGCTTGTACGGCTTCATCGACGCCAGCGACTTCTACACCAACCCGATCAGCGTCAACGCCCGTTCGTGGATGAACGTGCCGTTCCGCCTGGCCGATGAGCGCCTGGACAAGGCCTTCCTGGCCGGCGCCGACGCCCGTGGCCTGCTCAACCTCAAGGGCCATCGCTCGGTCGGCGGCATGCGTGCCTCGATCTACAACGCCCTGGGCCTGGAAGCGGTTGAAGCGCTGGTTGGCTACATGGCTGAATTCGAGAAGGAGCACGGCTGATGTCCGAACACGAGCTCAAGGCGCTGCGCGTGCGCATCGACAGCCTCGACGAGAAGATCCTCGAGCTGATCAGCGAGCGCGCCCGTTGCGCCCAGGAAGTGGCGCGGGTCAAGACCGCCTCGCTCGCCGAAGGTGAAAAGCCGGTGTTCTACCGCCCCGAGCGTGAGGCTGCGGTACTGAAACGGGTCATGGAGCGCAACAAGGGGCCGCTGGGCAACGAAGAGATGGCGCGGCTGTTCCGCGAAATCATGTCGTCCTGCCTGGCCCTGGAAGAGCCGCTGAAAATCGCCTACCTGGGCCCTGAAGGTACCTTCACCCAGGCAGCGGCGATGAAGCACTTCGGCCATGCCGTGATCAGCCGCCCGATGGCGGCCATTGACGAAGTGTTCCGCGAAGTGGCGGCCGGTGCTGTCAACTTCGGCGTGGTGCCGGTGGAAAACTCCACCGAGGGCGCGGTCAGCCACACCCTGGACAGCTTCCTTGAGCACGACATGGTGATTTGCGGTGAAGTCGAGCTGCGCATCCACCACCACCTGCTGGTGGGCGAGAGCACCAAGACCGACAGCATCACCCGCATCTACTCCCACGCCCAATCGCTGGCCCAGTGCCGCAAGTGGCTGGACGCGCACTACCCGAACGTGGAGCGCGTGGCAGTTTCGAGCAACGCCGAAGCGGCCAAGCGGGTCAAGGGTGAGTGGAATTCGGCAGCGATCGCCGGTGATATGGCGGCGAACCTGTACGGCCTGACCCGCCTGGCCGAAAAGATCGAAGACCGTCCGGACAACTCGACGCGCTTCCTGATGATCGGTAACCAGGAAGTACCGCCGACTGGCGACGACAAGACCTCGATCATCGTCTCGATGAGCAACAAGCCGGGGGCCTTGCACGAGCTGCTGGTGCCGTTCCACGAGAACGGTATCGACCTGACCCGCATCGAGACCCGCCCGTCGCGCAGCGGCAAGTGGACGTACGTGTTCTTCATCGACTTCGTCGGCCACCACCGCGACCCGTTGATCAAGGCAGTGCTGGAGGCGATCAGCCAAGAGGCTGTGGGGCTGAAGGTGCTGGGGTCTTATCCGAAGGCGGTGCTGTAAATGAGCTTGTCGGGGCCGCTTTGCGCCCCATCGCGACGCAAGGCCGCTCCTGCAGGGCCTGCGTGATACCTGTAGGAGCGGCCTTGTGTCGCGATGGGCTGCGAAGCGGCCCCCTGCGGTCTCACAGACTGTCTTGATTTCTGAACAGGGTTCGCACTCGTGGTAAATGCAGTAACAACCAAACCCGCACCGCTCATCGGTCGCCTTGTCGTCGTAGGCCTGGGCCTGATCGGCGGCTCCTTCGCCAAGGGCCTGCGCGAAAGCGGCCTGTGCCGCGAAGTGGTCGGCGTCGACCTGGATGCCCCCTCGCGCAAGCAGGCCGTGGCCCTAGGTGTGGTCGACCGCTGTGAAGAAGACCTCGCCGCAGCCTGTGTCGGTGCCGATGTCATCCAGCTGGCCGTGCCGATCCTGGCCATGGAAAAGCTGCTGGCACGCCTGGCACAGCTCGACCTGGGCGCTGCCGTGATCACCGATGTCGGCAGCGCCAAGGGCAATGTGGTGCGCGCCGCCCGTGAAGTCCTGGGTGAGCGCCTGTCGCGCTTCGTCCCCGGCCACCCGATTGCCGGTTCCGAGCAGAGCGGGGTAGAGGCCTCCAACGCCGCCCTGTTCCGTCGCCACAAGGTCATCCTCACGCCGCTGCCGGACACCGACCCCGCCGCCCTGGCCACGGTAGACCGCCTGTGGCGCGCATTGGATGCCGATGTCGAGCACATGCCGGTCGAGCGCCATGACGAAGTCCTGGCCGCCACCAGCCATCTGCCGCACTTGCTGGCCTTCGGCCTGGTCGATTCGCTGGCCAAGCGCAATGAAAACCTCGAGATCTTCCGGTACGCTGCGGGAGGCTTCCGCGATTTCACGAGAATCGCCGGCAGCGACCCGACCATGTGGCACGACATCTTTCTCGCCAACCGCGAAGCCGTCCTGCGCACGCTTGATACATATCGCAGCGATCTCGACGCCTTGCGCGACGCGATCGATGCAGGGGACGGGCACCAGCTGCTGGGTGTATTCACCCGCGCACGCGTTGCCCGCGAGCATTTCAGTAAAATCCTGGCCCGCCGGGCCTATGTGGACGCTATGAACGCCAACGATCTGATTTTCCTGGCCCAACCGGGTGGCCGCCTGACCGGGCGAATCCGCGTACCGGGCGACAAGTCGATTTCTCACCGCTCGATCATGCTCGGCTCGCTGGCCGAAGGCACGACCGAGGTCGAAGGGTTCCTCGAAGGTGAGGATGCGCTGGCGACCTTGCAAGCCTTCCGTGACATGGGGGTGGTCATCGAAGGCCCGAACCAGGGTCGCGTAACCATCCATGGGGTCGGCCTGCACGGCCTCAAGCCGCCACCTGGGCCGATCTACGTGGGTAACTCCGGCACCTCGATGCGCCTGCTCTCTGGCCTGTTGGCCGGTCAGCCGTTCGACGTGACCATGACCGGTGATGCCTCGCTGTCCAAGCGCCCGATGAACCGCGTCGCCAACCCGCTGCGCGAAATGGGCGCAGTGGTCGAGACTGGCCCTGAAGGCCGTCCGCCACTCACCATCCGTGGTGGCAACAAGCTCAAGGCGCTGACCTACACGCTGCCGATGGCCAGTGCCCAGGTCAAATCGTGCCTGCTGCTGGCTGGTCTGTATGCCGAAGGCAAGACCACGGTCACCGAACCTGCACCGACCCGTGACCACACCGAGCGCATGCTGCGCGGCTTTGGTTACGCAGTCGAGTCCAATGGCCCGGTGGCTTCGCTGCAGTCTGGCGGCAAGCTGACGGCTACCCGCATCGAAGTGCCTGCCGATATTTCGTCGGCGGCGTTCTTCCTGGTCGCGGCCTCGATCGCTCAAGGCTCGGAGCTGGTGCTCGAGCATGTCGGCATCAACCCGACCCGTACCGGCGTGATCGACATTCTGCGCCTGATGGGCGGCGACATCACCCTGGAAAACCAGCGTGAAGTGGGTGGCGAGCCGGTGGCCGACCTGCGTGTGCGCGGTGCTCAGCTCAAGGGTATCGACATCCCTGAGAACCTGGTGCCGCTGGCCATCGACGAGTTCCCGGTGCTGTTCGTTGCCGCCGCCTGTGCAGAAGGGCGCACCGTGCTGCGTGGCGCCGAAGAGCTGCGGGTCAAGGAATCCGACCGCATCCAGGTCATGGCCGATGGCCTGATCAGCCTGGGCGTGAAGTGCGAACCGACCCCGGACGGCATCATCATCGACGGCGGCCCGATCGGCGGCGGCGAAGTGCACGGCCACGGTGACCACCGTATCGCCATGGCCTTCAGCGTTGCCTCGCTGCGTGCCACTGCGCCGATTCGCATCCATGATTGCGCTAACGTCGCCACCTCGTTCCCCAACTTCCTGGCGCTGTGTGCCGAAGTCGGTATCCGCGTGGCTGAAGAGGGCAAGTCGTGAATTCGCAAGCAACAGTCATCACCATCGACGGGCCAAGCGGCTCGGGCAAGGGCACGGTCGCCGGTCTGCTGGCTCGCGAGCTGGGCTGGCGCCTGCTGGACTCCGGGGCGCTGTACCGTTTGCTGGCGTTCAATGCCAACAATCACGGCGTCGACCTGACCAACGAAGAGCTGCTCAAGCAACTTGCCGCCCATCTGGATGTGCAGTTCATCGCGGCCGAGCCCGGTAAGCTGCAACAGATCATCCTTGAGGGTGAGGACGTCAGCAGTGTCATCCGCACCGAAACCGTCGGCGCAGGCGCCTCGATGGTAGCCTCGCTGCCTGCCGTGCGGGACGCGTTGCTGTTGCGTCAGCGTGCATTCCGCGAGGCTCCGGGCCTGATCGCCGATGGTCGCGACATGGGTACCGTGGTGTTCCCGGACGCGCCCTTGAAGATTTTCCTGACCGCCAGCGCGGAGGAACGGGCACGTCGTCGTTACCTGCAGTTGAAGGGCAAAGGCGAAGATGTTAGTCTGTCGAGTCTGCTGGATGAGATTCGTGCACGTGATGAGCGTGACACCCAACGTGCAGTGGCCCCGCTGAAACCAGCGGCCGATGCCATTCAGTTGGACTCTACCGAGTTGTCCATCGAGCAGGTGTTGCAACGTATCAGGAGTGAGATCGCGCTTCGCGACCTTCACTGATAGCCAGGAGAGCAGGCAGGTGCACCAGTCAACGTCCTGTCGGCTTTCCTTTAAATAACGAAACCCACATTGTCTGGAATGTGGCGATGGGCGTCTGTTTCGCCCGAATCTACAGGAATTAAAATGAGCGAAAGCTTTGCAGAACTCTTTGAAGAAAGCCTGAAAACCCTCAATCTTCAGCCGGGTGCGATCATCACCGGTATCGTTGTCGACATCGACGGCGACTGGGTTACCGTACACGCTGGCCTGAAGTCCGAGGGCGTCATCCCGCTCGAGCAGTTCTACAACGAAGCTGGCGAGCTGACCATCAAGGTCGGTGACGAAGTTCACGTTGCGCTGGACGCGGTCGAAGACGGCTTTGGCGAAACCAAACTGTCCCGTGAAAAAGCCAAGCGCGCCGAGTGCTGGATTGTTCTGGAAGCAGCTTTCGCCGCCGAAGAAGTGGTCAAGGGCGTTATCAACGGTAAGGTTAAGGGCGGCTTCACTGTCGACGTTAACGGCATCCGTGCGTTCCTGCCGGGCTCCCTGGTTGATGTCCGCCCAGTGCGCGACACCACCCACCTGGAAGGCAAAGAGCTGGAATTCAAGGTCATCAAGCTCGACCAGAAGCGCAACAACGTTGTCGTTTCCCGTCGCAGCGTGCTGGAAGCCGAGAACTCCGCCGAGCGCGAAGCCCTGCTGGAAACCCTGCAGGAAGGCCAGCAAGTCAAAGGTATCGTCAAGAACCTCACCGACTACGGCGCATTCGTGGACCTGGGCGGTATCGACGGCCTGCTGCACATCACCGACATGGCCTGGAAGCGCATCAAGCATCCTTCCGAAATCGTTAACGTTGGCGACGAAGTCGACGTTCGCGTTCTGAAGTTCGACCGTGAGCGCAACCGCGTTTCGCTGGGTCTGAAGCAGATGGGCGAAGATCCGTGGGTTGCTATCACTGCCCGCTACCCAGAAGGTACTCGCGTACAAGCTCGCGTTACCAACCTGACCGACTACGGCTGCTTCGCTGAGCTGGAAGAAGGCGTTGAAGGTCTGGTACACGTTTCCGAAATGGACTGGACCAACAAGAACATCCACCCGTCGAAAGTCGTTCAGGTTGGCGACGAAGTGGAAGTCATGGTTCTGGACATCGACGAAGAGCGTCGTCGTATCTCCCTGGGCATCAAGCAGTGCAAGTCCAACCCATGGGAAGACTTCTCCGGCCAGTTCAACAAGGGTGACAAGATCACCGGTACCATCAAGTCGATCACCGACTTCGGTATCTTCATTGGTCTGGACGGCGGCATCGACGGCCTGGTTCACCTGTCCGACATCTCCTGGAACGAAACCGGCGAAGAAGCCGTACGTCGTTTCAAGAAGGGCGACGAGCTGGAAACCGTCATCCTGTCGGTCGACCCAGAGCGCGAGCGCATCTCCCTGGGCATCAAGCAGCTGGAAGACGATCCGTTCTCCAACTTCGTTGCTGTCAATGACAAGGGCGCTATCGTCAAGGGCATCGTGAAAGAAGTTGACGCCAAAGGCGCCATCGTCACCCTGGCCGACGACATCGAAGCCACTCTGAAAGCTTCCGAAATCAGCCGTGACCGCGTTGAAGACGCGCGTAACGTTCTGAAGGAAGGCGAAGAGATCGAAGCTAAGATCATCAGCGTTGACCGTAAGTCCCGCGTTATCAGCCTGTCGATCAAATCGAAAGACGACGCTGAAGAGCGCGAAGCTATCCAGAGCCTGAAAAACGCTCCGGAAGCTGCTGCCGACACCACCATGGCTGCGCTGCTGCGCGAAGCAATGGCCAAACAGAACTAAGTTCTGTTGGATCGGTAAGAAAAAGGGCGACCCTCGGGTCGCCCTTTTTTTATCTGTGATTTTTGTGGTGGTGCCTAAATCGAGCGGCCCGAAACAAACGTAGGAGCGAGCGTTGCTCGCGATACGCCGCGCGGGCGGCGCTCGATCTCAAACCCACACTGCATCCCAGTGCGGATAATCGCCAATCCTGGCGACCAATCCCGCCCTGACCGGATTGGCTATGATGTATCGGGCAGCCCTCAGAGCATCTTCATCTTGCCGCAAAGCCCGGTCGTGATAACCCGCTTGCCAGACCGGTGAAACCTTTATCCCTGCCTTGCGCAGTGCATGACTGGACCGGCACTTTACGCGTTGCATAAGTACACTAAGCGTCACTTCCCGTAATTCAAGCAACCAATGAACATGGTCAGGCATCACAACCCAGGCTAATGACCGGCAGTGGTTTATTTGTTCGGCATGGCGAAGGTTCTGGATAATCATGCGCGCTAAATGAAAGTCCTGAAACAGTGGCCGACGTTGGTGTGTGGCTGTGGTCAACATATAAAGCCTGCCTGGCTCAGAGTATCGTGCGCGGCGAAGCATGCAGCCATGAGGTTTGGGCATCGTGTTCTTCCGTGAACAAAGGTGGGTCCAATCAGCGTAGTTGCCGACCTGTGGCGCTGGGCGATGGAAGATTGTCAGCATGTAAATGCCATGAGTTGAATGGCCGGTGCGTAGATCGAGCGCCGCCCGCGCGGCGCATCGCGAGCAACGCTCGCTCCTACGTTTGTTTTCGGCCAGTCACGCCTGTAACAGGCGCGCGCGACCGCCTTGTTTGTTCGACGCGATATCGAGTCGTGCACCAAGGCGGTCGCGCGCGTTTGTCCCAGGAATAATTGGCCCGAAACAAACGTAGGAGCGAGCGTTGCTCGCGATGCGCCGCGCGGGCGGCGCTCGATCTGCGCGTCACCCCAAAACTCACGACGTACCCCTTCAACCACGCGCATCCCAGCCAATCCGCGACAAATTTCTTTTCACTTCAATCTTGAATTTTTTTATTAAGTCAAGAACCGCCCTGTTCAAATCCCTCCCAGCGTGCTACAAACTGGTTAAGCAATGATCTAGCTGCTTGATAACGAAGGGAAAAATATGACGAAGTCGGAGCTGATCGAACGTATTGTCACCCATCAGGGGCTGCTCTCCTCGAAAGATGTGGAGTTGGCTATCAAGACCATGCTTGAGCAGATGTCGCAGTGCCTGGCGACGGGCGATCGCATCGAGATTCGCGGTTTTGGCAGCTTCTCGCTGCACTATCGCGCACCCCGCGTCGGTCGTAACCCCAAGACTGGCCAGTCGGTCAGCTTGGAAGGCAAGTTCGTGCCGCACTTCAAACCGGGCAAGGAATTGCGTGACCGGGTCAATGAAGAAGATGAGGCCGAGGCCTGATAAAAAAGGAGCAGTCTGATGCGTAACCTCAAGCGCGCCCTGGCGGCGTTGTTCGTGCTGCTGTTGGCGGCTGTGGTGCTGTTCTTCGTACTCGAGAACCAGCAGGCGGTCTCGCTGGTCCTGTTTGGTTGGTCTGCCCCTGAAGTGCCGGTTGCGGTACTGGTACTGGCCGCGCTGGTCATCGGGTTGGCTATCGGCCCACTGCTCGGCGCCTACGGCGTACAGCGCAGCAAGCGCAAGATTCGCGCTTCTGCCCGCCAAGCGGCATTAAGCGGTAATTGAGGCGGTTTCCTACTTCTATTGAGGAAAGTCTCACCTATGCCCGCATCGGCTGTCATGAAGTAATAGCACACTTCATTTTCGGCCCAGGCGAGTGTGCAGCAGCATGGATTTCCCCGTTCTTTCTCATCACGGCGCCACCCGAGGCGTAACTGGCTCTTGCCACCAGCTTCACCTTGACCCCGCTACCAGCCTGCTGGTCGATTGCGGCCTGGAGCAAGGTGATGATGCATCGCCTGGCGCGGAACCCGCGTCCCTGGGTTTTGGTGCGAGCTTCGAGGTGGGCAGTGTTCAGGCGCTGATCGTCACGCACGTGCATCTCGACCATGTCGGCCGCATCCCCGCGCTGCTGGCGGCGGGGTACCGAGGCCCCATCCTGTGCAGCGAACCCTCTGCCAAGCTGCTTCCACTGGTGCTGGAGGATGCCTACAGGCTGAGCATCAGCCGTGAACCGCAGCACGTGAAGCGCTATCTCGCGATGCTCGATGAACTGATCGTCCCGCTGCCTTTCGAGCAATGGCATGCTCTCATCGACCGTCCTGGTCTTGGCTGCCGCATTCGCTTGCAGCGCGCCGGGCACCTACTGGGTTCAGCCTATGTCGAGTGTGACGTGGAGCGCGGGGAGGCCAACACCCGCTACGTGTTCTCCGGCGACCTAGGGCCCTCCACCAATCCCTTGCTGCGGCCCGTGCAGCCCCCAGAGCGCGCTGACGTGCTGGTGCTCGAAAGCACCTATGGTGATCGCCTGCACCCCAGTACCGACGACCGTCGAGAAAAACTGGAAGCACTCATCGATCGGGCATTGGCCGATAACGGCACGATCCTCATCCCAGCCTTCAGCCTGGGGCGTACCCAGGAATTGTTGTACGAACTCGAAGACATCCTTCATCGCAAGGCCCTGCTGAGCGCGGGTCAAGCGCCGGGTGATAGTCCACTTGATTGGTCACAATTGCCCATCATTCTTGATTCACCCTTGGCTCAACGCATCACCAGCGTTTACCGCGACCTGCATGAATACTGGAATGAAGAAGCCCGCGCGCGGTTGGCTGAGGGGCGTGACCCGCTGGGCTTTGATCAGCTGATTAGTGTGGATACCCATAACAGGCATCAGCATGTGGTGAATTACCTCAAAAGCACCGGGCGCCCGGCGATTGTCATTGCAGGCAACGGCATGTGCTCGGGTGGGCGGATCGTCAACTACCTCAAGGCCATACTTGGGGATCCGAGGCATGAGGTGCTGTTCGTCGGGTATCAAGCCAAGGGCACGCCGGGGGCAGTGATTCAGGCCAGTGAGGGCGCGGAAGGTTTTGTGCAGATTGATCTGGATGGAGAGGCTTATGAGATTCGGGCGAAGGTGATGACGTTGAGTGGGTATTCGGGGCATGCGGATCAGGCAGGACTGCTAGCCTTTGCGACTAACATGGAGCGCGAGCCATCTGAAATTTTGCTTGTGCACGGTGAGGTAAGGTCTAAAGAAATGCTGGCATCCTCTTTGAGGCAAGCGTTTGCGCTGCGTAAAGCAAGCACCAGAATTTCCATACCACGCTGACCATTCAGCTGGAATTGCGGAGGAGGCGCTAAGGTTGGGGAACAACTGACATCATCAGGGCTCTACCCATGCTTGTTTCTTTGAACTTGACCCCGCGTGCAGGGTAGGGTGGAATCGAGTTAGCATGCAGGCATGTTGACGCTACGCTGGCTGTAGGCGTGCATAGTAGCGCTTGTTGGCGCCTTGTGTGGCCCGTGCTATGGGTGAGCTCACTGTTTTGATGATGTTAGACGGACCCTAGGATAATTAGAATAGATGCGTAATGAACCTCAGCGCCCATATCGTGATGATGAAATCGAGCTTGTTGAATTGGTACAGGGCGTCTGGCGCCAGAAGCTGTGGGCAGGGATGGTGGCGGCACCCATCGTGGCCGCAGGGTTTGCGTATGCGTTGCTGGCCACGCCCGTGTATGAAGCGAAACTGTTCGTAGAGCCGCCCACCCAAAACGATATCGCGCAGTTGAATTTTGGGCGTGGTGGCGATTCTGGCTTAAGCGCTTTGACGGTCAAGGAGGTCTACGATACGCATCTCCAGGCTTTGCAGTCAGAGGGTGTGCGTAACAGGTTTTTCCGCGATGTATACCTGCCTAGCTTGAGCGAAGAGCAGCGCCGAGGATCACGTGACTCGTTGTACAGCGATTTTGGCAATGTGCTCACAGTGGCGGCTGCAGGGAAGGGGTCCTCGACCCGATACGCAGTCACCGCATCCATTTCAGATCCTCAGCAAGCCGCCAAGTGGGTAGTGGCTTACAACGCGCTTGCAGCAGAGACAGCGAAGCGAGAAGTGCTGGATAGCAACCGCAGTGAGATGATGGTCAAGGCGGACAACCTGCAAACCCAGATCGAAGGCGCGAAGGCCAGTGCAAGGAAGGAGCGAGAAGATCGGATTACTCAGTTGAAGGAGGCCTTGATTGTCGCCAAGTCCATTGGCTTGGAGAAACCTCCAGTGATTTCGCAGTCGTTGTCGGCCGAGGTCTCTGCGGCAATGGGTGGGTCGCTCACCTATATGCGCGGGACCAAGGCGCTAGAAGCTGAAATCGCCAATCTTGTGGCGCGAACCACTGACGAGCCGTTCATCAACGGGCTGCGCCCGATGCAAGAAAGGGTAATGTTTTACCGTAATGTAAAGCTCGACCCATCCTTGATACAGGTGTTCGAGCAAGATGGTGCGGTTGAGCTACCAGACCGGCCGGTGAAGCCGAAAAAGTCGCTTATTGTTGTATTGAGTGTTGTTTTGGGATTAGGCGCTGGTGCGCTTGCTGCCATGGCCAGAGACCTCTGGGTCAGGCGTCGGCAGGCATAGCGGCCCGCTGGTTCGTGGCCAGTTAACGCATTAGTTAATTTTATTGTTATCAAAATAGCGTTCACTGGAGGTAGGGCATGCTTGCAGTCAGCAGGCAGGGGCACAGCTTTGGTGGCTCTGGAAGCGGCTAGGGTGTAGTGTGAGTAGCCCGCCGATCTCGAGTTTGGCAAACTAGGCGTGCTGCTATTGCCGATTATTTGGTGGGTCTTGGGGCGTTAGGCCGCGAGCCAAACTGTTTCAGCTGGAATTCATCCACGACTGGGTGAACGGGCATCTTTAACACCCCGTCTCCTGCCACCTGTGCAGGCGGGTAATATAGAAGGGTGAGTCACGCGATATGACGGATATCAAGAAGCAGGCGGTTGAAAAGTTCAAGAGCAAATCAGCGTTGGTCGGCATTGTCGGCCTCGGGTATGTTGGCTTGCCCCTGATGCTGCGTTATAACGCGATTGGCTTTAATGTGCTGGGTATAGACATCGACGAAGTTAAAGTTGATCGCCTCAATGCTGGACAAAGCTACATCGAACATATTTCCAGTGCCAGTATCGCTCAAGCCCGCCAGCACGGTTTCGAAGCCACCACTGATTTCACTCGCGTCGCTCAATGCGATGCCTTGATTCTTTGCGTCCCGACGCCACTGAACAAGTACCGTGAGCCGGACATGAGCTTTGTCATTAATACTACTGATGCGATAAAGCCCTATCTGCGGGCCGGCCAAGTGGTATCGCTGGAAAGCACAACCTACCCAGGCACCACCGAGGAAGAGTTGCTGCCGCGTGTTGAGGAAAATGGCTTGAAAGTAGGGGAGAATATCTTTCTCGTCTATTCGCCAGAACGCGAAGACCCGGGTAACATAAACTTCGAAACACGGACCATTCCAAAGGTGATTGGCGGTCATACGCCAAGTTGCCTCGAAGTGGGTGTCGCCCTGTACGACCAAGCGATTGATAAAGTTGTTCAGGTCAGCTCGACCAAGGCGGCCGAGATGACCAAACTGCTGGAGAATATTCACCGCGCAGTGAACATCGGTTTGGTCAACGAAATGAAAATTGTTGCGGACCGCATGGGGATCGATATTTTCGAAGTGGTGGACGCGGCGGCGACCAAGCCTTTTGGTTTCACTGCCTACTACCCTGGTCCGGGGCTTGGCGGCCACTGCATACCAATCGACCCCTTCTATCTGACCTGGAAAGCGCGGGAGTACGGTGTGAACACCCGATTCATCGAGCTTTCGGGCGAGGTGAACCAGGCGATGCCGGAATATGTGCTCAGCAAACTGATGGATGGGCTGAACGACGCAGGCAAAGCGCTCAAAGGTAGCCGCATTCTGGTGCTGGGCATTGCGTACAAGAAAAACGTTGATGACATGCGCGAGTCACCTTCGGTTGAGATCATGGAGTTGATTCAGGCCAAGGGTGGTGTCGTTGCCTACAGCGATCCGCATGTTCCTGTGTTTCCGAAGATGCGCGAGCATCATTTCGAGCTCAGCAGCGAACCGTTGACGGCGGAAAATCTGGCTTCCTTTGATGCCGTGATCCTGGCCACCGACCATGACAAATTCGATTATGCGTTGATTGAAGCCAAGGCCAGGCTGATCGTTGACAGTCGGGGCAAATACCGCGCCCCTGCAGCTCATATCATCAAAGCTTGAACCGCTAATAGCTGACCCTCCGTCCGGGCGCACGGCGCCGGACGGATTCAACAGTTTCCGAAGGAAGATTCATGAAGAACTTTGCTCTGATCGGTGCCGCCGGCTACATTGCCCCTCGACACATGCGTGCCATCAAGGACACCGGCAACCGCCTGGTTTCCGCCTACGACATAAACGACTCGGTCGGCATCATCGACAGCATCTCGCCGCAGAGTGAGTTTTTCACCGAGTTCGAGTTCTTCCTTGAGCATGCGCACACGCTGAAGCGCGATCCCGCAATGGCGCTGGATTATGTCTCCATCTGTTCGCCAAACTATCTGCACTATCCACATATCGCAGCAGGGCTGCGTCTGGGGTGCGATGTCATCTGCGAGAAACCGCTGGTTCCGACGCCGGACATGCTCGATCAGCTTTCGCTGATCGAACGGGAAACGGGCAAGCGGCTCTACAACATCCTGCAATTGCGTCACCATCAGGCAATCCTCAACCTGAAAGACAAAGTTGCAGCAGAAAACCGTGCGCACAAGTATGAGGTCGATCTCACGTACATCACGTCGCGTGGCAAGTGGTACCTGCAGAGCTGGAAGGGTGATCCTCGTAAATCCTTCGGTGTTGCTACCAACATCGGTGTGCACTTCTACGACATGCTGCACTTCATCTTCGGTAAGCTCCAGCGCAATGTGGTGCACTACTCATCCGAGCATAAAGCCGCGGGTTACCTTGAGTACGAAAAAGCGCGTGTACGCTGGTTCCTTTCGGTCGATGCCAATGACTTGCCCGACGCCGTCAAGGGCAAGAAGCCGACCTATCGCTCGATTACTGTCGATGGCGAGGAAATGGAGTTTTCCGAAGGCTTTACCGATCTGCATACCACCAGCTACGAAGAAATTCTCGCCGGGCGAGGTTACGGCATCGAAGACGCACGTCATTGCGTCGAAACCGTGAACGTCATCCGTAGCGCCGCAATTGTCCAGGCCAAGGACAATGAGGCGCATCCGTTTGTTCTTGGGCTGGCTCGCTGACAGAGCGTGGTATCGGGTGGTCAACAGGCCACCCTTCCTTTAGTGGTGTACTCGCAACAGGGTCTTGGCAGCTTGTCTAATAACAAAGAAACATTGCCGCATAGCTTGACCTCGTTACGCCCGCGTAAGGATATGCGGCTGGACGTTCAGGGCTTGCGTGCAGTTGCAGTCCTGGCAGTACTTGCCTATCACGCAGACAGCGCATGGCTGAAGGCCGGCTTTGTCGGTGTTGATGTTTTCTTTGTTATTTCTGGGTTCATTATCACGGCCCTTCTGACGGCGCCTGGATATAAAATCGATCTTCGGTCGTTTTATGCAAGCCGTATAAAACGTATCGTTCCTGCGTATGCCGTCATGCTGGCGGTGGTATGTACCGCCTCGTCCGTCTTGTTGCTGACCGGTGATTTCGATTTCTTTCGTCAGAGCCTGAAATCGGCCGCGCTGTTTCTAAGTAACCAGTACTTTTCGGACTTCGGTAGCTATTTTGCTCCTCGCGTTGAAGAATTGCCGCTTCTGCACACGTGGTCGCTGGCAATCGAGATGCAGTTTTATCTCTTTTATCCATTAGTGCTGCTGCTGTTACCTCGATCCTGGTGGTCGCCCAGCTTTTCGCTGATTGCGGCTGGCCTGTTCCTTTGGGCGGGCATGAGCGGGTTGGACGGTGACCTGGGCAGCCAGTACTTTTCCTTGCTCGCCCGTGTCCCCGAGTTCATGGTTGGAGCCGTATTGGCGCTCGTTCTGCGCGACCGAGAAGTACCTGCATCACGTTCGGCGCTTACGGGGCTGCTTGGCGCGCTGGTGCTGGTTGCCAGTTTTCTATTTATCGATAAAGCTAACTTTCCCGGCTTTCTATCCATAGGACCTTGCCTGGGGGCTGCGCTGATTATCGCCGCCCGGCGAGGGCCGGTCAGCAGCCTTTTGGCTTCACGCCCCATGGTGTGGGTGGGTGGTGTCTCATATTCCCTCTATCTTTGGCACTGGCCGGTCCTGGCGTTTATCCGCTACTACACAGGGCAGTACGCGTTAGGTGTAGGTTGGATGTTGACCGCACTGGGTGCATCGTTTTTCTTGGCTTGGCTGTCTTATCGGTTTATCGAATTGCCCGTGCGTAAATCGTCAGCTGTTTGGCGCTTGGCACCGCGCTGGGGGCTTGCGGCAGGCGGGCTCGCAGCGATTGCCGTGCTCGGGATCAAGCTGAATTCGCTATGGGTCGCCCCGCAGCCCTTGGCGCAGACGCGTTATGCGGATCCTGAACTGATCTGTCATGGCCAGCAGGTGGGTGAGTGCAAGCGCGGCCTCGCCAGCGCGACGCCAACTGTCCTTGTTATCGGTGACAGTCATGCGGCTCAGCTCAACTACTTTCTGGACCAGGCAGGTGAAGAGCAAGGGGTGGGGTATCGAATATTCACTGCAAGCAGTTGCATACCCATACCAGGATTCGACGTTGATCGCCTGCCGGAGTATGCCCGTGGCCCATGCCGCTCACAGATCGTCGCAGTGCAACAGGCGATGTCAGGTATGGGCAAGGTGATCGTCGCGGGTATGTGGCAATACCAAGTGCCTAGTCCTGCGTTTGTGAGGGCCTTCCAGTCATTTTTAGATGATGCCACAGCGGCTAATAAGCAGGTCGTGATCTTGGGGCAAGTGCCCATGTTCCGATCAGACGTACAAAGAGTGCGACGCTTCAGGGAATTAGGATTGCCTGCCACCCTGGCACTCAATGAGGAATGGAGGGCAGCCAACCATAAGGTAGCGTTACTCGCTGCGGGCAGGGTTGGTGTGCACTTTGTGGATTTTTCAAACTCAAGCTTTTTTGCGGATGCACCTTACGAGCAGGGTGAACTTATCTATCAGGATAATCATCACTTAAACGAAATCGGGGCGCGTCGTTACGGACATTTTGCTGGGGGTCAACTCCAGCAGTTGTTCGACCAAACTCAATCCAGTGTGAGCCTCAAGCAATGAGCCATTATCAGCATTCGAGTGCCATCGTCGACGAAGGCGCGCAAATAGGCAAAGATTCCCGTGTTTGGCATTTTGTCCACGTGTGTAGCGGCGCTCGAATTGGTGCCGGTGTTTCGCTTGGCCAGAACGTCTTTGTGGGTAACAAGGTTGTGATTGGTGATCACTGCAAGGTCCAAAACAACGTATCGGTCTACGACAACGTTACGTTGGAAGAGGGCGTATTTTGCGGGCCGAGCATGGTGTTTACCAATGTTTACAATCCACGCTCTTTGATCGAGCGCAAAGATCAGTACCGTGACACGCTGGTCAAGAAGGGCGCTACCTTGGGAGCCAATTGCACCATCGTCTGTGGGGTTACCATCGGTGAATACGCGTTTGTGGGTGCGGGCGCGGTGATCAACAAAGATGTTCCCGCCTACGCCTTGATGGTCGGTGTACCAGCTCGACAGATTGGCTGGATGAGTGAATATGGCGAGCAACTGGAATTGAATGAGAGGGGGGAAGCCATTTGCTCCCATACGCGCGCTCGTTACGTGCTGCGCGACAATACTCTGACTAAATTGGATATTTGACCTATGATTGAATTTATCGATCTCAAACGGCAGCAGGCCCTCATCAAGAGTAATATCGATGCTGGTATTCAGCGAGTACTGAGCCATGGTCAGTATATCCTGGGTCCAGAAGTAACTGAGTTGGAAGAGCGTTTGGCTACCTATGTCGGGGTCGATCATTGCATTACCTGCGCTAACGGAACTGATGCCTTGCAGATTGCACAGATGGCGTTAGGTATTGGTCCTGGGGATGAGGTGATTACCCCTGGCTTTACTTATATTGCAACTGCTGAGACCGTTGCATTGCTGGGTGCGACGCCTGTTTATGTCGATGTGGATAAACGTACTTGTAATTTAGACCCGGCGCTGCTGGAAGCAGCCATTACCCCGCGCACCAAGGCGATAGTGCCAGTGTCGCTTTATGGGCAGTGTGCCGATTTCGATGCGATCAATGAAATTGCAGCGAAGTACAATATTCCCGTTATTGAGGATGCGGCCCAAAGCTTTGGTGCTACTTATAAAGGGCGGCGCTCCTGCAGCTTGACGTCTATCGCATGCACGAGCTTCTTTCCAAGTAAACCGTTGGGCTGCTATGGTGATGGTGGCGCGATTTTCACCAACGATCCCGAGTTGGCCCTTATCATTCGCCAGATCGCTCGGCACGGTCAAGAGAAGCGCTATCACCATGTGCGGGTGGGGGTTAATAGTCGGCTTGATACCCTGCAGGCCGCGATTCTTCTTGCCAAACTCGATATATTTGACAACGAAATAAAGCTTCGGCAAGCCGCTGCAGAAAAATATAATAACCTGCTGGGCTCGTTGGGCTCCGTAAAGCTTCCATTCATTGCTGAAGCGAATAGCTCAGTTTACGCACAGTTCACGATTCAGGTCGAAGGCCGGGAGCGCGTTCAAGCAGTGCTTAAAGAACGGGGCGTTCCTAGCGTCGTTCATTACCCAATACCCCTTAATAAACAAGTGGCTGTTGCGTCTGATGCTTATCTTCCATTGGGGGATGAACTGGCGAATAAAGTGTTGAGCCTGCCGATGCATCCTTACCTGAGTGATGCGGATGTTGGTAAGGTGGTTGATGCTGTGGCGGCTGCCTGTGGAGCCGGTCAGTGAAAGTCGTCCAGTACGTCTCGTCTTACTGGCGGGATATTTTTCTACAAGCGTCGGGCAATACCGTTGCGCAGGTGATAGGTGTTCTTGGGATTCCGTTATTATCCAGGCTCTATGCCCCGCAGGAGTTCGCTGTTCAGAATATATTTCTCCAGCTGGTCATGTTCTTTGCAGGCATCATGACGTGGAGGTATGAATACTTCTTCCAGATGTTGAAAGGAGAGCAGCAGGCGCGCCTGCTGCTGTTGGGGCTGGCAAAGCTTGGTTTCATTACCGGTGCATTACTTACCGTGGTCATGTGCTTGTTTTCGGTGGAGATCGCACAGGCTTTATCAATCGAAGAGGGCGCTGAGTGGTTGGCGATTGCGCCCCTGAGTGCGTTCTTTGTGTCCATCGCACTCGCATTTCAACACAATGCTCAGCGGGCGGGTGCTTACAAAGTGTCCGCGCTGTCAGAAGTGTGTGGTAAATCGGCCTATGTCGTATCGGGTGCCTTGTTGTCGCTCGTGACCGGCAGCGGTCTGATTTTTACGACACTGTTCAGCGCGTTAGGAAAAATTGCTAGCATCCTTCCCTATTCCAAAAAATTAATCTTTGGCGGGGTCAAGGCATCGGAAAATTTAACTAGCCCTTTCAAAGATCATGCACATGGCGCACACGCACTAGTTGCGTCGCATGTGCTGGTTACGATAAGCAGTGCTGCACCCATCTTTTACATCTCTGCAGTATTTGGAACTGAGGTCCTTGGCCAGTTCTCAATCGTCATGGCTACCATTTTCTTGCCGTCAGGGTTAATCGGTGCTGCGATAGGCCAGGTGTTTTATCAGCGCGCGGCCTCACATTATGATGAGCCTCTGCTGCTCAGGTCGCTGTGGAGCCTGACGGTGAGAAAGTTGGCAATTTTTGGGGCTCCCATCTATGTGTTTGCGGGTGCTCTATCGCCCTGGCTATACCCGTTAGTGTTAGGTGGTCAATGGCACGATGCCGGCGTGTATGCACAAGTTCTTGTGGTGGCTGCATTTTGTTCGTTCATCAGTACGCCGTTGGATCGGGTGTCCTTAGTGCTTCGCTATAACTTCTATATGCCGCTTCTTCATGTGCTTAGGTTGGCGCTAACTGGGGCGGTGTTGTTGGTTTCCTACTATAACTCCCTGTCCTTCAGTGAGTTCTTGATGCTTTATACGGTGCAGGTTTCGGTGGTGTATTTACTTGATTTGGTTTTTGCTAACTTCTTGATTGCACGCGCTGTCAAGAAGTATTCGGCAGTGGTGTAGGGGCGCGTAGGTGATCGCGTCCGAAGCTGAGCATAGCGCTTGGCATATTTTTCAATCGGGCAGTTTCGTCGGGCAGCGATTTAGCGTTACCGATTAACCAAGGGCGAAAGGTCATCATGGAAATTGAAATGGCGGGTCGGCTAAGCGGGGAGAAGTCGTCAATTTTGCCGGGGTCTCTTATGTTTGTAAGCAAGGCCCGCGTCAAGTTGTTGGTTTCGATGATCCTCTATGTGCTGGCTTTGGTGTATGGGCATGACAGGTACCTGGCCGTTGAGCAAGCCTTTTGGGGGTTTAACGCGCCCAGTTTTAATTTGGGCAACCTGTTGTTGATTTTCGTGTTTTCGATTGTACCTGTTAGCGTGTTGCCTCTTTACTTTAATAGGCCGTCAACGCTTTTTTTGCATGCCTTGACGTTCTGTGTCTATGTGCCTGCAGTGGCTATCGGAATGCTTAATCATGCGGATGCAGTTGACCGATATTTTTGGGTTTTCTTTAACTTCTGTGTTGGCTTGTTTGTGTGTTGCGTGGTGGTCAGAAGCTTCCCTGTGCGGCAGTCATCGTCTGGCTTCCTGTCCAGGCCATTTTTATACGCGTGCATGATAGGCGCACTGACGTGTATCGGCTTGCTGTTCTTGACGTATCGCGATGTCTTGTCGTTTTCGGGTCTGGATGATGTTTACGCGCAGCGGGAAAAAGGCGCGGCCACGTCGTTATTTATCGGTTACTGCCAGGTGTATTTGGCCTATTTTTTTTCACCCATACTTTTTGCCAGTGGGTGGGTGGCGAGACGCTATTTGGTATGCCTGACGGGGTTTGTGGGTTTTATTTTCGTCTTCATGATAACGGCCGAGCGAACGGTGTTCCTGCTGCCCTTCGCCATGGTCTTCGTGTCGTTTGTTTTCAAACGACGTGGCGATGACCCGAATAATCCCGCCTATCTGTTCACTGGTGGCGCGTTTTTGGTCTTTCTCATCGCGCTGCTTTACGATGAAGTCGGGATTTTTCGAGAACTCGGGTTCTATTTCTATACCCGATTATTGGCATACCCAGGCTTATTTGTTACCCAGTACTACGATCTGTTCGCGGAGCAAGGGTTCACCCACTGGTCACATGTTTCTGTCATTGGCAGGCTGGCTGAAGTTCCAGCAGCCTATGCGTCGGATGATAAGTGGCCGCTGCTAGGAAAGATTCTTGCGGAGCGGGTACTGGGTGTACAAAGCCAATCGAACGCAAGCTTCGTCGCAACCGACGGTGTTGCGGCGGCGGGTGCTCTAGGGGTGCTGGTTATTTTCGCACTCTACACGGTCTGGCTGGTTGTGCTGGACAGAGTTGCCCAGGGTTGGAACAGGGTGTTCGTGTTGACGGCGCTCTTTCCATTGGCGTTTGTGACCACCAATGGACCCTTTTTCACCATGCTGGCCTCTTTTGGTGGTGCGATGTGGATAGGGTTGCTATGGGTTGATAAGTTTAAACTAAAATTATGGGGCCGCCGGCTATGATTGGATATGTGATCTCTCGGATACTAAAAAAGTCGCGAGGCTCTGCTCTGATTGACTCAGCCGTTCCGCGCAGCTCAAAAGTGGAGTCCGGTTGTACTCTGTTTTCTAGCAGCTTCGGCGAGCATAGTTTCTGTGGGTATGACTGCACATTCATAAAGACGTCGATTGGGTCTTTCTGTTCCATTGCCAATAATGTCGTCGTTGGCGGCGCCAGGCATCCCATCGAATACGTCTCCACCAGCCCCGTATTTCTGGCGCATAAAGAGAGTATCAAGAAGAAGTTTTCGCGGCATGACTACCGTTGGGAGCCCAATACGGTCATTGGTCACGACGTCTGGATAGGTGAGGGTGTGCTTATTAAAGGGGGGGTGACCATCGGGACGGGTGCGGTTATTGGCATGGGCAGCGTGGTCACCCGAGACGTGCCCCCCTATGCAATTTACGCAGGTAACCCGGCACGATTGATACGCCTGCGGTTCTCTGAGTCGATAGTGGAAGGGCTTTTGAAGAGTCGGTGGTGGGAGTTTTCGGAGGATAAACTGACGGCTGCGGCCGTGCACTTCAACGATCCGGAAGCTTTTTTGAAAAGTCAGAATATTGTATGAAAATTATCCATTTGTGTGTTTCGTGTTTTTACATTGACGGGTATCGCTATCAGGAAAACGAGCTGGTCCGTGAGCATGTCTCAACAGGGCACGATGTCCTTGTGGTCGCGTCGACTGAGACGTACTTGGATAATCTTACGCTTGGCTATACCGTCCCAGGCGACTATACAGGGACTGATGGTGCCCGTGTTATACGGTTGCCCTACGGCGGTGTGGGTCCATTTTTCTTGAAAAAGAAACTACGCATACATGCGAAAGTGGCGCAAATTATCGAATCGTTTGGCCCTGACGTTATCATGTTCCACGGTTTGTGTGGTTGGGAGTTGCGCACAGTGGCGCGCTACAAGCGCAAGCATCCAAACGTGAAGTTGTACGTTGATAGTCATGAGGATGCTAATAATAGTGCAGTGGGAAAACTATCAAAGATCTTGCATCGGTTCTACTACCGCCCGCTCATTAGAAGTGCTTTGCCCGACATTGACAAGGTGCTATGCATTTCCCAAGAAACGCTAACATTTTGTCGCAAGCAATACGGGATTGAAGACAGGCAGATGGAGTTTTTCCCGTTAGGCGGGAATATAGCGGATGATGCTACTTACTCCAGGCTGCGCTCCGATACGCGCGCGGCCCTGGGGCTTGATGCGCGGCAGGTTGTATTTCTTCAATCGGGTAAGTTTGATGGCAAGAAGAAACTTGCCCAAAGTCTTCGTGCCTTTACACAAACCCGCTCCGAAGACTTTAGGTTTTTGATCGTTGGCCAACTACATGATGCTGTTGCCGAAGAGGTGACCGCGCTTGTAGCCAAAGATCCGCGGGTCATCTTCTTGGGCTGGAAATCGTCCGATGAGCTTTACGCCCTGCTGTGCGCGGCGGATGTATATGTGCAGCCGGGGAGTCAGTCGGCGACAATGCAAATGAGCCTTTGTGCGCGACGGCCAGTTATCATTGCAGACGTACCTAGTCACGTGCCGTTTGTGGATGGCAATGGGTGGGCTGTGCGTAACGACATTGACTTGACCCGCGCGTTTGCAGCGATTGAGGACAAGCCTGAAATACTGGATACTTTCTCCAAGCGATCCCATGAAATTGCTTTGAGTCTTCTAGACTACCGCCGCATGGCAAAGCGCCTGTTGACCTAATTGCTGGATGCTATTATGAAAAACTACAAAATCTGTACCCGTTGCATCATGGATACCAGTGATCCGAATATTTCCTTCGACGGTCAAGGCGTTTGTGAGTATTGCAAAAATTTTGAAAATAATATTCAGCCCAATTGGAACACCGGTGCGGCGGGTGAAGCTGAGCTGGCCAAGATTGCCGAAAAAATCAAGAAGGACGGCCAGGGTCGGGACTATGACTGCATCATCGGTCTGAGTGGCGGCCTGGACAGCTCCTACCTCGCTTACGTCGCAAAGGAAAAGATGGGCCTGCGCCCGCTGCTTTTCCACGTTGACGCCGGCTGGAACACGGACCAGGCCGTTGGCAACATCGAAAAACTGGTTGATGGCCTGGGCCTTGAGCTGTTCACCGACGTCATCAATTGGGAAGAGATGAAAAGCCTGCAGGTGGCCTTCCTCAAGGCGCAGGTTCCCGACCAGGACATTCCTCAGGACACCGCGTTCTTTTCAGGCCTGTACAAGTTTGCCAAGGCCAACAAAATCAAGTACGTGCTCACCGGCGGCAACTACTCCACCGAATGCTGCCGCGAACCTGAGGAGTGGGGAGCCTACCCAGGCATTGATACCACGCTGATCAACGACATCCATGGCAAGTTCGGTTCGCGTAAGCTCAAGACGTTCCCTCTGGTAGACGTATTGTCCTACAAGATCTACTACCGTTATGTACTGGGCATGCAGGTCGTACGCCCCCTGAACCACGTCCCCTATGTGAAGCGGGATGCTGAAGATACGCTTGAGCGCCTGTTCGGTTGGAAGCGCTTCCAGCACAAGCACCATGAGTCGCGTTTTACCCGTTTTTACGAAGATTACTGGATGCCGCGCAAATTCGGGTACGAAAAGCGACGCGCGCATTTTTCCAGCTTGATCATGACCGGTCAGCTGACTCGGGAAGCCGCACTCGAACGCATCGCCAAGCCCGAGCTTGACGAAAACTTCCTCAAATCCGAATTCGAGTACGTGGCACACAAGCTGGACTTGACTGTCCCAGAGCTTCAGGGCATTTTCGAGGGTCAGAACAAGACCTTCCATGACTACAAAAACAAGCGTTTCTTGATCGGCATAGGAGCTCGTGTGCTCAGTGCAATCGGATTGGAAAGAAGGCTGTTCAGATGATCACCATCATTGACTACGGTCTGGGTAACATCCAGGCCTTCGTTAACGTCTACCGACGTTTGCACATCCCTGTTGCGGTTGCTCAGACCGCAGCACAGCTGGATGGCGCGACCAAATTGATCCTGCCCGGGGTTGGGGCCTTCGACCATGCGATCGAGCGGCTGGATGCTTCGGGCATGCGCTCGACCCTAGAAACCCTGGTGCAAGAGCACAAGGTGCCTGTACTGGGGATCTGCGTGGGGATGCAAATTCTCGCTAACAGCAGTGAAGAAGGTAGCCTCCCTGGTCTAGGGTGGGTGCCCGGCTGTGTGCGCTCGTTCAAATCGGTCCCTGACCTTACGGACCTGCCGCTGCCCCACATGGGCTGGAACGATGTGGCATCGCTCGGTGACAACGCGCTGTTCAAAGGCTTCGAAGAGGAGGCGCGGTTCTACTTCCTGCATTCGTTCTTCTTCGATTGCGAGCACGTGCAGCACCGCGCTGCGATGTCCTCGTATGGCCTGGAGTTCAGCTGCGCCGTGCAGGCAGGGAACGTGTATGGCGTGCAGTTCCACCCCGAGAAAAGCCATCACTTTGGCGTCGGCCTGTTGAAAAACTTCGCGGAACTGTGAGCGGAAACTGACAAATGCTAAGACCCAGGATCATTCCATGCCTGCTCATCCAAGACGGTGGGCTGGTGAAGACGGTCAAATTCAAGGATCCGAAGTACGTCGGAGATCCCATCAATGCGGTGAAGATCTTCAACGAAAAGGAAGCCGATGAGCTGATCGTGATCGACATTGACGCGACAGCGCATGGCGTCGAGCCCAATTACACGCAAATCGCCAAACTCGCTGCCGAGTGCCGTATGCCCTTGTGTTATGGCGGTGGTATCCGGACGGCGCTGCAGGCCAAGAAGATCATTCAGCTAGGCGTCGAAAAGGTCGCCATCAGCTCGGCGGCCCTCGAAAACCCTCAGCTGGTTACCCAGATTGCCGAGGAAATTGGCAGCCAGAGCGTGGTGGTGGTGCTGGATCATAAATCGCGGCTGTTAAGCAAACATCAAGAGGTCTGGACGCATAACGGCACGCGAAACACCAAACGCAGTGTGTTGGAAGTGGCGCAGGAACTGGAGAAGCTCGGTGCTGGGGAGATTGTCCTCAATTCGATCGAGAACGATGGAAAGATGAAGGGGTATGACCTGGACCTGGCAGCTAAATTGCGGGCAGCGGTGCATATCCCTATCACCATCCTGGGCGGTGGTGGTTCGCTCGAGGATATGGCAAGCGTGGTCAAGACGTGCGGCGTGGTCGGTGTGGCGGCAGGTAGCTTCTTTGTATTCAAGGGCGCCTATCGCGCGGTGCTGATCAGCTACCCAAGTGCTCAGCAGAAAGACGACATCATTTATTCCGCTCTCCGAGCCCGATAACTATTCACGCGCGTTGCAAGGGTCAGATCATATGTTCAAGGGTAAAACACTTCTCATCACCGGCGGTACCGGCTCTTTCGGCAATGCGGTCCTCAAGCGGTTTCTCGACAGTGACATCGCTGAAGTGCGTATCTTCAGCCGTGACGAGAAGAAGCAGGACGATATGCGCAAGCGCTATGACAGCGCCAAGCTGAAGTTCTACATTGGCGACGTGCGGGACTACCAGAGTGTCCTGAACGCCACCCGGGGTGTCGACTACATCTTCCATGCGGCCGCGCTGAAGCAAGTCCCCTCCTGCGAATTCCACCCGATGGAGGCCGTTAAGACTAACGTCATCGGTACCGAGAACGTCCTTGAAGCTGCCATTCAGAATGAAGTGCGGCGGGTGGTTTGCCTCAGTACTGACAAAGCGGTGTATCCGATCAACGCCATGGGTATCTCCAAGGCCATGATGGAAAAGGTCATGGTCGCCAAGTCGCGCAATGTCGACGAGGCCAAGACTGTCATCTGCGGCACCCGTTACGGCAATGTCATGGCATCACGCGGATCAGTGATCCCGCTGTTCATCGACCAGATTCGCGCCGGCAAGGCCCTGTCCATCACCGATCCGAACATGACCCGCTTCATGATGACCCTAGCGGATGCCGTGGACCTTGTACTTTACGCGTTCGAGCACGGCAATAACGGTGATCTGTTCGTGCAGAAAGCGCCAGCTGCCACGGTTGAAACGTTGGCTTCAGCACTGACTGCGTTGTTGGGGCAACCTGAGCATCCGATCCAGGTGATTGGTACTCGTCACGGCGAGAAGCTCTACGAGGCATTGCTCAGCCGTGAGGAAATGGCCTGTGCCGAAGACATGGGTGACTACTTCCGTGTGCCGCCAGACCTGCGTGACCTGAACTACAGCAAGTATGTCGAGCAGGGTGAAGAGAAGATTTCCCACACGGAGGACTACAACTCGCACAACACCCAGCGTCTGGATGTAGCCGGGATGCAAGCATTGTTGCTCAAGCTCGATTTCATCAAAGCCATCCAGCGTGGCGAGCATGCCACGCCGGAGGAATGACAGATGAAGGTACTGGTAACCGGAAGCAATGGCTTCATTGCGCGTAACCTGCTTGTGCATCTGGCAGAGCGCAAAGACGTCGAGATCAGCCTTTTCGTGCGAGGTGAGGATGTGCAGGCACTGCAGGGCAAGGTCGCCCAGGCAGACTGCATCTTCCACTTGGCAGGGGTCAATCGCCCCGAGGACCCCGCTGAGTTCGGCAGTGGTAATAGTGAACTCACTCAACAGGTGTGCGATGCGGTCAAGGCGTCAGGGCGGAAGATCCCGGTGCTGTATACCTCGTCGATCCAGGCTGAGCGAGATAACCCTTACGGCCTCAGCAAGCTCGCAGGCGAGCAGGCACTGACCGCGCTTGGCCAGGAAAGCGGCAACCCAATTTACATTTTCCGCTTGCCCAATGTTTTCGGTAAATGGGCTCGGCCGAACTATAACTCGGCCGTCGCCACCTTCTGCCATAACATCGCTCACGACCTGCCCATCCAGATCCATGACGAATCTGCTGCGCTCAACCTGGTCTATGTGGATGACGTGGTCAGCAAGTTCATGGCCATTATGGACGGCGAGGCAGTCGCCAGTGGTCAGGTGGACGTCGAGCCGGTTTACAGCACCACGGTGGGTGCCTTGGCCGAGCAACTGCGCAGCTTCCGCGCCAGCCGCGCCACCTTGATTACCGAAAACGTCGGCGTTGGCTTGACCCGTGCACTGTACTCCACCTACCTGAGCTACCTGCCGCCCGCATCGTTTACCTATGAGGTGCCCAAGTACGGTGACCCGCGTGGTGTTTTCGTTGAAATGCTGAAAACCCCCGAAGCCGGGCAGTTTTCGTATTTCACAGCACACCCGGGGATCACGCGGGGAGGGCATTATCATCACTCCAAGACCGAGAAGTTTCTGGTTATCAAAGGCACGGCCAATTTCCGCTTCCGTCATGTAGTGTCAGGCGAGTTTTATGAACTGCAGACCAGCGGTGAGGCGCCAACCATTGTTGAGACAGTGCCTGGTTGGACCCATGACATCACCAACATTGGTGATGACGAAATGATCGTCATGCTCTGGGCCAATGAGATCTTCGACCGCGAACACCCGGATACTTATGCGCTGCCGGTTTGCCCATGACCCGGTTGGCTCAGGACTGAGAATGCTATGAAAAAACTTAAAATCGTCACCGTTGTAGGCACGCGTCCCGAAATCATTCGTTTGTCCAGGGTCCTGAGCGCGCTAGACGAACATTGCGAGCACGTACTGGTGCATACCGGCCAGAACTATGACTACGAGCTGAACGAGATCTTTTTCCAGGATCTGGGTATTCGCAAGCCCGATCACTTCCTGAATGCCGCGGGCGCTTCGGGTGCAGAAACCATTGGCAATGTGATCATTGCGGTGGACCGTGTGCTCGCTGAAGTGAACCCTGAAGCGCTGTTGGTGCTGGGCGATACCAACAGCTGCATGGCTGTGATTTCGGCCAAGCGACGCAAGATTCCGACGTTCCACATGGAAGCCGGCAACCGTTGCTTCGACATGCGCGTGCCCGAGGAAATCAACCGCCGCATCGTTGACCATACCGCTGACATCAATCTCACTTACAGCACCATCGCCCGGGACTACCTGCTTTGCGAAGGCTTGCCAGCAGATCGCGTGATCAAGACCGGCAGTCCAATGTTTGAAGTCCTCAATCATTATCGTGACGGTATCGAGGCGTCCGATGTGCTGGAGCGGCTTGGGCTCGAGGCTGGCAAGTTCTTTGTCGTCAGCGCTCACCGTGAAGAAAACATCGATTCCGACAAGAACTTCATGAAATTGGTCGACACGCTCAATACGGTAGCCGAGCAATTCGATCTGCCGGTCATCGTCTCGACGCATCCCCGTACCCAGAAACGGGTCGATGCCATGGGGGTCACCTTCCACGCTAATGTACGCCTGCTCAAACCGCTGGGCTTCAAGGACTACAACAAGCTGCAGTTGACCTCCAAGGCTGTGCTTTCCGACAGCGGCACGATCAACGAAGAAGCGTCGATTCTTAACTTCCCAGCGTTGAATATCCGCGAAGCGCATGAGCGCCCCGAAGGGATGGAAGAAGCCGCAGCGATGATGGTCGGTCTCGATTGCGAGCGTGTTTTGCAGGGGCTTAATATCCTTGAGAGCCAACTGCGGGGCGATCAGCGTAGCCTGCGACTGGTCGCCGACTACAGCATGCCGAACGTGTCGGACAAGGTGGTGCGTATCGTCCACAGTTATACGGACTATGTGAACCGTACGGTCTGGAAGCGGTACTGATTCTGTGGAAGGGATATCGCAAAAAAAACTGAAGGTTCTAGTCGTTACCCAGTACTTCTGGCCGGAGAACATGCGGGTCAATGACCTGGTGCGCGACTTCGTCGAAAAGGGGCACGAAGTCACGGTACTCACCGGGTGGCCAAACTACCCCGAAGGGACGGTTTTTCAGGACTTCAAAGATAACCCTGGGCGCTTCGCCAACTATGAAGGGGCTGAGGTCGTAAGGGTGCCGTTGGTGCCACGCGGCAAGCGCGCCATCCAATTGGTCCTCAATTACCTCTCATTTCTGGTCTGTGCCTCTGTGCTGGGTGCCTTCAAGCTGAGGCGCCGGCGTTTTGATGCGGTGTTTGTTTACGCGGTGTCGCCTATTCTTTCCGCAATACCTGCGGTTGTGATAGGGCGCCTTAAGCGTGCCCCGGTTTTTGTCTGGGTGCTCGATTTGTGGCCAGAAACGTTGCGCGCTGTGAATGTCATCCATAGCCCGAAGTTGTTGGGGCTGGTTGGAAAAGTAGTCTCGTGGATCTACAACCGCACTGACTATTTGCTGCTGCAGTCACATGGTTTTTTCGACAACGTACGTCGCTATTGCACCAAACCTATCGATGCCGAGCGCCTGGTGTATTTCCCCAGTTGGGCTGAGGATGATTTCTCGGCTAAAACCGTGGAACCTTCAGCGCTAATAGAGCGTGATGAGTCGGTGTTTACCGTGGTGTTTGCCGGTAACGTTGGCGAGGCGCAGGACTTCCCCGCGATTCTCGATGCTGCAGAGGCGCTGCGTGGAACGGTTGCCGTGCGCTGGGTCATCGTCGGTGATGGCCGCATGAGCGGCTGGCTCGAGGAACAGGTGCGCAGCCGATCGCTGGATAACGTGCTGCTGCTTGGCAGGCATCCGCTGGAAGCGATGCCGCCACTGTTCGCTCAGGCCGATGCATTGTTGGTGTCCCTGCGGACCAATGATGTTTTCGAGAAGACCATTCCTGGAAAAGTTCAGGCTTACTTGGCATCCGGGCGGCCGGTTCTTGGCATGATCAATGGCGAGGCGGCACGCGTTATCGAAGCCTCGGGTGCAGGTTTTGCGTGTGAGTCCGGCAGTGGCACGGGGTTGGCTACGATTACCGGCCGCTTGGCAGCTCTGCCCGCAGTACAGCGGCAGCAAATGGGGGAGGCAGGGCGACGATACTATGAGCAGGAATTCGCCAAGCCAGCACTGTTGACGCGCCTTGAACAGCTCTTCAGCAATGCCACATTGAGAAGGTCAGGACGATGAGTCATAAGGTTTTTCTCACCGGAGCCAGCGGCTTTGTGGGAAGTGCAGTACTGCGACGGTTGTTGGCTGACGGTGAGCATGTGATTGCCGCTGTTCGTCGCGGCAGTGGTGCGCTGTCATCACCCGTGCGAACGGTCGCCTTCGAGTCGTTCGAGGATGACAACGCGTGGGAAGGGGCGCTTACCGAATGCGACGTAGTGGTGCATAGCGCTGCTCGTGTTCATGTGATGAATGACACTGAAGTCGACCCACTGGCTGCGTTTCGTCGTGTCAATGTGGAGGGGACGCTTGCGCTGGCCCGCCAGGCCATTGCAGCTGGGGTCAAGCGGTTCGTATTCATCAGTTCGATCAAGGTCAACGGTGAAGAGACCCAGCCAGGCAAGCCTTACACGGCTGATGACCTGCCGCAGCCGCAAGATCCTTACGGCGTCTCCAAAATGGAAGCCGAGGTCGGGTTGCAGAAGCTAGCGCAACAATCTGGCCTGGAAGTAGTGATCATTCGCCCTGTATTGGTATACGGCCCGGGGGTGAAAGCCAACTTCCTGAACATGATGCGTTGGCTCGATCGAGGCATACCGTTGCCATTCGGAGCGATCGATAACCGTCGCAGCCTGGTTGCTTTGGAGAACCTTGTTGATCTGGTCGTAACGTGCATAGACCACCCGGCTGCCGCGAATCAAACCTTCCTGGTCAGTGACGGCGAAGACTTGTCCACTACCGCATTGCTGCGTCGCATGGCGCAGGCACTTGGCAAAAGCGCCCGGCTGCTGCCGGTGCCTGCGTGGATGCTGACTGCAGGTGCCAAGGCCCTGGGCAAGGGAGGGTTGTCTCGAAGGCTGTGTGGATCATTGCAGGTGGATACTGGCAAAACTCGCAATTTGCTCGATTGGCATCCGCCAGTGAAGGTGGATGCGGCGCTTCTGGCCGTTGCCAGGCACTATCAGGAAAACGATAAGAAATGATGCTTTTGTGGTGTCTTCCAGCAGTATTGATCCTGTCACTGCTGCTCACTGCCGGTTTGCGCCGTTACGCATTGGCGAGAAGTGTCATCGATATTCCGAATGCGCGCAGTTCCCATACGGTACCGACGCCCAGAGGCGGCGGCGTGGCCATCGTGCTGACGTTTTTGCTGGTTGTCGTTGGGCTGATGCTGTTGGGGGTAGGTCAACTGAGCGTGCTTGTTGCGCTTGCAGGTGGCGGTGGTTTGATCGCGGTCATTGGCTTCATGGATGATCATGGGCATATTGCAGCGCGTTGGAGGCTGTTGGGGCATTTTCTTGCCGCTGCTTGGATGCTGGGCTGGATGGGCGGACTTCCACCCTTGCCACTGTTCGGCTGGTCGTTGGACCTCGGCTGGTTGGGCGGCTTGCTTGCTGCTGTCTATCTAGTGTGGTTGCTCAACCTGTATAACTTCATGGATGGCATTGACGGTATCGCAAGCGTGGAAGCTATCACCGCTTGCCTGAGCGCCGCGTGGCTATACTGGCTTGCAGGGTTCGATACCGCCGCTGTGCTTCCTTTGCTGCTCGCCGCCGCCGTAGCGGGTTTTCTGTTCTGGAACTTCCCGCCCGCGAAAATCTTCATGGGTGATGCAGGCAGCGGATTCATAGGTATCGTGTTGGGAGGGCTATCGCTTCAGGCCGCCTGGACATCACCCCCTATGTTCTGGTGTTGGTTGATACTGCTCGGTGTGTTCATCGTGGATGCAACCTACACCCTGGTCAGGCGGTTGCTGCGCGGTGACAAGGTCTATGAGGCCCACCGAAGCCATGCCTACCAGTTTGCTTCGCGCCACTACGGTAAGCATCTGCCAGTAACCTTGACCGTTGCTGCTATCAATCTCTGCTGGTTGCTGCCCATCGCCTTTTGCGTGGTGCATTTCGGGCTGGATGGCGCACTTGGCGTTATTCTGGCCTACGTACCCCTGGTGGTGTTGGCCATGAGGTTTCGTGCAGGCGAATTGGAAGATCGGTTGTAGCGTTATGTTGCAGACGCAGTGTAAGGGTCTGTGAGGAAAGCCCTCAGAGGAATTATGGATAAGGTGCGTAGAAAACTACTGGCTCTACCGCGAAGGCATAAGCGGCTGCTTCAGGTGCTGACGGATATCGTACTGATATGGGTCGCCTTGTGGCTGGCCTTTGTGGTCCGCCTCGGTATCGATGAACTGGCAAACCCGATCATCGATCACACTTGGTTGTTCCTGTGCGCGCCGGTAGTGTCGATCCCGCTTTTCATTCGCTTCGGGCTGTATCGCGCGGTGATGCGTTATTTTGGTAACGACGCACTGATCGCGATCATCAAGGCGGTCACGCTGTCTGCGCTGATCCTCGGCTTCATCATCTATTGGTCCAGCAACCATCAGAACGTAGTGCCGCGTTCCATCACCTTCAACTACTGGTGGTTGAGCCTGATCATGGTCGGTGGCCTGCGGCTCGCCATGCGCCAGTACTTCCTGGGTGACTGGTTTGCTGCCGCCGTCCAGCACGTACCGTTCGCTCAACGAGACGATGGCCTGCCACGGGTGGCAATCTACGGGGCCGGCGCCGCCGGTAACCAATTGGCAACGGCGCTGCGCATGGACAAAGCCATGCGGCCGGTGGCATTCATCGACGATGATCCGAGCATTACCGACCGTGTGATCGCGGGTTTGCAAGTGTATCGCCCAGAGCAACTGCAGCAGTTGATCGACGATACCGGCGCCCAGGAAATCCTGCTGGCACTGCCGTCATCGACCCGCACCCGCCGTCGGGAGATCCTTAACTTCCTCGAAGACTTCCCGCTGCATGTGCGCAGTGTGCCCAGCTTCATCGACCTGGCGAGCGGCAAGGTCAAGGTGGATGATATTCAGGAAGTGGACATTGCCGACCTGTTGGGCCGTGACCCGGTGCCCGCACAAAGCGACCTGCTTGAGCGTTGCATTGCTGAGCAAACCGTGTTGGTCACCGGTGCCGGTGGCTCGATCGGCTCCGAGCTGTGCAGGCAAATTCTTTCCCAGTCCCCGAAAACGCTGCTGCTGTTCGATCACAGCGAATTCAACCTCTACAGCATTCTTTCTGAACTGGAACAGCGCATTGCCCGTGAGTCGCTGTCTGTTTGCCTGCTGCCGATCCTGGGTTCGGTACGTAACCAGGCGCAGATGCTCGACATCATGAAAACCTGGCGGGTCGATACGGTTTACCATGCTGCGGCCTACAAGCATGTACCGATGGTCGAGCACAATATCAGCGAAGGCCTGCTGAACAACGTCATTGGTACCTTGCACACCGCGCAAGCAGCATTGCAGGCAGGGGTCGCCAACTTTGTGCTGATTTCGACCGACAAGGCGGTACGCCCGACCAACGTGATGGGCAGTACCAAGCGCCTTGCCGAGATGACCCTGCAGGCCTTGAGCCGCGAGTTGGCGCCCGTGCTGTTTGGCGATGGGGGCAATGTTTCGCAGGTCAACAAAACCCGCTTCACCATGGTCCGTTTCGGCAACGTGCTGGGCTCATCGGGCTCGGTAATCCCGCTGTTCCATAAGCAGATCAAGGCCGGCGGCCCGCTGACCGTTACCCATCCGAAAATCACCCGCTACTTCATGACCATTCCCGAAGCCGCGCAGTTGGTGATCCAGGCGGGCTCGATGGGCAAGGGCGGGGATGTGTTCGTGCTCGACATGGGCGAGCCGGTGCGGATTGTCGAGTTGGCCGAGAAGATGATCCACCTGTCCGGTTTCAGCGTCCGCTCCGAACGCAACCCCATGGGTGACATCGCTATCGAGTTCACCGGGTTGCGGCCGGGCGAGAAGCTTTACGAAGAGCTGTTGATCGGTGACAACGTGCTAGCGACCCGCCATCCAATGATCATGAGTGCCAGTGAAGATTTCCTGACCTGGGAAGAGCTCAAGGACGCGTTGAGCCAGTTGCTGGGCGCAGCAGCTGCAGATGATTTTGTTCGCGTGCGTCAGTTGCTGCGTGAGACCGTTATCGGCTATGCCCCGGAAGGGGAGATCGTCGACTGGATTTATCAGCAGCGGCGCTTGGATCGGTAAGCATCCTCTGTGACACAAGGCCGCTCCTTATAGCAGCGGCCTGTTCTACACAATAAGCAGTGCCAGCCATGAGGGCCGCAATGGCCCTCATTAGAGCGGGGCAGCACAACCGCCCAGCGTTTATGTGAAACCCGCAGCACCCCAGGGTTTTCCCCACCCCCCCAACCCGCGTATCATCCCCTCACACAAATCTGAATATCCCCACGCCTGCTTCAGACCAAAGGTCTTGCGTTCCCAGCGTGCATAGCAGCTTCAGATAACCAGACGATCATCAGTGTCATAAAACGACCTGCCAGATTCATGGCCAGGCCAGGCATGCCGGCTGTCCGACGGATGGGACGGTGCCCGATGAGATTTGAAGGAATAGGTTTTGATTAAGCGTAGAAAGGTTGCAATCGTTGGCTGTTCGTACCGCTTCCCTGGATCTTCCAATGCCAGCTTCTGGCAAAACCTGATGGAGGGGCGCGACCTGGTCACCCAGGTCGACCCTTCTCGGTGGGAGAAATCTGAGTTTCTGCACCCGGACAAGGCCAACCCTGCGACCAGCTACACCTTCGCCGCGGGCACTTTGGGCGACATCAGCGCGTTCGACGCGGGGTTCTTCAATATTTCGCCGCGTGAAGCGGGGATGATGGACCCCCAGCAGCGCATGCTGCTGGAAATGTGCTGGGAAACCTTCGAAAACGCCGGGGTCAAGCCGTCGAGCCTGCGCGGCAGCAACTGTGGCGTGTACCTGGGCATCGCCGGTGTCGAGCAGTCCTACCGGCTGGTCGAAGACCTGGCGTCGATTGATGGTGCAACCGCCACCGGCAACACCATGAGCATTGCCGCCAACCGCCTGTCGTTCTTCTACGACCTGCGTGGGCCGAGCATGGCCATCGACACCGCCTGTTCCTCTTCGCTGGTGGCCTTCCACCAGGCGTGCCAGGCCATCCTCAGCGGTGATGTCGACCAGGCGCTGACCGGCGGCATCAGCCTGCACATGCACCCGTTCGGCTTCATGATCTTTGCCAAGGCAACCATGTTGTCGCGCACCGGGCGCTGCCAGTCGTTCGATGAGAATGGCGATGGCTATGCGCGTTCGGAAGGCGGTGGGTTGTTCCTGCTCAAGGACTACGACCAGGCCGTGGCCGATGGCAATACGATTTTGGCCGTGGTCGCGGCCAGTGCGGTGAACACCGACGGGCGCAAGTCCAGCCTGACCCTGCCCAACGCCGAAGCCCAGGCCGCGCTGCTCAAGCAGACCTACGCCAAGGCGGGCATCAGCCCCGACCAGCTCGATTACCTGGAAGCCCATGGTACCGGTACCTCTGTCGGTGACCCGATCGAAACCCGTGCCATCGGCGAAGCACTGGCCCAGGCGCGTGGCAATGGCAACCCGTTGCCGATCGGCTCGGTCAAAAGCAACCTTGGCCACCTGGAAGCCGCGTCCGGTGTGGCGGGCCTGATGAAGGCGCTCAACTGCCTGACCGAACGCACCGTGCCGGCCACCATCGGGGTCAAGGCGCTTAACCCGAATATCGCGTTCGGCGACCTGAACCTGCAGGTGGTCACCGAGCCGCTGCCGCTCAAGCCTGAAGGCCAACTGACGGTCGGCGTCAACTCGTTCGGCTTTGGCGGTGCCAACGCGCACGTCATCCTGCAGAGCCCCGAGCCGCAGGCTGCGCCGGCTAAAGCTGCCGAGGCGCGACGCGTACCGCTGCTGCTCAGCGGCAAGACCGAACAAGGCCTGCGCGCCACCGCCGAGCGCTTTGCCGCGTACCTGGCCGCCCACCCCGAGCTGGATTATTACGACGTGGCCTATCAGGCCATGTACCGCCGGGACGCGCACAGCCATCGCCTGCTGCTGGTCAGCGACAATGCCGCCGAAGCCGCCCAGGCCCTGGACGACTATGCCCAGGACCCAACCCTCAGTGAACTGAGCGCGGTGCTCGAAGCCGGCCAGGCACTGGAAGCCGCCTCGGCGCCAGTGTTCGTCTACTCCGGTAACGGCTCGCAGTGGCAAGGCATGGGCCGGGCGATGCTCGGTCAACCGCTGTTTGCTGCTGCGGTCGATGAAGTAGATGCGTTGTTCCA
The DNA here is from genome assembly GCF_028895205.1 of Pseudomonas sp. ITEM 17296. Classification (NCBI taxonomy): domain Bacteria; kingdom Pseudomonadati; phylum Pseudomonadota; class Gammaproteobacteria; order Pseudomonadales; family Pseudomonadaceae; genus Pseudomonas; species Pseudomonas sp. ITEM 17296. The sequence goes on along the minus strand of NZ_WJRS01000003.1, from coordinate 8,297 downwards.
ACCGCTGGCGGGCTATTCGTTGCGCGCCGAGCTGCTGGGTGACAACGGCGAAGGCCGTTATGCCCGCACCGAAATCGCCCAGCCGGCGCTGTTTGCCTTGCAAGTGGCGGTGACCCGTGTGCTGGCCGCCGAAGGCATCCACCCTGTCGCGGTGATCGGCCATAGCGTCGGCGAAGTGGCCGCGGCCTGGGCCAGTGGTGCCCTGAGCCTGGAAGACGCCACCCAAGTCATCTTCCACCGCAGCCGCCTGCAAGGGCTGACCCGCGGTACCGGGCAGATGACCGCCGTGGGGCTGTCGGGTGAAGCCGCTGGCGAGCTGATCACTGAACTGAAGCTGGACGGCCGCCTGGTCGTCGCCGGTGAAAACAGTGCCCGTGGCGCCACCCTGGCAGGTGAGGTCGACGCCCTGACGCTGCTGGAAGAAACCCTTGCCGAGCGCCAGGTGTTCGCCCGCCGCCTGGACCTGGACTACGCCTTCCACTCGCCTGCAATGAACCCGATTGAACAGGCCGTCATCGACGACCTGGCGCACATCCGCCCGCGCGCCACGCAGATCCCGTTCTACTCCACGGTGGTCGGCGGCGAGCTGGAGGGCGAGCGCCTGGGCAACCACTACTGGTGGCAGAACATCCGCTTCCCGGTGCTGTTCCAGGGCGCCTTGGACGCGCTGGTGCGCAACGGCCATAACCTGTTCGTCGAGATCGGCCCGCACGCGATTCTGCGCAGCTACGTCACCGATGTGCTGAACCAGTGCGAGCAGCCTGGCCAAGTGGTCGGCACGCTCAAGCGCAACGACCACAGCCCGCTGCTGCTGGAACGCACCGTGGCCCGCCTGCTGATTGCCGGCGTCGAGCCGCAGTGGGCAACGCGCTTCCCGGTTGCCGGGCGCCAGGTACGCCTGCCGAACTATGCCTGGCAGCGTGATCACTTCAGCTTGCCGGTGAGTGCCGAGTCGCACAGCCCCTTGAACCGCAAGCGCGTGCACCCGTTGCTGGGTTACCCCGTCGTCGACCAGCCGCTGACCTGGGAAAACCGCCTGGACACGCAACTGTTCCCGACCCTGGCCGACCACAAAGTGGGCGAGTCGGTGCTGTTCCCCGGTGCTGGTTTCACCGAGTTGGCCCTGGCGGCGGCGCAGTTGCACCAGCCAGGTGAGTTCGTTGACATCGAAGAGCTGGAAATCCACAACCCGCTGCTGCTGAGCAGCGAGGGCAGCAAAAAAGTCCGCGTGCACATCGAAGAGGCTGACGGCACGCTGCGCATCATTTCGCGCAACCTGGCGCAGCATGAAGACTGGGTGCAGCACGTGGTCGCGCGCCTGCCGGGCGAAGCCCGTGGCGTCATGCTGGACACCCGTGCGCCGGCGCTGCCACAGCGCCCGGCGGACTTCAGCGGCGAGCAGCACCTGGCTCTGACCTGTGCGGTCGGCCTGAACTACGGCCCGGCCTACCAGACCGTCGCCGCGGCTTGGGTAGAAGAAGAGCGGGTGCTGGCGCAACTGGCCGTCCCTGCCGCCATCGAGCACGAACTGGACACGCTGCACCTGCACCCGGCGCTGCTGGACGGTGCCTTCCAGCTGATTACCGAACTGCTGGCCAGCCGCCCGGGCCGCAACAACGGGCTGGCCTTCATCCCCGTCAAGCTGGGGCGTATCGCCTTCAGCACGGCAGGTGCTGTGCCGGTGCTGGCCGAAGTACGCCAGCGCAAGCGCACCGCGCATTCGCTGTTGGTTGATTTCACCCTGTTCGATGCCAGCGGCGCTGCCGTGCTGGCGATCAAGGATGCGCGCATGCGCGCCGTGCGCCTGCAGTACGACCGCAGTGGCGATATCAAGCGCCTCGGCCACGTCGGCCTGGCCGCACCGGGCAATGCCGTTGCCGTGCAACGCCACGCCGTGGCCGGTACGCCGGTGGCTGACGCGCTGCACAGCCTGGCCGACGAGCCGGCGCAGTTGCGTTACCTCAATGAAGTCGAACCGCTGCTGGATGTGCTGTGTGCCAGCTTTGTGCTCGACCTGGTCGAGCAGGCCGGTGGCCAGCTGAGCGCCGAACAGGTCGCGCTGTGGTCCCAGGGCCAGGGCGATTACCTGGCGACCCTGCTGCGCCACGCCGAGCAGGACGGCAATGTGCTGCGCAACGCCGATGGCAGCTGGCAGTTGGTCGACAGTGACGAACGCCCGTCGTCGGAGGCCATCTGGCAGGAATTGTTCCAGAGCTACCCCGAGTACTTCCAGATCATTCATTCGGTGGGGCGTATTGGCCGTCACCTGCCGACCTTGCTGACGGGCGAGCAAACGCTCGAAAGCCTGCTGCCGCGCGAAACCAGCGGTAGCAGCCTGGCGCGCCTGGTGCTCGGTGCGGCCGGCCAGCAGCGCCTGCTCACCGGTATCAGCCAAACCTTGGCCTTGCGCCTTGAGCAATTGCCGGCCGGGCAGCGCCTGCGTGTGCTGGAAATCGGCTTTGGCGGCGCATCGTTTGCCGAGCTGCTGTACGCAGGGCTCGACTTCGACCGCCTCGATTATGTCTACGCTGTGGCCGAGCCCGAGCTGCAGCAACGCCTGCATGACGATTGCCCTGCGCTGAGCGTGCTGAGCCTGGAGCAACTGGCCGACGCCGGCCGCTTTGACTGGGCACTGGTGCCGACCGACCTCGCCGCACTTGGCGCAGTGGGCGATGCCTTGCGCCAGGCCAGCGCGCAGCTCAACCCCCATGGCCAACTGGCGCTGCTGGGGCAATACCCGGCGCGTTGGGCTGATTTCGTCTTCGGTGGCGAGCCTGATTGGTGGCTGGCTGGCCCGCAGCACGCGCTTTCGCGTCAGCAGGCCCCGGCCTTCTGGAGCCATGAACTGCAACGCCACGGCCTTGGCCCGCTGCACACCGTCGATGCCTTGCCTGGCAGCGCGTGCGGTAGCTACGTGCTGCTGGCCGACAAGCCTGCGGGCGCTGTGCACGCCTCGGCAGAGGTGCCTGTGCAACACTGGGCGTTGCTTGCCGAAGCCGGGCAGGGCGCTGCCGAGTGCTTGGCCGCGCAACTGCGTGCCCAAGGCCAGCTCGTCAGCCTGCTGCTGCCTGGCGATGCGCAGGCGCTGGCAGCCCAGCTCAGCGCATTGGACCAGGCGCCAGCGCATGTGCTGCACCTGGCAGGCTTCGACAGCGCCGCCGGCCTAGACAGCCAGGCTGAGCGCTGCCTGCAGGCAGCCGCACTGGTACAGGCCTGCGAGGCCCTGGCGCTGGCGCCGCAATGCTGGCTGCTGACCCGTGGCGCTGCCGAACACCTGTACGGCACCGACACCGCCGCCGACGTCGCGGCCATCGCTGACGCGGCGTTCTGGGGCTTTGGCCGCACCCTGGCCAACGAATCGGTCAACTGCCGCATTCGCCTGCTGGACCTGGCCCACGCGGCACCGATCGACCACGTGCTGCCCTCGTTGCTGCACGCCGACAGCGAAACCGAGTTGGCGCTGGACGCCGAAGGCCGCCGCTATGTGCCGCGCCTGCGTGTATTGGCAGACCAGCCCGCCAGCGCCGACAGCGCAGCGCAGTGGGTGTGCCTGGGCTTCGACCTGCCTGGCCAGCTTCGTAACCTGCGTTGGGAGCTGCGCGAGCCGCGCCAACCGGCGGCGGACGAGCTGGACATCGCCGTACGGGCCACCGGCCTGAACTTCCGCGACGTGATGTTCGCCCTCGGCCTGCTGTCTGATGAGGCGATCGAGAACGGCTTCTCTGGCCCAACCCTGGGCTTCGAGTTTGCCGGTGTGGTGCAAGGCAAGGGCGCTGACGTGCTTGGCGATTTCGCCCCGGGCGACCGCGTGGTGGGCTTTGGCCCGTGCAGCTTCGCCAACCGCCTGGTGACCAACGCTAACGCCGTGGCACGCATCCCAGAGGGCATGTCGTTCGAAGCCGCAGCGACCATTCCGAGCACCTTCTTCACCGTGTACTACGCGCTGCACCACCTGGCACGCGTAGAGCCGGGCGAGAAAGTGCTGATCCACGGCGCGGCTGGCGGCGTGGGCATCGCCGCGATCCAGATCGCCAAGTGGCTGGGTGCCGAGATCCACGCCACCGCCGGCAGCGACGAGAAGCGCGACTTCCTGCGCCTGCTGGGCGTGGACAACGTCTACGACTCGCGTTCGCTGGCCTATGCCGACCAGGTGCTGGCCGCAACCGGCGGGCGTGGCGTCGATGTGGTGCTCAACTCGCTGGCGGGCGAGGCGATCAACCGCAACCTGCGTGTGCTGAAGCCGTTTGGCCGCTTCCTCGAACTGGGCAAGCGCGATTTCTACCAGAACACCCGTATTGGCTTGCGCCCGTTCCGCAACAACATCAGCTACTTCGGCATCGACGCCGACCAGCTGATGAGCGAACGCCCGCAACTGACCCGTCGCCTGTTCGCCGAAATGATGGCGCTGTTTGCCCAAGGCATCCTGCACCCGCTGCCATTCCGCGAGTTCGACGCCAACCAGGTGGTCGAAGCCTACCGCTACATGCAGCAGGCGCGGCAGATCGGCAAGGTCGTGATCACCTACGCCAACCCGATCGAACGCACGGTCGACACCCGCGAACAACCGCTGCGTAACGTGCAACTGGCAGCCGATGCCAGTTACCTGGTCACCGGTGGCCTGGGTGGCTTCGGCCTGCGCACGGCGCAATGGTTGATCGACAAGGGCGCCCGCCACCTGGTGCTGCTGGGCCGTCGTGGCCCGGCCAGTGCCGAGGCCCAGCCGCAGCTGGCGCTGTGGCAGGCTCAAGGTATCGATGTGCAGGCAGTGGCTTGCGATATCACGGATGCCGGCCAGCTGCGCGCGGTGTTCGAGCGCATCGCAGCCAGCCCATGGCCGCTGCGAGGCCTGGTGCATGCGGCGACAGTGATCGACGACAGCCTGATCCGCAACCTCGATGGCGACCAGCTGCGTCGCGTGCTTGAGCCCAAGGCCAAGGGCGCGCAGTACCTGCATGAACTGACCCAAGCGTTGCCGCTGGACTTCTTCGTGATGTTCTCGTCGGCCACCACCCTGTTCGGCAACCCCGGCCAGGCTAACTACGTCGCCGCCAACCACTGGCTCGAAGCCTTGGCGCGCCACCGTCGTGCCCAAGGGCTGGCGGCCACTGCAGTGCTGTGGGGCGCGATTGACGACGTCGGCTTCCTGGCCCGCAACAGCCAGATCAAGGATGCCCTGCAAAGCCGCATGGGCGGTGCTGCCCTGCGCGCCGAGGCGGCCCTGGCCCAGCTCGAAGCCATGCTGCTGAGCGGTGACAACGGCCAAGGCGTGCTCGAGCTGGACTTCAAAGCCCTGTCGCGCTTCCTGCCGACGGCCACCTCGCCACGCTTCAGCGAACTGGCCCGTGCCCACGGCGGTGACCAGGAAGACGACAACGGCGGTGAAGACATCCAGCGCATGCTGGCCGAGCTTGACGATGCCGAATTGCTCGAGCGCTTTGCCGAGATGCTCAAGCACGAGGTGTGCGAGATTCTGCGCCTGCCGCCCGCGCGCCTGGATGCACAGCGCCCGCTGCAGGAACTGGGGCTGGACTCGCTGATGAGTGTCGAGCTGGTGGTGGCGTTGGAAGAACGCTTCGGTATCCGCCTGCCGGTCATGGAACTCAGTGACAGTTCCAGCATCGATAAGCTCAGCGTGCGCTTGCTTGAGCTGTTGCGCGGTGAAGCCGGCACTGGCGAAGACCAGCTGGCGCAAAACGTGCTCGCCCGTCATGGCAGCGAACTCAGCGCCGAACAAGTGGCTGAACTGAATGCAGAACTGGCCGAGACCAGTGTGGCACCTAACCGATTGATTGACTAAGAGCTCAGATGACAGCCAAAACCCCGACCGGCCTTGGTGGCGACGCCAAGCAACGCCTGATCCAGCAAGCCCTTGCGCGGCGCCGTAACACAGGCGCCGAAGGCGCGGAAGGTGCCACCCTGGAGCAGGTGCAGCAGGCTGCATTGAAGGTGCCTGAAGCGTTTTACCGTTTCGACCAGCACCCGGGTTACCAGCACCTGCGGGTGATGCAACAAACCGCGCAGCGGCTGGGGCTGAGCAACCCGTTTTTCCGCTTGCACCAAGGCACCGCCGGCGCGCAGACCCAGATTGGCGAGCGTGAGTACCTGAACTTCGCCAGTTACAACTACCTGGGGTATTCCGGCCACCCCAACGTTGCCGAGGCGGCCAAGGCGGCGATCGACCGCTACGGCACCTCGGTGTCTGCCAGCCGCCCGGTCTCGGGTGATCGCCCGCTGCACCGTGAGCTGGAGCAGGGGTTGGCCAGGCTGTACGAGGTGGACGACGCCGTGGTGATGGTCAGCGGCCATGCTACCAACGTCACCACCATCGGCTACCTGTTCGGGCCGCGCGACCTGGTGGTGCATGACGAGCTGATTCACAACAGCGTCCTGCAGGGCATTCAGTTGTCCGGTGCACGGCGTTTGAGCTTTGCGCATAACGACTGGCAGGCGCTGGACCGCCTGTTGAGCGAGCAGCGCCAGCACTTCGAGCGGGTGCTGGTGGTGGTCGAAGGCATCTACAGCATGGACGGCGACTACCCTGAGTTGCCCCGGTTCGTCGACATCAAGCGCAAGCACAAAGCGTTTCTGATGGTGGATGAAGCGCATTCGCTGGGCGTGATGGGGGCCACGGGTAAAGGTATCCGTGAGCACTTTGGCCTGGCGGGTGATGACGTCGACATCTGGATGGGCACCTTGAGCAAGACCTTGGCCAGTTGCGGCGGGTATATCGCTGGCAGCACGGCGCTGATCGAGCACCTCAAGTTTCTGGCCCCGGGCTTTTTGTACAGCGTCGGCATGCCGCCGGCTGTCGCAGCGTCGGCCTTGGCGGCGTTGCAGCTGCTGGTGGCGGATAACGGGCGGGTTGCCCAGGTGCAGGCGCGGGGCGAGTTGTTCTTGCGCCTGGCGCGTGAAGCGGGCCTGGACACCGCCACCAGCACCGGGCTTGCGGTGATCCCGGTGATTACCGGCAGTTCGTTCAAGGCGGGGCGGTTGTCCAGTGCCTTGTTTGAGCGGGGCATCAATGCCCAGCCGATCGTCTACCCGGCCGTGCCGGAGCAGGCAGCGCGGGTGCGCTTTTTTGTCTCGTGCGAGCATACGCCCGAGCAGATCCAGCACACGGTGGCGGTGGTCGCTGAAGAGATGGCGCGGCTGGGGTGATGGGGTAAGGTCTGAGGGGCTGCTTGGCAGCCCTTTTGGCGTGCTATCAATGAGCCATCAATGATAGCTGGAATCTGGCCACTGCAAAGCGGCTAATCATATTAAATCGAAGCAAGAAAAGCCGAATTTACTTCGAGCGCTTTAGTGTTAAACATCTAAATAATTCCTCTTTAAAACGACGCACAAAAGTGTCTGTGTAAAGTTTGCGTAACGCCTGCAACTTTAAAAAATACGACTATCGTGATCATTAACCGGGCCACCCCCTGGGCCCGTCGTGTATCCGATGGAGTATTTATGAGCAGAGTGACTCTTGCTGCTGTTGTATCGGTGTGCGTCTGCGCCGTGCCAACCGTTTGCGATGCGACTTCTCACACTGCACCGGCTTTTGCGTTTGGCTTACAGGGAAGCTACACCGAACAGGAATTCACCGGGCACGGTAAAACCGACACGGAACATATGCCAGAAGGCGGCGCATTCATTAACTTCGGCAATAAAATGACGTCAACCGACGGGTTCATTTATCAGGCAGAGCTCAGCGGCCTCTATAGCAAGCACCAGAACCAGAAGGTCAAGGACGCGCAGGCCGACCTCGACTTGGGCTGGCGTATTGCGCTGGCTGAGCGCCATTCCGTCGACCTGCTGGTGGGCGGCGGTTACAAATGGAACCGCCTGCAGCCGAACAACCGCAAGTACGACATCGACCTCACCAACCGCACGCCTTTTGCCAAGGTGGCGCTGGGTTACAACTACCGGTTCAATACCGCGACCCTACGCTTCGAAGCTGGCGTGCGTAAGCTGATCAATGGTGATTCGCAATTGGAGATCCATGGCATCAGCAACGAGAAAGTGGATTTGAAAGACGGCACTCACCCATTTGCCGAAATGAGCCTGCTGTTTAATCAGGATGGCGTGGTGCCGGTGATTGCCTCGTTGTATTACAGCCGCTTTGAATATGAGTTGGACGGGCAGTTTGTAATGACCCCAACGGATACGCAGGTGCAGGATGAATACGGTATAAAACTTGGCGTCAGCTTTTAATCCTGCACACGCAAGGGCTTTCGTCACACGCAGCCCCTTGTAGGCTGCGAAGAGGCCAGTACTAGCACAATCAATCTTCGCTGCTGCCACTGGCGTCTTCG
>NZ_WJRS01000039.1:0-39996 GCF_028895205.1 Pseudomonas sp. ITEM 17296 | reverse complement strand
GAGGCCCTCAAGGTCAATCACGGCTGCTGATACTGACTCAGGTACTTGTCCACCGTCGCCTTGCCATCCCCCGCCTCCCCCGCCACCTGCCACAACCGCCGCTCGATCCCCTGCGCCAGCAAATGCCCCACCGCAGCCTCGATCGCCGACAGCACGCACAGCTGCGCCGGCTCATTGGTGGTATACCCCACCTCCGCCTCCAGCAACTTCTTGAACTCGATGAACTTGAACACCCCGGCACTGCGCCCAACCGAGTAGATGGTCTTGCTGGTCATGACGTTGGCCAGCACCTGCCCGGTGCGCACATCGACTGCGCGCAGGTTCACGGTCACCTGGTCGACGCGGTACTCGCGGGAGATGTCTATGCCTAAGTAACGCGCCCCTTCCCCGCCACTGCGCACGTTGGTGTCATAGGCGATGATGCCGCCTTCGAGCATCAGGTTGGCGGCCTGCAGCGGCGGCAGTTCACCCATGATGTTCTCTGCAACATCCGGCTTCTTCTGCGAGGCGCGGATGATCTTGCGTTCGGTCAACAGGTTCTGCAGGCCTTCACGCTCCAGCACCACGAACCAGCCACTGGCGCTCAGGGCGTCCATCAGCATGCTCGCCGCGCCTTGGGTGACGCTGGTCGAGAACGAACTGGCCGGGGTGGGTTTGTACTGCCCGGTCTGGTCGCGGAAGCCATACACCACCGCCATCAGCCGGCCTTTAGGGCGTGGCATGTTGATCAGGTCGTAATAGGTCGAGGCGCGCGGGGTCAGGGTCGGGGTTTCCGAGTCCTGTTCGGCCGACATGGGTTCGCGCAGGCTGCAACCACTTTGCAGGCCAAGGGCGGTGAGGATTAGCAGCGTGCTCAGCAGACGTTTCATGGTGTTCTCTCCCCAACATAAATGCCTTTCCCTCTCAGGGGTTCAGGCCGCTGACCTCAATGATCGAAATTTCTCCTGTGGCGCGGTCGGTGACCTTGATGCTCAGCGCCCCTGAATCGTCGATAACGTCGATCAGGAAGGCATCGGTGGCCATGCTTCCGGTGCTGCCATTGCTGATGTTGTCCAGCAGCTGCGACAACATCCGCGACTCCAGCTGATTGCTGAAGCGCTCCAGGGCCGAGGTGCCCGAGAAGGCAGACGCGCGGTCCTTGAGGTCGGGGTCGTCGTAGTCGTTCTGCGCCTGAGCGTTGTTCAGCAACCAGGTGCCGTTGAGCGGGTTGCCGCCGAAGGCCGGGTTGACCGGGGTGTACACCAGCTCGGTGGCCTGGGCAGCACAGGCGCTGGCCAGCAGGCAGGCGGCGATGCAACGGGGAATGCGGGTTTTCATAGCTCGTCCCTCTCCAGATCGGTGGTGTCCTGCAGCAGGCGTTGCAACTTGCGTTGGATGATCTGCTGCTTGACCAGGTCGGCGGCCGCGACGGCCTCTTCTTTGAGTTCCGTGGTGTTGGGTGGCAGGAAGCGGCGGTACATCACGTCGCGCTCGAACTCCACGGTGATCAGGCTGCCCCAGCGGGCATCCGGGCGTTCGCGCACTACCAGGTTGAAGTCCAGGCGGCTGGTGGCACGCAGGCGGTCGGCGAAGTAGTAGTAAAAATCGTGGCCGATGTGCGAGATGGTGTTGTCGACGATAAAGCCCATCATCTCGTCCTCTTCAGCCGCCTTCAGCGCGCTGCTCAGCGAGCTCGCCAGCAACAGGCTCAGGCACAGTGCAGCCAGGCGGTTCATGGCGTGTCTCCCGGGCCGGCATGGGGCTGGGCACCGTTGGGGCTGTCGGCGAACGCCTGCTCGGCGACGAACTGCCAGTCGCTGTAGTGCTCCAGCCCTTCGAAGCCCGACCACTCGGCGGCAAAGCCACTGCGTTTGAACGGGGTGGCGTCCGAGCGGCTGTGCACGCCGGTGATGCGGCCGTCGATCGAGCGCAGCAGGCCCCAGTCGTCGCTGTTGCTGATCGGGTCCGGGTAGAGCCTGCGGATGTGCCGCTTGGCCTCGGGGAAGCGGTTGTCCTGCAACAGGTCGGCCAGGTCCTGGGGGTACTGGGCCAGCCCCGGCGATGCGCGGTAGTAACTGCGCAGGGCTTGGGCGTACTGGCTGCCGACCCACAGCAACTGGCGCTCGTGGTCGCGCTGGGCGGCACTCGACCAGACCGTCCCGGTGGCGGCCAGGGCCACGCTGCTGACCGCGATCAGCAGCAGCACGCCCAAGTAGGTGAAGCCGGCACAGGCCTTACCATTCAGCATAGAGGCTGCCATCACGCGCCCTCCCTGTAGCGCCGCTTTTGATGTCGGCCACGCCACCGGCCACACCTTCTGGCGGTGGCACCAGTTGCCAGGCATCGCTGCGTTCGGTGATCGGGTCCACTGGGGTGTTGCGCAGGTAGCGCAGCTCGACCAGTTGCTCAAGCGAATCGGGGTAGTGCCCGGTGTCGCCGTAGAAGTGGTCCAGCGACTCGCGCAGCACTGCCAGGCTCTGGCGCAGGGTGGCCTCGCGGGAGCTCTCCAGGCTGTTGAAGTAGCGCGGCATGGCGATGGTCATCAGCGTGGCGATAATCGCCATCACCACCAGCAGTTCGATCAGGGTGAAGCCTCGGCTGCGTTTCATGGCCGTCACCATTGCCCGTAGGGAATATTGTTGAGGCCTTTGCCACGGGCCTTGGAATACACGTCGAAGACGTCTTCGCCTTCCCGTGGGCTGTCGGGGCTGCTGTCGTAGGCACGCAGGCCCCAGGCACCCTCATCGTCCTCCTTGGCCGCCAGCAGCGGGTCGTGGGGGATGCGCCGCAGGAAGTAGAACTTGGCCCCCTTGGCACTGCGCACATCACGCACCCCGTCGACCAGCACCTGCAGGTTGGGCGGGTAGCCGCTGGCATCCAGGCGTTTTTCGATGTAGCCGGCGTCAAAGGCGCGCTTGTAGGCATCGATTGCATCGCGGATCTGGTACAGCGCCTCGCGCAGTTGCTGCTCCTTGCCGCGGCGCACCACGGTTTCGGTCAGCGGCGCGGCCATGCTGGCGAGCAGCCCGAGCAGTGCCAGGGTCAGCACCACCTCGATCAGGCTGAAGCCTTGCATGCGGCGTTTCATGGCCGCGGGCTCCCGTTGGCAGGCACCACGGCCATCTGGCTTTCCACTACCGGCGTGTCACCGGACGGCGTATTGCCCGGTACATCGGTTGGCGGCAGCGGCGCCATCTGGCGGACTTGCAGGCTCGACTCGGTGCCGGTGGCAAACTCCATGTCCGACGGGCTCTGGTACGGCAGGTTGCGCACGATGCGCGGGGTGATCGCCAGCACCAGTTCGGACTTGCTCATGTCGTCCTTGTTGCTGCCGAACAGCCGGCCCAGGCCGGGGATGTCGCCCAGGCCGGGAATCTTGTTGCCGCTGGCGTTGTGGTCGTTACGCACCAGCCCGGCCAGTACCTGGGTTTCGCCGTCGTGCAGGCGCAGGCTGGTCTGGGCGTTGCGGGTATCGACCTGAACCGGAATGGTGCCCTGGCGCGTGGCCTCCAGTGGGGTGGCGTTGCTGACCTCCAGTGCAATCTTGATCGCCACTTCGTTGTTCAGGTGAACGGTAGGCTGCACTTCAAGCTTCAGGCCCACGTCCAGGTAGGTGACGCTTTCGGTAATCACTGGGCCCTGGGTCGACGGCACCGAGGTGGCGCTGATGATCGGCACCCGCTGGCCGATGTGGATACGTGCCTGCTCACGGTTGCTGACGCGGATCACCGGGCTTGCCAGGGTGTTGATGTCCTTGTCCTGGGCGTTGATCTTGGCTTGTGGGGCCGGCGAGATACTGATGCGGCTGGAGTCGATGCCGCGCAACTGGTCCAGCACGCTGACTGGTTTGCCGTCGGAGGTCAGCACGCCGAAGGTGTTGGGCCATTGCAGGCCGAGGTCGAGGATGCGCGAGGTGGCCACCTCCATAACCTCCACTTCCAGTACCACTTCAGGGTTGGACTGGTCCTGGGACTGCAACAGCTTCTCGGCCATGCGCACTGCGTCGGGGCTGTCGCGCATGGTCAAGGTGTTGAGGCGCTCGTCGACGAACACATCGCGGGTCTTGAGCATGGTCTTGACCATGTTCAGCGCGGTGTTGGCGTCGATGCTGGTCAGGTAGAAGGTGCGCATGACCAGTTCCTGGTAGTCCTTGGCCTTTTGCGGCGAGTCGGGGTAGATCATCAGGGTGTTGTCGTTGACGATCTTCTGGCGCAACTGGTTCTGCTCCAGCAGCAGGGCCACGGCGTCCTCGATGCGGACGTCGCGGACGAAGATGGTGGCCTTCATGTCCGGGCGCAGGTCTTTGTCGAAGATGAAGTTGATGCCAGCGACCTGGGACAGCACTTCGAAGATGGTCTTCAGGTTGGCATCACGAAATTCCAGGGTGACCGGGCGCTCCAGCTTGCTACGCAGCTGCGGGAAGGGCTGCGCGGTGCGTGCCTGGACGTTCTCGATGTCGCTGCGCAGGGTCATGCCCTTCTGGTTCTGCGGGTCCAGGCGCAGCACTTCGCGCATGTAGCGCTCGGCACCGAACAGGTCGCCCTGGCGCAGGGCCGCCTGGCCGAGGGCGACACGTTCGTCGAGGGTGCGGATCAGCTCCAGTTGACGGATGCCTTCCTGGGCGCGGCGGTTGTTGGGCTCGATGCTCAGCACCCGGCCGTAGCCCATGCGCGCACCGGCAAAGTCGTGGCGGATACGGTCGCTGTCGGCCTGGCTCAACAGTGCCTCGACTGCCGCCTGGCGGCCATGGGCCAGGGCGATGTTCAGTTCGGTGTCGCGCGGGTCTTCACGCAGGGCCTCTTCCAGGCGCGCGATGCCGGCTTCGTACTGCCCCTCCTTCATCAGTTCTGCGCTGTCTTCGCGTACCGCACTGGAGCCGCAGCCGGCAATGGCCACGCACAGCGCCAACAGCAGGAACGGAGCAGGCTTGCACAGCTTCGATGACTTCATGGTGCGCTCCCAACAGACAAGGTCTGCGACTGATGCAAAGGCAGGTAGACCAGGCTCAGCTCGTTGGCCGAGACCCGGTCGAGGCGGTAGGTGTCTTCGATGACGTCGCCCTGGCGCACGACGTAGAGTTTTTCGCCGCTCTGCAGAAACACCTGCAGGTCGTCGCGATCGCCCAGGCGGCCGACGAACTGGAAGGGCAACGCCGGTGCCGTGGGTGCGGCAACCACCACGGGTGTGGCGATGATCGGTTGTTCGGTGACGGTGGCCAGGGTCTTGGGTTTGGTCCAGCGCTGGCTCGGGAACAGGTCGGTGGAGGCCTGTTCTGGCCTATTCGCGGGCAAGCCCGCTCCCACCGGTTCCATGGCCCCCCCCGAACCTGTGGGAGCCGGCTTGCCGGCGATTGGGGCGTCCTCGACTTGCTGGCCAAACCAATGCCCAGGCGCCCACGCCAGCGCGGCAGAAAGCCCAAAAAACCCGAGCCAGACCAACCCACGTTGAGTATTCATCACGACCTCGACAGGTAGAGGGTCATGCGCAGGCGGGCGTTGAGCTCGCTGTCGCCGATGCGTTTGCGTTGCAGCTCAAGGTCTTCCAGCACCAAGGTCGGCAGCTGGCCAAGCAGGCCCTTGAGGAAGCCACGGATCTGCGGGTAACTGCCGCGGACCGGCAGCACGATCTGGTAGCGCGCCAACTGGGTTTTCGGGTCGATGCCCAGGGCGTACTCGCCGCGTGCCAGGCTGATGTGCTCGGCACTGGCCAGGTGATACAGCCGCTCGATCAGTTCGCTGGCCTGCGGCTGACCGGGCAGTTGTTGACGCAGGGTGTCGAGGGCCTGCTGCTCGGGCTTGACCGCGATTTTCAGCTCACCGCGCTGCACCCGCCCCACTTGCACACTGGCGTCTGCCTCGCTGGCCCGCAGTTCGCGCACGCTTTGCCATTGCGGCAATACGCCGGCCACTGCCACGCCGACGACCAGCAGGCCAACGGCAACGGCGGCCAGGCCCACCGGGCCGATACGGCGCAGGTGCTCCTGAATGATCAGGCTGCTAAGCGGTTCAGGGGCGCGCATGGCCGGTCTCCCAGGTGGCGGTCAGGGTGAAACGCACCGGGTGCTCCGGCTGGCTCACCATCACCTCGTGATTGAGCAACGAAACATCGCTGAGCTCTGCACTGGCCTCCAGGCGCTGGTGGTACTGCAGCATCGCCTCCAGGTTGCGCGCCTCGGCGGCAATGCGGACCTGGCCCTTGCGGGCGTCCGGGGTCAGGCCAAGCAGCGCCACATCGTCCTGCGGCAGTGCTTCGAGCATGGCGAACAGTTGCTGCCAGGGCCGTTGCAGCTGCTGCGAGACATTGCGCATCTGCGCCAGGCGCTCGGCCTGCTCGCGGCTGGCTGCACTGCTTTGCGGCGCAGCGGTGGCTGGGCGCCGGCCCAGTTGCAGCTCCAGGCTGTGCAGGCGGCCTTCGAGGTCGACTTGCTCGCCCTGCAGGTGGTGTTGCAGCAGCACCAGTGCGGCCACCCCTGCACAGCCCAGGGCCAGCAGCGACCAAGCCAAGGCGCCATTGCGGCGGGGCTGGAATTCCAGGTCGAGGCGGCGCATGTCAGGCCACCGCCCGCCACATGGCGCACAGGGGGTCGGCTTCGCTGGCCGGCTGGCACAGCTGCACCGCTGCCAGTTGCGGCACGTCGCCGCGGCCAGGCGCATGCAGGTAGACCCGTGGCAGATGCTCGCCGTACAGCTCGCAGGTACGCTCAATCAACGCTTGCAGGGCCTGGTCGGTATCGGCACAGCCTTGCGCCAGCACCTGCTGCCAGGCACCGCCAGCAGCCAGCAACAGCACGCTGCGGCGCGGCTCGGCGAGGACGAACAGGAAGTCGCCTTGTGCCAGCTGCGCCGAACAACGGTTGTAGGCCGCCATCAGGTACGGCTGCACCGAGCGCAGGCTCAGGCGGCTTTCCCGGCCCAGCGCCTGCAGCCGTTGCAGCAAGGCCTCGGGCAATGCCGTGGCAATGCGTGCGGCACCTGCCGGCTCCGGCGAGAGGACGATGCGCCAATCACCCAGCGACTGGCCGTAGAGGTTCTCGAAGCAGGCCCGCGCATAAGCATCCAGCTCGCGTGGATGGCCAATGGCATCGCTCCACGGTACCAGGCAGAAGCGGCTGTAGCGGGCCGACAGCAACACCCGCAATTGGGCGCCGCGTACGGCGTGCTCGGCCAGCAGTGCGCCCAGCGCCTCGACGGCAGCTTCCCAGGCCGGTTGGGCGGCGTCGCAGCTGAATTCGCGGCTGCCCAGCCACTGGTGCTGATTGCCTTTCCAGCAACCCAGGCCAACACCCTCGGCGCCGAGCACGGCACAGTATTTATGAGCAGCACGATCACGCAATGAATGTGACACGGTTGATCTCCTCAAGGGTGGTGCGGCCGTCACGGACCAGGTCCAGGGCCGAGGCCCGCAGCAAGCGCAGGCCGCGCTGGCAGGCGAGTGTCTTGATCTGCGACAGGGGGCGGCGTTCGACGATCATCTGCCGCAGGTCATCGTCCAGGTGCAGCAGCTCGGCGATGGCGCTGCGGCCGCGATACCCGCTGCCACGGCACTGGCCACAGCCCTGGGCGCGGACGAACGTCCAGCCAGCGACGGCGGCGCGGGTCAGGCCCGAGGCTAGCAGCGTTTCATCGTCCACTTCGCAGGCGCTGGCGCAGTGCGGGCAGGCCAGGCGAATAAGGCGCTGAGCCAGGATGGCGTTGAGCGCCGAGACGAAGCTGTAGGGGTCGACCTGCATCTGGCTGAAGCGGCCGATCACATCGAAGACGTTGTTGGCGTGGATGGTGGTGAACACCAGGTGCCCGGTCAGGGCCGACTGCACGGCGATCTGTGCTGTGTCCGGGTCGCGGATCTCGCCGACCAGGATCTTGTCCGGGTCGTGGCGCAGGATCGAGCGCAGGCCGCGGGCAAAGGTCAGGCCCTTCTTCTCGTTGACTGGGATCTGCAACACGCCGGGCAGTTGATATTCGACCGGGTCTTCGATGGTGATGATCTTGTCAACGCCGTGGTTGATCTCGCTGATCATGGCGTACAGGGTGGTGGTCTTGCCGCTGCCGGTGGGGCCGGTGACCAGGATCATGCCATAGGGTTCGGCGGCCAGCCGGCGCAAGGCACGCAGGGTTTCGTCGGCAAAGCCCAGGGCCTGCAACTGCACGCCGCTCACCTTGTCGGACAGGTCCTGTTTGTCGAGCACCCGCAGCACGGCGTCTTCGCCAAAGATGCTGGGCATGATCGAGACCCGGAAGTCGATCTGCCGCTCACCCACGGCGACCTTGAAACGGCCGTCCTGGGGCACGCGTTTCTCGCCGATGTCGAGCTCGGCCATGACCTTGATGCGCGAGATCACCTGGTCGGCGAAGGCGCTGCCGCTGGCCTTGCCGGCACCGTTGAGCACACCGTCGATACGGTACTTGATGGTCAGGCCCTGGCCGGTCATGCCCAGGTGAATGTCGCTGGCGTGCAGTTTGAGGGCGTCGTATAGGGTCGAGTTGACCAGCTTGACCACGCGGCTCTGGTCTTCGCTGATGCTGGTCAGCGACAGGCGTTGCAGCGGGTCGCTTTCGCTGCTGGCTTCACTGTCGTGGTCAAGCGCATCGACCGCGTGGAAGCTTTCTTCATGGCGGGCCAGAAACGTCGCCAGCTCGGCGGCGTGCGCCAGGTACAGCGGCGCGCCTTGCAGCACATCGTCGATCCAGGCCAGGCGCGCAGGGTCGAAGGGGTCGGCGAACACACCCAGCAGTTCGCCGCCCTGCTCGATCAGCACGAACTCGCGTTTCAGGCACTGGGCCAGGCTGACCTTGTCAAAGCGGGGGGTGCTGGCCAGCAGCGCCTGGCTGTGCAGCACGGGGTAATGCAGGGTGATGCCGAGGCGGCGGGTGAAGGTGTCCGGGGTGTCGTTGGCCAGGCGCTCCAGGCAATTGAGCAGGCGTTCGTCACTGGCTTGCAGACGGGCCTGGGCCAGCAGCTCGCGTGTAAAACCGACAATCTCGAGTACTTCGGGCATGGCCTGCGACTCCGCTCAGGGGGCGCGTCGCAGGCTGGCTCAGCCAGGGCAGCGGGCGCCGCTATTCCCCTGTGAGCAGTTGTTCGTCATCCGGACCTGGGGGCTTGGCGCCATTACGGCGGCGGTCAGCCAGTACCCAGCTACCATCGTACAACTGCAGGGGGAACGATTCGTTCCTGGTCTGGCGTCGTTCGACGAACCCTTCTGCCGGGTTGTCCGTGGCCCTGCGCCGGCGCTCGATGCCCATCAGGTCGAGGATCGCGCGCGCCAGTTCCGCTAACGGGAACGGTTTGAACAGGACATGGGTCACGCCAAGTTCGGCGGCTCGCTCACGGACCTCGGCGGTCGGGTGGGCGGTGATCAGCACGAAGTGGCACTGCCTGTTCTTGCGCACGGTCTCCAGTACCTGAAAACCCTCCATATCGGGCAAGCGGTAATCCAGCACGATCACTTGCGGTGCCAGGCGTTCAGCCTGCTCGATACCACTGGCACCGTCGTGGGCAACATGAACTTCCAGGCCTTGCGCCTGCAAATACGCCTGCAGGTTCTGCGCAAGAGTCTGTTCGTCATCGACTACCAATACTCTGTTCACCAAGGTCGACTCCCAAATACTGCCCGGTTTCCCGGTCTGCGAAGTGCGGCCTTGGTAAGGCTTGAGCAGGCTTCGTGCCAGGCGTGAATAGTCATGCTGCACCACTGTAAGTCGTTGATCTGGCAAGGGTGCCCGAAAACACCCCAGGCGCAGCGAGCAGGCGAACTCGCCCGGTTCCCCACATCCGGGGGACCTGATGGCACTTTGCCAAGTCGTTATTCCCCAGCTTTGGGGAAACGCCATCGGGGCCTTCAGTCGGCGATTTCCACTTTAGCGGATTCGCGCAAACGTTGGCGCACAGCTTGCCGCGCTTGCACCTGCAATTGCCCGATGAGCGAGGCCCTGGCCAAGACCAGGCCCTGTTCACGTATGACAGAAGGGTTATCACTTTGGTTCTGCGCTCCTTGCAGTCTTTGTCGATTGGCCATGTAGAAGGCCTCCACCTCGGCCTGGCTAGGCGCGTCGACCGCGCTGAGCTGGGCATACACCCGCTGGGCAGCCAGCTCGCGGCGGGTGTAATCAGCGTACTCTGCCCTATCGAAGCCTGCCTGCGCCAGACGCCGTTCAAACACTGTCGGGCTGCCAAACGCCGCCTCCACTTCACCAACCTGGGCAGACACCTGTTCATCACTGATGCCGATGCCCTGGCGTTGGGCCTCCTGCCACAGCAGCTCCTTGTCGATCAGCTCGTCCAAGGCCTGGTCGCGCAGGCGCTTGTACAGGGTCGGGTTGCGGATGCTGGCCACCGCGCGGCCCTGGGCTTCGAGGTATTCCGTGAAGTAGCGCTCAAGGCGCATCACATTGATCTCGACACCGTTCACCCGCGCGGCCGGCACATCGGCCCAACTCGCCTTGGCGACCAGCAGCAACAGGCACAGCAATAGGGTACGCATGGCAACCTCCGCTCAAGGGGTGTCCGGCACTGGCCGGTACGGGGTGACCGAGGTGAAGCGCGGCCCGGGCAAGGCCACCGCCACCACGTGGGCACCGGCCATGCCCTGCCGGCGACCGGGGCCGAAGCCCAGCGCTGGCGTGAGGCCGGTAGTGACGTCGTGCAGGCCCTCCAGGGCCGTGATCAGTTGCTCGCGGCTGGCATCTCGGCCGATCTGTTTAAGGGCCTCTGTCAGCAAGCGCAGGGCGCACAGGGTGTTGACCTGCAAGGACGCCTGACGCGGGTCCAGGCCCTGGCGTTGTTGCAGGCCGGCGAGGGTCGCCAGGCCTTGCTCGGTCCAGTCTTCGGGCACGAATGGGTAGGCAAGGTAGACGCGTTGCGACCACTGCGCAGGTAAGTTCGCCACGGCCCCGACCACCTGGCTGGACGCTGCAAACAGGTATGGCTGGCGGCCTGCCGCCTGCAACGCGGCAGCCAATTCGGCAAAGGCCTGGGCGCGGCCAACGAAGACGATGCCCTGGCCGTCCACCGCCTGGCCATCGAAGGGCTGCAGGGCGCCGGGGGCCCAGCCTTGCTGCACAAGCTGTTCACGCACCTGCTCGGCCAGCGGCGCTTGCTCGTCACCGGCATACACCACACGCAAGCCATCTGGGGCGAGGCCCAACGCGTCACGGGCGTGGCCGGCCAGGCTCAGCAGTTGCGCAGGCAAGCCCGGCAGCGGGTCGAAGATTTGCGCACTGCCGCCACTGCGCGGGGTGCTGCCGATCAGCGGCACGTTCTGCTGCGCCAACACCGCGGTCAGTCGCTGATCGAGCATAGGTGCCAGCGGGGTAATCAGGCTGAACACCTGCTCCTTGTCCAGCAATTGGCGAAGGGCCTGCTCGGCGCTGTCGGCGTCGCTGCCTGGGTCGAGCACCACCAGTTCCAGGCGCCGCCCGTGCACACCGCCTTGCTGGTTGAGTTGCGCCAGGCCGTCTTCCAGTACTGCGCGCACCACGTGCCCTGCTTCGGCCAGCGGCCCGGAGCCCGGCAGCAAGGTGCCCAGGCGCAGCACGCCCTCCTCCACGCCCGGGTCGCGCTCATCGGCCAGGCGTTTGAGGTAGGCGGTGAGGTTGCGCTGGTCGGCCAGGGTCAAATCGAAACGCGGCATGGCGGCGTCCAGGCGATTGCCGGCAGGGTCCACCCCCTGCTGGATCGCCCTGGCCAGGCTGGCGTCGGTGTAACGCGGGTAACTGCGGCCATTGGTCTGCCGCTCGCCCTGGCCCAGGGCCAGGCGTTGCCAGTCGAGGCTCGGCGGGCGAACACCGCCTTCGGCGCGGCCGCGGCCGTCGGCGCCGTGGCAGCTTGCACAGGGTAAGACGCTGGCAGGGACGCTCATGTCGCTGGAGCCGACGCGTGCCAGCAATTGTGCGTCGCTGCTCGACTGGCCTTCGCGGTACAGGCGTTTGCCCGCTTGTTCGTGCTCGGTGAGGTCGAGGGCGAAGGTGGAGCCGCACAGAGTGAGCCCTAGCACGCATACCAGGCTTTTGTAGGAGCGGCCTTGCGTCGCGAAAGGGCTGCGCAGCAGCCCCAGCAGTCTCTGCATCGACACCGAAATCTGGGGCCGCTGCGCAGCCCTTTCGCGACGCAAGGCCGCTCCTACAACGGCATTGGCCAGCGCAAGGTTCATGATGTCACCGCCCCGCCAGCGGTTGGGCCAGCAGCTGCATGCGCTGCGCGATCGCCATTGGGGGCGCATCGGGGCGGATCTTGCTCCAGCGCTTGCCTGCCACGTCACCGGCAATCAGCTGCGTGGAATGCTGTTCGGGGCTGGGCAGGAACTGGCCGATGCGGCCCAGAACCAGGTCGACACTGGCCTTGTCGCCAGTCAGGAACAGCCAGTTGGGGCCGTCCACGCCCTGCTTCTCGGCAAAGGCCTTGAGCGCCGCCGGGGTGTCGTTGAGCGGGTCGCTGCTGATCGAGACGAACGTCACCTGCCCGGCCAACGCCGGCCCCATGGCCTCGCGTACCTCCCGCAGCTTGCGGGTGATCAACGGGCAGGCGTCGGTGCAGTGGGTGAAGATGACGTTAAGCATCACCACCTTGTCCTTGAGCACATCGCTGTAGAAGCGCAGGTCGCGGCCATTCTGGTCCTTGAGCACGGTGTCGGTGAACCAGGTCTGGGCATCGCGGGTGCCGCCGCCGCTGGTCATCGCCTGGGGCGCTGCCTGTGGCTCGGGCGCCTGCTGGGCATGGCCTTCGTGGGCCAATGCGACCGAGGCAAGAATCCACAGGCAACCGCCCAGTACCAGCCAGTCGAGACCGCGCATACCGGCGCGGCGTGAGATCAGATGGCTCATGGTTGCACCTCGTTATGGTCGCCGGTGTGGTCGGCATGGTGTTCGGCGATGGCCGTGCTCTTGGCATGCACCCGGCGTGCGCTGAGGCGGTTGATTTCCGCGACCAGTACCGCCGGGTCGGTGAAGCCGTAGTAGCGGGTCCAGTGGCCGCTGCGGCCATCGCCCACCAGAATCAGCGGCGGGTGCTGGCTGAGGTCGGCACTGAAGCTACCCAGGCCTTTGAGGGTTTCGGTGATGGCGTACGACGTACCGGTCAGCCAGCTCCAACCCGGCCCTTTCTGGAAGGCCTTGGCGTAGCTCTGCAAGCGCTTGGAATCATCGCGCTGGGGGTCGACGCTGATCGACACCAGGTGGATTTCCTCGCCCACACGGCCGCCCAACTGCTGCTGGACCTTGCCCATGATCGACGACACCACCGGGCACACCGTGGTGCAACTGGTGTAGATGAAACCCATCACCACCAGGTGATCGCCGACCAGGTCCTTCTCCAGGCGCACAGGCATCCCGTCCTGGTCCAGCAGCGAGACATCGGCAAAGCGCACACTGGCTTTCTCCTGTCGCGCGGCGGGCGGTTGCTCGGCATGGCCGCTGTGGTCATGCCCGGCATGGGCCAGGGCCAGGTTGCTGGACAACAACAGGGGCAGCGCCAGGCTCAGGCCCAGCCGTGTAAAAGCATGCTTGGCGTTCATCGCACACTCCTGGTTTGCATCTGGGAAGCGTCCTCTTGGGACGCCGTGGAGGCCGAGGCCGGCAGGACACGCAGGCTGGTGTAATTCTCTTCGGCAAACTTGCGGCCCAGCGACGGTGACTGCACATGCAGGTACCAGGCGCCGGCTTCGGGCAGGGTCAAGGCCGCTTGGTAGACGCCCTCGCCCACTTCTTCGAGGCGCAGGTTGCGCGGCATCGACGACGGCGCCAGGAAGTAGCGCAGGCTCAGGTCGTTCAGGCCCAGGCGCGGTTCACCGTCGTCGCCGACGATGCGCACCCGTGCGGTGAAGGCGCTGTGCTGCGGCAAAGGCTGCTCTAGGCCAAGGAACTCGGCATGCGCGCCTTTGTGCTTGCGGGCATTCGGCGCCTCGCCCACATCGGTGCTGAAGCAGTGGATGATTTGCGGCTGGTTGAGCAGGAAGGCCACGTCGAACTTGCCGGCCGCCGGCAGCTTCACCGTCGAGCCGTACACCCCTGGGGCCACCTCGCGCAGGCTGCGGTCGACGACGATGGCCGCGCGGGCCTGGTGGCCGCGGTTGTTGTAGCCCGACATCGGCGCGTTCATGCCCTCGGCGTAGAAGTAGGTGGTGTTGTCCACCGGGTTGACCACGAACACCGAGTTGTCGTCACGCGACACCGACAACCCTTGTGCCAGCGGCAGATCACCGGCTTGGCGCGGCGCGGCAGGGCCGGCGTCGAAGCCCTGGACGATCGGCGAACGCCCTTCCCCAAGGCTGCTCAGGTTGATCATGCTGACCTTGGGCGAGGCCAGGCCGCGGACGTAGGCATAGCCCTTGGTGAAGGTCAGTTGGTAGGGTTCGGCCGCCACCGGGATGCGGTGGATGAGCGTGTCGGTACTGGCATCGATCACCAAGGCTTGGTTCTCCAGGGTGTTGAGCACGATGCCGTAGCGCCCGTCGCTGCTAAAACGCATCGGGCCCAGGCCCTGTTCCGCCGTGACGGTGTGGCGCAGTTGATGGCTGCGGGCGTCGATGACCCGCACCGTGCCTTCTTGGCCGTCGACCACGTAAACCGCCTGGGACAGCGCCGAGTAGCTCACCGACAGCGGGTGCGGCCCCACCTCCAGGGTCTTGGCCAGGCGCATTTCAGGGATGTCGATGATGCTCAGGGTGCCGCTGTCGCGGTTGCTGACAAAGGCGTAGCGCGAGTCGCTGCTGAAGGCGATCTCGTGGTGCCCGGAGCCGGTGGCGAAGGACTTGAGGGTGCTGCGCCCGGGCACGTCGATCACCGTTACCCCGCCCTTGGCCGGGTCGCTGCTGTTGTTGCCCACCCACAGCCGATGCTGGTCCGGTTGCAGCGCCACCCGCGTCGGTTGGTCGCCGGCATCCAGGTCGGCCACGCGGGTGAAGGTCTCGGTATCGATCACCGACACCTTGCCGCGCTCCGGGATCGACACGAACACCTGCTTGTCGTCGCCGGTGGCCGCCCAGTCCATGGGCCTGCCTGGCAGTTCGATACGGGCCATGGTGCTGGTGACGCCCCCCACCGAAACCGTCGGGTCGATCACCGTCAGGCTGGCGTCCTTGTTCAGCATCAACAGGAAGTAGCTGTTGAGGTCGAGCAATGGCCGGGCACCAATGCTGCTTTTGAGAAACAGCGCCACGCGGGCCTTGCAGCTTTGGTCGCGGTCGCCGACCGGTGCCGACTGGGCCGGGTCGATCCAGGCCCCCGGCGCCATGCCCGACAGCGGCTGGCCGCTGGCCTGGTCGCTGACCTTGAAGCGCACGTTGGCGAAGGCGCCTTCGCGCAGCTCGCCCCCGGCCAGCGGCCGCGCCTCGAACTCCACGGTCACCCCGTCCCGGCTGAGCCGGTGCAGGGCCTGCGGGTCGGCAGGCTCCTGCAGCAGTTCGCGTGGGTCGCACCAGAGCTGCTCATACGCTACGCCCAGGCCGATCAGTGCCACTCCCAGCAATACCCCCAAGTAAGCAGGGCGAGTCTTCTTGTTCATGCTCGCACTCCCGTGTCGTTATTGTGGCGCAGCCGTTGCGGGCGGCGCTTCGTTGCTGACCCGCAAAATCCCCCACAGCCCCGAGAGGTTGCCGTAGGCGGCATAGTCGCGGAACAGGTAGTCCCCCGGCACCGCATTGGCACCACCCGCGCTGGGCAGCATGAAGCTGAAGTGCGCCGCTGGCAGTACGCTTTCCTGGGCACCAATGTAGATCGACATTGGGTTGAAACCGAAGCGCACCGAGCCGATGCCTGGCAGGTTCATCGGGTAACCATCGGCGTCGTTCTTCTCGGCCTGGTAGGCGTGCAGTGGCCACAGGTGCCCGTCCAGTTGGTAGGTGATACCGCGGCTGCCACCGCTGGGCATCAGCACATGGCTGCGTGCCGGCTGGCCAGGCTTGGCCCAGAGCACGGGCGTCTGCGGGTCGCCACCGACCAGGGCGTTGCTGTAGGCCATATGGGCGTTTGGCACATCGGCGAAGCCATTGCCGTCGGCGTGGCCGAACGGTGCGTCCGGCGCCATGCCGAAGCGCAACCACAGCGGTTCGGTTTTGTAGTTCATGGCCATGTTGCCGTTGTCCTTCGGATCGCCCGGCACGCCATTGCCTTCCGTGGCGATACCTTCCACGGGGCGGCCGTCTGCCCAGCGCATGTTCATCGAGCGCTGCCACACCGTGACGAAGTCGCGGTAGTCCGGCTGCCCGCTGACTTTTACCGTGGCCTGGGCACGGCTGGCGGTGTCCTCGGTGAAGGTGGCGGCTTGCGGCAGGATGCTCATGGCGCCCACCAGGCCTTTTTGCGGTTGCTTGATGAAGTCGGACGGGGTCAGGTTCAGGCCGCCGAATTCGATCGCCGTGGTGTTGATGTTGTCCACCGTGCGGCCCAGTTGCAGCACCGGCTTGCCTTCACGCTCCAGGTGCCCGGCGTAGTACTGGTACACCTTGCTCGGGTAGGCACCGCTGGTGCCGGCACGCGGCGGCACGGTCTGCACCGGGTTGAGGCCGACGTTGGCACCATCGGACTTGGTGATGTCGTAGGCCAGCAACTGCGCGTGCAGGCCAACATGGCTGGATGGCCGCATCAGGTTGTTGTTGAACGCCGTGGAGCCTTCGCTGCCGTTACGGTCACGCTTGACCACGTTCTGCATCACGGCCGTGCTTGGCAGATCTGGCATCACCAGCGGCAGGCGGTTTTCCAGGGTGATGCTGATGCAGTCGCCAGCGTTGGCGCGCAGCACCAGGGGCTCTACCGGCACGCCGGGTTTAAGCTTGCCGGTGGTCGCGTCCAGGTCTGCCTTGCGCACATACAGCACCGCGGTCGGGTCGTGCAGTGGTGCGCTGTGGCCGCCAACGGTGAAGGTGGTGCCGTCCTCCTCATCCACCACGGTCACCTGCGGGATGCTGGTCTTGCGGCTGTTGAACACCAGCGTGCCACCGCCAGGCTTGAGCGGCCCACCGACATGCTGGCCGACGCCGGCCGGGTCGGTGATGCTGACCCCGTGGCGGTTCTCAAGAATGTCGTTGGCCAGTGCGGCAACGATCTCGTAGCTGCGCTTGACCGTGGCGCGGGTACCAATGCCATTGGCGTTGGTGGTGGTTTTTGGGCAGATGCCGTCAAAGTTCACGGTGTTGCGCATGGCCACCGGCTGCGGGTTGTTCGACAGCGGGAACAGGTCCGGGCGCAAGGTGGTGTAGTTGCGCATGATGCCCCAGATACCGTTCCAGTAGCCTTCCAGTGCTGCGTCCAGCGAGTACAGGTAGTCGCCATTGGTGGCCGCAGAGCTGGAAATCATCGACACCGGCGCCATGAAGCCCAGCTGCTCGGAGATGCCGATCATCTGCGACGCCTTCCACCCCGAGTTGGAGCTGCTGCCGAAGCCCGAGCCATTCTGCAGCCACTTGACGCCGTGCAGCGTGACGTTGTGCTCCTCTTCATGGCCACCGGCATGCATGCGCAAGCGCACGTTGTCACCCGAGTAGGTGCGCAGCAGCGGCGTGAACGGGTCACCGGGCTCGCTACCGGCGGTGTTGATGTGCGGCGGGAACACCGTGGTGCCACCGGTTGGGCCGACCGCCGAAGTGATCGCCGAGGGCGCCATGTTCATCGCTGGGATGGCACGGTCGGTGCGGCTCTGCAAGGCATAGCTCAGGTCACCGCCCAGGCCATCGGCCTGCATGCCGCGCTTGCCGTCCGGGGCCACTTTGTTGGGGTCGAACACCCGCAGGGCCAGCGGTTCGTTACGGTAGTTGACGACGAACATGCCTGGGTCATCCACCGAAATGGCTTGTGGGCACGGCCGGCTTGGGCAGCCAGGGCTCAGGCCACCGCGCGACTCGACCACCGATTCGAGCAGCGACGAGGCTTTCTGCCGTACCGGTGGGTTGATGGCGTAGCGGAAGCTGTCGGCCGTGGCCGGGTACGACTGGCCATTGGGAATACCGTCCGGCCCTGCGCCCACGTACACGCCGGCTTCATAGGCATGCTGGAAGTCGCTGTACTCGAGGAAGAACTCACGGTAGCTGTCGTTTTTGCCGTCGCCATCGTGGTCACCGGTCTTGATCACTGCTTGCCACGAGGTTGGCCCACCGTCCTGGCGCGCAGCCGGGTTGTACAGCTGCTCGCCGGTTTCGGCGTGGTACCAGGTGGAGCCGGCAGGTTCGGCCAGTACCGTGGCGTACAGGCCCAGTTGCTGGTGGGTCGATGGGCCAAGGTGGTCGTGGGTGAAGATGGTGCCCAGGCCGCGGTCGACGTTGTGCACGTTGACCACAGGGTCGGCGAACCAACGCTGCATGGCGGTACGCGCGCCCAGCCAGTCGGCCCGGCCAAAGCGCCCGAAGTACGGGTGCTGCTTGGCGCTTGGGCAGGCGGCGGTGCCGTCTCGGCTATCGCCTTCGGTGCAACCGTTGTAGGCGCGAATGGCATGCACGCGCTCGACCACGCTGCCGGGCGAAAGAATGCCGTCCTCGTAGTTCCAGCCGTTGGCCGAACCGTCAGCCGCGGTGAGGTCCCACTTGGGCAGGTGGATGTGCTGGCCAATCACGTCGGTTGGGGTGCGCACCTGGTAGTCGTCCATCTCATAAATGGACGGGATCAGGTTGGTGTGCTGGTACATGGTGCAATCGAAGGTGTTCATGCGCATCACCAGCGGCTCGGGTGGGCGCTGCTTGGTGATCACTGGCCAGGCGTCTTCCCAGAGGGCAATGATGCGCGCCTGCGGGAAGTGGTAGCCCACTTTGTTGTAGACCGCATCGAACTGGATGTTGGCGCCTTTGTAGATGCGCGGGCGGTCGGCGGTGAAGGCAGACGCACCCCGGAAGCTCATGCCGGTCAGGCTTTCACCGCTGGCGAACTCGCCTATGCCCGAGGTCTGGGTAAGGCGCTTGCCGCGGTCGTCCATGCACGGCTCAAAGAACGGTGCCCCGGCCGTCGGCAAGGCGCCATTGGTGCGGAAGTTGCGCGCCACCGGCTGGCTGCCCGGCATCAGCGCATAGCTGGGGTGCTCAGCCTTGGCGTGAAACTTCATGGCCGCCTGTTCGACTTCGGTGCCCTCTTCCGGCAGGTAGATCGGCTTGGCTTTGTGCACCACCTTGGAGAAATCCAGCTTGGTGGTGGTGGTCAATGCTTCGCCACCTGCCGAGATGCCATCCAGCGCGTGCCGGCCGAGGCCACCATCCCAGCCATCGACCTGGTTGGGGTCCAGGTTGGCCCACAGGGCATTGCCGCTGTTTTTCAGTTGCTGGGCAAGCGCAGGGTCGAGCATGTCCAGCGGCGGGGTCGGTGGGCGCTGGCCGACGCTGCTTTCCATGCCACCGATCCAGAACGGGTAGCCTGGGTTTTTCAAGGTGCCGTCGGCGTTGCGGTTGGTTTCGCTACGGTCGACCAGGGCCAAGGAGCCGACAGCCTTGGGCGCAGCTGCCCCGTGGCCATGGTCATCGTCGCCCTCTTCTTCCTCTTCATCATCGTCCTGCTCATTTGCGGCCACCCACTGCTCTGCAAGCTTAGGCACCACGACCACCTTGCCCGGCATCGGCGCCATGGCTTTGCCCGGCAGCGGGACGATGGCGGGGATCGGCGTACCGGCAATGATTTCACCGTCCGGCAATGCCCGTGCGCCGACGGCTGGCTTGCCACTGCGCAGGGCAAACGGCGTGTTGTGGAAGCCGTTTGCATCCTGGCCACTGACCTCCAGCCGGGTACCTTCCTCGAACACGTCGTGCACCCGCCACATGGCCCACATGCCTTGGGCGAAGTGCGGGTAGAAATGGCAGTGATAGATGGCATCGCCCGCTACGCGGTTACGGTTGCCAGAGCCGCCGTTGGCGATCTCGTAGGTGTACCCGATGCCCGGGCCGATGCCTTGGGCGTCCACATAGTCAGAGTTGTCGTCGTTGGGGTTGAACAGCCACTGGTGGCCGTGCAAGTGGAAGATGTGCTGCTCATGACCATTGTGCGTATTACGGAACTTGGTGAAGTCGCCAATGTAGCTGTGGTGGACGTTGGCCGGCTCCGACGGGTACAGGGCCATGCTGGCCTTGACGCCCACGGCATTGGCCGGTGGGGTTTCGCCGGGGCGGATGTTCTCCAGGCCGACGTTGGCCGGCACGTCCACCAGCGTGCCGATATCGCCCACGGTGTGGGCGCTGAGGAAGAACTCCTCATAGGCGCACGACAGGCAGTCATGCATCGGGCCCACGCCCAGGCGGTTGGCCACCACCTCGGCGCCCATGCCGCCCGAGCCGTAGTTGATCATGAACGAATCGCGGGTCGGCTCCAGCACGTGGCCCATGATCGGGTCGGCCCAGTAGCCGGGGAAGGCCTGGGTGCCGGCCACTTCGTCGGCGAACTGCGAGGCGAAATCACGAAACGCATCCAGCCGGTTGGGCAGCGCCGGGTTGCGCTTGTTGACGCTCTCCAGTGGGTAGGTCGAACGGGGGAAGCTGCCGTCTGGGTTGGGGCCCATGACGATGGCATCGGTCTCGCTGTTGAGAATCTCGTTGCCATCGACCATGGCGATGATCGGCTTGCCGGCCTTGCCTTCGGTGATCCAGGGCTCGGCCTGCGGGTAACGGGCCTGGTAGTCGATGACAGGTTGGCCGGTGGGGGTGCGGCCGGTGGTGGCCAGGCGCATTTCTTCTTCGGTCAAGGTGTTGCGGAAGGTGCGCCCGCCTTTGGGCACCACCACCACCTGGCCGAACAAGCCGTTGGCGACGTTGCCGGCGCCGCCCTGGCCGCCGAAGGTCGCGCCTTGGCTGGTGGCGGCGAAGGCCCCTTCGCGTTCGGCATACAGCGTGTAACTGCGGGTGTTGCCCGGCGACACCAGGAAGTTGCCGTTGCGGCCGGTGTTGGCGGCGATGTCGCCAATGCTGTTGACGGCTTGCATGCCGTTGACCTGGAAACCTACGTGGCGGTCGCTGACTTGCTCATCCGCAACGAAGTGCTCACCGCCTTCATTCTCGAACTCGGTTTCCGGCCCTTCTTCTTCCTCACCTTCGGCCTCGTTTTCTTCGTGGTCGATACCGTGCTTGTTGGGGTTGGCCTGGTAGGCCAGCAGGTTGGTCAGGTTGACGGTGAGGCAGTCACCGGCAGCGACCCGCAAGACGATTGGCCGTGGGCGTTTGTCCGGGCGCAAGGTGACTTTGCCAGGCACTGCGGCTCCGCCTTTGCCAAGCGGGACCTGGTGCTCGTCCACGACATCTTCGCGCAGGGCGAACATCATGCCATTGGCGTTTTGCGCGCCAAGGCGGTTGAACATCAGCGGCTGGTCCAGTGCGACCACATTGGCAACCAGGGTGCGCTGGCACTGCACAGCTGCCTCGCTGGTCGCTTCCCAGCCGAGTAGGGCCAGGACAAGGGATGACAGGACGGGGCCTTTGAGCGGGGTCGACATGCTGCACCTCCGGAACACAGGGTCTCTGCGTGGAGGTTGAGCAAGGTATATGCCAGATGAGAATTGTTATATTTTTTGGTGAGTTACAGCGCTAACCGAAACAGATTGGGGAGGATTCCCCAGCGGTTTTCCCCGATTCGGGGGATGGAGTTGCAGGTAGGAGCAGCCTTGTGCTGCGAAGAGGCCGGTGACAACACCGTAGATAGTCGCCGCTAGTACGGGCCTCTTCGCAGCGCAAGGCTGCTCCTACACAGAGGGCGTGAGGGGTGGGTCAGCCCATCAAGCCGCGCACGCAGAAATACAGTATCGAAGGGCCCATCAAGCAGCCCAAGCCGGTATGGAAGGTAGCGGTCAGCGCGCCGTACGGCACCAGCCGCCGGTCCGTGGCCGCCAACCCTGCGGTCACCCCCGACACCGTCCCCGCCAAACCACCGAACACCATGGCCGAACGCGGGTTGTCCAAGGCCAGCAGGCGGGCCGACACCGGGGTGAACACCATCACCAGGATGGCCTTGATCAACCCGGTGGCTATCGACAAGGCCATCACGTCCGAGCTCGCACCCAGCGCCGCCCCAGTCACCGGCCCGACGATATAGGTCACCGCGCCCGCGCCAATGGTGGTCATGCTTACGGCATCGCGATAGCCGAAGGCATAGGCCACGGCCGCACCGACGATAAACGGCAGCACCGTGCCCAGCAGCAACGCAACGGCGCCAATCATCCCGGCCTTGCGCGCCTCGGTGGCCTGCACTTCGAAGGCCGTGGCGACGATGGCGAAGTCGCGCAGCATCGCCCCACCCATCAGGCCGATGCCAGAGAACAGTGCCATGTCCGCCAGGCCCTTTTGCCCGCCAGTCACGGTACCGCCAACCCAGGCCAGCACCAGCCCAATGACGATGGCAATCGCCGAGCCGTGCACCCGGCCGAACGTCAGGTATTTCGACATCAGTACCGACAACCACATGATCGCCCCGACAACCGCGAACGCGGTGATCAGGCCGTTGTGTTCCAAGGCATTGTCAATGATCGGCCACATGATCAGCGCCCTCCTGCAGGGGCAACCTGCACAGGGGTTTCGGGTGTGGGCTCCAGTGCGGGCAAGGGTTCACCGCGGTGGCTGCGGCTGATCAGCGCGATGGTCGCGCCACACACCAATACCGCGCCGACGGCCGCCAGCAGCGCCACCGGCCCGCCGTGCAGGGCCGTGACCACGTTCTGCTGGGCCGCCATGGCCACCACCACCGGAATGTACATCGCGCCCCAGAAGCCGACGCCGAACTCGCACTCCTTGCTCATACCGCCATGGCGGTGCATGTACAGCCGCGCACAGATCAGCAGGATCATGGCGATACCGACCCCGCCCACGTTGGATTTGACGCCCAGCAGCACGCCCAGGAAGTCGCCGACGATAACGCCGGCAAGCGTGCACACCGCCAGCAGAGCCACACCATAAATAATCATTGTTGTTGTCCTCAGGTGTTGTCGAAGTTGCTTGTTGTTGTCCTTCGCGTTGCACAGCACGGTCATCGGTTGCCGGCCACCTCCTGACGCATTAAGGCGTCGACGCTGTCCAGCCGAGTGGACTCGATGGCTACCACGCGGCCATTGGCGAACACCTGGCGGGCCAGGCCGCTGAGCACACTGCCCGGTGGTATTTCCAGGTGCAGGCGCACCCCGCGTTCATAGGCGTTGCGCAACGTGGCACGCCAATCCACCACCCGCGCCATGTTGCCGGCCAAGTCGTCGCGCAAGCGTTGCGGGTCGTGGATCGGCCGTGCACTGCTGCCGCTCAGGTAGGTGATGATGGGCCTTCGCAGTTCGACCGCAGCAAAGGCCTGGGCCAGTTCCGCAGCCGGGGCGTCGAGCAGTGGGCAATGGGACGGCACGCTGACCGCCAGGCGCCGCGCGACGCCCTGGCCCAGGCTGCGCGCGCGTTGGGCCACCGCAGCCATGGCCGCCTCACTGCCGGCAATGACGATCTGGTTTTCGCTGTTGAGGTTGGCGATGTAGACCTCACCGCCCGCCTCCACCAGCAAGCGCTCGACACTGGCCAGGTCCAGGCCACTCAGCGCGGTCATGCCATACCCCTGCGGATAGGCGCGCTGCATCAACTCACCGCGCAGGGCAACCAGGCGCACGGCATCGGCGAACGCCAGCGCACCGGCCGTGACAGCGGCGGGATACGCCCCTATCGACAGCCCTGCCACATAGTCGGGGGCGGGACTTTGCTGCAGCAGTCGGCGCGCCCAGGCCACCCCGGTCAGCAACAGGCACAGCTGCACGGCCCGGGTGCTCTGCAATGCCTGCTGGCTGTCCAGGCCCAACACCTGATGACCCAGCGTATCGCTAGCCTCCTCCAGCAGTGGGCCGGCCCCCTCAGGCAAGCGGTGCAACATGCCTACCTGCTGGGCACCCTGGCCGGGGAACGCGAACAAGCTGCTCATGCCGCACACGCCCAGGCTGCCCAGGGGTCGACCACCAAGCGCGCGCCATGGGGCGACTTGAGCAGTACGCGCCGGGCAACACCGGCCCACTCACGCAGGGCGACGGCACCTGCCGGTGTTTCCAATTGCACATCGATACGGCATGGCGCGCAGTCCAGTATGTCCAGCAGTTCCCGCGCTTTTGCGCGAGCCAGGGGGTGCGGCGTGCGCACGACCACGTCCAGGTCACTGGCCAGGTGCAGCACGCCAGTCTCAGTGGCGAGTTGGTACCCCACCCCACCTGTCGGCCCCCAGGCCAGCCCGGTGGTATCGAGTACCGGGGCCACCGAGGCCAACGCCTGCAATGCTGGCCACGGGCTCGGTGCTTTCCAGCGCAGGGCCTCAGGGCTTTGCAGGCGTTGGATATCGGCCAGGCGCATCTGTGTGCCCAGCCGCTGATCCCGGCTCAGGCCGCGCAGGCCCACCGCCACCCAGCCGTCAGCGCAGGCGGCGCGGCGCACCACCACAGGCTGACCGCTTGCCACCACCTGATGCGCCCACTGCGGGGCATCTTCAGGCAGCGCGCAAAGGGGCAACCCCCACAGCAGGTCGTGCGCGCGTGGGCTATTCATCTCAGGCCCCCTGCCACTGACGGCGCAAGTGTTCGCGCACCTCGCGGGAGGCACGCCGGTTTTCGCCCGCCAGCCGCGATGACAGGTCGGTCGAGTTGCCGATATCGCGCACCGCTTCGGCCAAGCAGGTACGTACCTTGGCCAGGTCGGCCGCACTTGGCGTCTCGGCGTTGTCCACGCCAAGACGTCGCCACAGCAAGCCCAGCGAGGCATAGCTGTCGAGGTCATAGGCCATCGGCGGTACTTCGGCGGCCAGGGCCTCCAGCGCTTCGACGCTGCGCAATGTAATGCGCGCGGCAGCGGCCTTGCCCATGGCGTGCACCATCACCCCAGCGTCGTCCAGCGCGATCAGGCGCTGGGCTTGATAGCCATGGGCGAGGAAGGCGCCAGACATCGCCTTGCCGACCAGCAGCCCAATCACCGGGTGCCCGGCCAAGCGCGCCTCGGCATACGCCTGCACCGCACCGGCCAGCGCCTGGTGAATGCCCAGCGCCTCCTCGCGGCGGCCATAGGCCTGGCTGGGCACATCGATGACGGCGACGATGGCCCGCTTCTCGCCGTCGCGGTCTGCCGCGACCGCTTCGCTCACCGCCTTGGCCAGCCCCCAGCCTTCCAGCAAGCCGACCTCGCCCGCACGCGCCCGGGGGAACGGGTTGTGCGCATCGGGCACCACGGCAATGAAGCGTGCCAGGCGGTTGTCCAGTTCGCCGTCGATCACCTGCAGCGACGCGGGGTAACCCGGCAGCACTTGCCCGCCGGCCAGGCCCGGCAGCCAGTTCATGGCTCGGTTCATTTGGCTTCTCCTTGGTAGAGGCTGCGTACAGCGGCGGCATCCAGTTGCGGGCAGTCATCGCCGAGGCGCGAGAGCCGCTCGAGGTACCAGGCGTGGCGGCGAGCACGGTCTGTGCCGGGGGTGTCGAGCAGGTGCAAAAGCTGCTGGCGTATTGCATCTGCATCATCGGCCACGTAGCCGTCGACCAGCCCACTGGCATGGCGCTGCTCGCCACCGGTCAGGCTCCAGATAAAGGGGCGGTCCTTGGCGTCGTATTCGGCGATGCCCGCTTCCTGCTCGATGACCTGCGGGCCATTGAGGCCCAGGCGCGCCTCACGGGTGACCAGCAGGTGGCTGCACAGGCCGGCAGCGATGGACATACCGCCGAAGCAGCCGACCGAGCCTGCGATCACGCCGATCACCGGCTGGTAGCTGCGCAGCTCGACGATCGCGGCCTGGATCTCGGCGATCGCCGCCAGGCCGAGGTTGGCTTCCTGCAGGCGCACGCCACCGGTTTCCAACAGCAGCACGGCGCAGGTCGGGGTGCCGTTGCGGTTGTCTTCGATGGCCAGTTCCAGTGCACCGGCGATCTTCGCCCCGCCCACCTCGCCCATGCTGCCGCCCTGGAAGCCACCCTCGATAGCGGCGACCACAGTATTGCGGCCATTAAGCCGGCCTTTGGCAATGACCACGCCATCATCGGCCTGGGGCACGATGCCCTGGCGCGGCAGCCAAGGTGACATGAGCCGGTCGAAGGGGCCCAGCAGCTCGCGGAACGTCCCTGGGTCAAGTAGTGCCCGGGCGCGCTGGCGGGCGCCCATTTCGACGAGGCTGCGGCTGTGCAGCAAACGTTCGGTGTCAGTCATGGGCGATCTCCTCGAAACCTTGCTCCAGGCGCAGGCGCACCACCCCTGGCGTGGCGCCAAAATCATGGATGTCGATATTCACCGCTGGCCATTGGCGGCCTTCGAACAGGCGCTGGAACAGTTGCGTCCAGCGCGCGCCGCTGCCGTTGACCGACGTCACGACCTGGATCTGCAAGCTGCCGGCGATGCCGGGTTCGATCAGCACTTCCAGGTCGCCGGAGCTGACGCAGCCGACCACGGTGCGCCCGCGCCCCGGTTCGGTGGCGGGGAATTGAAAGGTCAGGGTTTCCATGTCACAGGCTCCCGGCTTTGTCGAGGAACAGGCAGGCCGCCAACAGATCGGCAGCGCCACCCGGAGAGGCATTCAGTTGCAGCAAGTGTTCATCCAAAAGGCGCAGTTGCCGGCGCCCGTCCAGCGTGGCGCTGCCACCGGCGTCCAGGACGGCGCGGGCCCCCTGCTGGACCGTGGCCAGCCCTTGTGGCCCGGCGCGCCAAAGCACGCAGGTGTCGGCCAGCGCCGCCATGATCGCCAGCAAGGTATCGAGCCGCGCGTGGGTTTCGCTGGCACCTAAGGCACGGCTGCGCTGCAGCTGTGGCAGGCCATGCGCGATAACCGCTGGGAAGCCCAGTTGCGCCTGCTCACGGGCACCGCCGCTGCCATACCGGCGCCTTACCTGGGCACCATGGCTGTCTTCCGATGCTGCGCCGGGGTCGTCGATCAGCGCGATGCGCCCGGCGCGGGCCGCCACTGCGCACGGGTCAGCGTGAGGACCCAGGGCACGGGACGCCACCAGCAGCCCCAGGGCCCAGATCGCGCCTCGGTGGGTATTCACCCCGCCGGTGGTCGCCAGCATCGCGGCCTCGCCTTCGCGGCCAATGCGGCCTAGCGCAGTGCGCAAGGGCTGGCCGACGCCGCCAATGGCCTCGGCCGCTTCGGCCATCTGCCGCAGGCACGGCCACAGGGCCAGCGCCGACGCATGCATCAACGCTAGCGTCATGTCGGTGTGCGCACCGTTGCTGCGGCGGTCTACCAGGCCCGGTTTGGGCGACAGGTCGGCTTCGTCGATCAGGGCTTCTACTGCCAAATCCGCCAGGTGGTCGGCCAGAGGGATTTCGGTTGTCTGTTCAGCCCTCTTCGCGGGCAAGCCCGCTCCCACAGAGCCCCCAATGGCTTCAAGGCCCGTGACATACCTGTAGGAGCGAGCTTGCTCGCGAAGCAGCCCTTGCGATTGCAGGTCGAGTACTTTCATCACCAGCTCCTGAACCGTGCGGGTGGGTTGTACAGGCCACCGGACCATTCCACCAGGTCGGCGATGCTGCGCGCAGCCAGCAGTTCACGGCTGGCATCGGTTCGGCGAATGCCCAAGTCCTCGGGCAACGCCACCAGGCCCTGCTGGCGCAGGCGCTGGGTGTCTTTGGGGTCATGCCGCAAGCCAATGGCGGTGACACCGGCCACGGCTGCAATCATCTGCTGGCGCTCCTCAAGGCTGCGCGCCTTGTACAGGTAAGCGATGCCTTCTTCGGTGAGCAAGTGGGTAACGTCGTCGCCGTAGATCATCACCGGTGCCAGCGGCATGCCGGCTTTTTTCGCCACTTCGACCGCATCGAGGGTTTCGACGAAGGTGGGCTTGCCGCCCTCCTGGTAGGTCTCGACCATCTGCACCACCAGCTTGCGGCCGCGCTCGAGCATTGTTTCGGGCACGGTCATGTCGAGCCAGGCCGGTGTCGCGTGGCGGCGCCCACGGGGGTCGTGGCCCATGTTCGGCGCACCGCCAAAGCCCGCCAGGCGGCCGCGGGTCACGGTCGAAGAATGGCCGTCGCCATCCACTTGCAACGTGGCGCCGATAAACAGGTCGACGGCGTACTGCCCCGCCAGCTGGCACATCATGCGGTTGGAGCGCAGCGAGCCGTCGCGGCCGGTGAAAAACACGTCCGGGCGCTGGGCGATGTAGTCTTCCATGCCCAGTTCAGTACCAAAACAATGCACGCTCTCGACCCAACCCGTTTCGATAGCGGGAATCAGCGTGGGGTGGGGGTTGAGTGTCCAGTTACGGCAAATTTTGCCTTTCAGGCCCAGGGATTCGCCATAGGTCGGCAAGATCAGCTCGATGGCTGCGGTATTGAACCCAATGCCATGGTTCAGCGACTGCACCTGGTGTTTTTCATAGATGCCACGGATCGCCATCATCGCCATCAGCACATGCACCGGCTTGATGTGGCGTGGGTCGCGGGTGAACAGCGGCTCGATGTAGAACGGCTGGTCGGCGACCACCACGAAGTCGACCCAGGACGCGGGGATATCGACGCGCGGCAGGTCGTCGACTCGCTCCACCAATTGGTTGACCTGGGCAATGACGATGCCGTCACTGAACGCGGCGGGTTCGACCAGGGCCGGGGTGTCTTCGGTGCTGGGGCCGGTATAGAGGTTGCCATCCCGGTCGGCCATGAAGCCCGCGACCAGGGTCACGTTGGGGATGAGGTCGACCAGCAGCCGGGAGTACAGCTCGATGTAGGTATGGATGGCGCCGACTTCGAGCAGGCCGTCTTCCAGCAGTTGCCCGATGCGCAGGCTCTGTGGCCCGGCGAACGAGAAGTCGAGCTTGCGGGCGATGCCCCGCTCGAACAGGTCGAGGTGTTCGGCACGGCTGACGCTGGGCATGATCATGTGCAAATCGTGCAGCCGCGCCGGGTCGACCTTGGCCAGTGAGCGGGAGAGAAAATCGGCCTGCTTCTGGTTGTTGCCTTCCAGCACCACCCGGTCGCCGGGTGCGAGTAACAGTTCCAGTGCCTCGACGATATGCGCGGTGGGCAGCACCACGCCGTCGGCGAGGTGGCGGACCCGGTCGAGGCGGCGCTGCTTCTCGGCGCGCCGCCGCGACCATTGCGGCGGTGGATTCTTGGTTGTTGTCATGGTGACTCCACGGGTTCGCTGTCGTGGAGCCACCTTAGGGCGAGGCGTGAGGGTGCATCAATCAAGCTGGGCGGGTGATCGTTACGCTCAGGTTAATGAATTGAGGGTGGGGTGGGCTTGGGGGTGTATGGCGTGATATTAGTGGGGGGGCGCAGATCGAGCGCCGCCCGCGCGGCGCATCGCGAGCAACGCTCGCTCCTACGTTTGTTTCAGGCCAATTATTCCTGGGGCAAACGCACGCGACCGTCTTGGTGCATGGCGCACTATTGCGTCGGACCAACAAGGCGGTCGCGCGCAAATGGCACAGGCCGCACTGGCCCGAAACAAACGTAGGAGCGAGCGTTGCTCGCGATGCGCCGCGCGGGCGGCGCTCGATCTCCCAGGCGCTGCAAGGCTAAACCCATACACAAGACAAAAATGCAGAACACCCCTGCAGATTTGCCGATTGTGCACGACAAATTCGCATGACAGGATCCAGTGATCCTCCAGCGAACTCCAGACTTCACTTGGAAAATCAATAACAAAGCAGGGAGAACGCGATGACCGCGCATGCTTACACTTCGGCAACGGATCATGTCTTGGCTGAAGTCCGCAACCAGATTGGCCACCTGACCCTGAACCGCCCCGCCGGCCTCAATGCCCTGACCCTGGATATGGTGCGCAGCCTGCGCCAGCACTTCGAGCAATGGGCAGACGACCCACAGGTGCGCGCAGTGGTACTGCGTGGTGCGGGCCCTAAAGGGTTTTGCGCTGGTGGCGATATCCGCTCGCTGCACGACAGCTACAAAAACGCAGAACGCCTGCATGAAGACTTTTTCGTCGAGGAATACGCGCTCGACCTGTGCATCCATCATTACCGCAAACCGGTGCTGGTGCTGATGGACGGCTTCACCCTCGGCGGCGGCATGGGCCTGGCTCAAGGCTGTGACCTGCGGGTGGTGACCGAACGCAGCCGGCTGGGCATGCCGGAAGTCGGCATCGGCTATTTCCCGGATGTGGGCGGCAGCTATTTCCTCTCACGCCTCCCTGGCGAGCTGGGCACTTACCTCGGTGTCACTGGCACCCAGATCCAGGCCGCCGACGCGCTGTATTGCGGGCTCGCCGACTGGCATGTGCCCTGCGATAAACTCACCGCACTCGACCAGGGCCTGGACCGCCTGACCTTTGGCGACCACCCGCTCAAGGACCTGCAAGGCCTGCTGGCCAAGCTCGGCACTCAGGTGCTGGATGACGCGCCGCTGGAGAAGCTGCGCCCGGTCATCGACCACTTTTTTGCCCTCCCCGACCTGCCAGCGATCATCGAGCAACTGCGCACCGTCAGCATCGGCGACAGCCACCCATGGGCCCTGGCAACCGCCGATCAGCTGGAAAGCCGCTCGCCACTGGCCATGGCGGTTACGCTGGAAATGCTGCGCCGCGGTCGCCACCTGGCACTTGAGGCGTGCTTTGCCATGGAGCTGCACCTGGACCGCCAGTGGTTCCAGTACGGCGACATCATCGAGGGCGTGCGTGCCCTGATCATCGACAAGGACAAGCAGCCCCGCTGGAACCCGCCCACCCTGGCCGAGCTCGAGCGCCAGCGGGTCGACCAATTCTTCGAAGGCCTGTGAGCCCGGGAGTACACAGATGCAAGACCTGGAACTGAGCGAAGAGCAGATCATGATCCGCGACATGGCCCGGGACTTTTCCCGTGGCGAAATCGCGCCCCATGCCCATGCCTGGGAAAAAGCCGGCTGGATCGATGATGGCGTGGTCCGCAAGATGGGCGAGCTGGGGCTGCTCGGCATGGTGGTGCCTGAAGCCTTCGGCGGCAGCTACACCGATTACGTCGCCTACGCCCTGGCCGTGGAAGAAATCGCCGCTGGCTGCGGCGCCACCGGGGCGATGATGAGCATCCACAACTCGGTGGGCTGCGGCCCGTTGCTGGCTTATGGCACAGCCGAACAGCAACAGGCTTGGTTGCCACGCCTGGCCACGGGCGAGGTGATTGGCTGCTTCTGCCTGACCGAACCCCAGGCCGGCTCCGAGGCGCACAACCTGCGCACCCGCGCCGAACGCGTGGAGGGCGAATGGGTAATCAACGGGTCCAAGCAGTTTGTCAGCAATGCTCGCCGAGCGGGCCTGGCGATCGTCTTCGCGGTGACCGACCCGGAACTGGGCAAGAAAGGCCTGTCGGCCTTCCTGGTACCCACTGACAACCCTGGCTTCAAGGTTGACCGCAGCGAGCACAAGATGGGCATCCGCGCCTCGGATACCTGCGCGGTGACCTTCGACAACTGCCGCATCCCGGCTGCCAATATGCTCGGTGAGCGCGGCAAGGGCCTGGCCATCGCCTTGTCCAACCTCGAAGGTGGGCGTATCGGCATTGCCGCGCAGGCATTGGGTATCGCCCGCGCCGCGTTCGAAGCCGCGCTGGTCTACTCCCGTGATCGGGTGCAGTTCGGCAAGCCGATCAACGAACACCAGAGCATCGCCAACCTGCTGGCCGACATGCAGGTACAGGTGAATGCCGCACGCCTGCTGATCCTGCATGCGGCCCGCTTGCGCAGCGCCGGCAAGCCGTGCCTGTCGGAGGCTTCGCAGGCCAAGCTGTTCGCGTCGGAAATGGCCGAGCGGGTATGTTCCATGGCCATCCAGGTGCATGGTGGCTATGGCTACCTGGAGGATTACCCGGTGGAACGCTATTACCGCGACGCACGGATCACGCAGATCTACGAAGGCTCGAGCGAGATCCAGCGGATGCTGATTGCCCGGGAGCTCAAGCACTATCCGCTGTAGCGGGTCGCCAAACCTGTGGGCGCCGGCAAGCCAGCCCACAGGTTCCAGCTAAATCAGCCCGATTCAGCGCCAATACCGCTCATCATCCACTATCCGCGCATGGGCCTCGAACAGCGCCGGTAGCTGTTCCTTGAGGTAGTCGATCCAGGTACGCACCTTGGCATCCAAGTAGTGCCGCGACGGGTAGATCGCGTACAGCGCACACTCGCGCAGGCGATACGGGGCCAGCAGCCGGCGCAAACGCCCCTGCTCGATGGCCTGGCTGGCGGTATAGAACGGCAACAGCCCGATGCCCATGCCCAACTCGCTGGCCAGCAGCATGGCGTCGGCTACGTTGGTCAGGAAGCTGTCTCGCGGCGCAATCACGCACTGATCGACGCCTTGCGGGAATACCCAGTCGCCTTCATACATCGGATACGCCATGCGCAGGCAACGATGATCATGCAGGTCTTCCGGCCTCTCGGGTACCCCAAAGGTTTCCAGGTAGCTGGGCGCGGCACAGGGGATGCTGAAGATGTAGCCCAAGGGCACTGCGATCAATTGCGAGTCCGGCAAGGCCCCGTCCACGGTGATCACCACGTCATGCCCTTCAGCCAGCGGGTCAGGGTTGCGTTGGGACAGGGTCAATTCGACCACCACCTCCGGGCACAGCGCGTTGTAGCCCGCCACCAGCGGCATCAGCAGCAGGCCCAGGCCGTGCGGGCAATGCAGGCGCAAGCGGCCACGGGGCGTGAGGTGCGCGCCGCGCGCTTCGCCCACGGCTTCTTCGGTCAACAACATGATTTGCCGGGCGCGCTCAAGAAAACGCTCGCCCGCTTCGCTCATGCGCAAACGGCGCGTGGTGCGGTGCAGCAGACGGGTCTGTAGCTGGTTCTCAAGCTCAGCAACGATGCGCGACACCTGCGCCGCTGAAATATCCAGGGCATTGGCAGCCGCCGCAAAGCTGCCGCACTCCACCACCCGGGTGAAGGTACGCATGGCATGCAGCATGTCCATGAGGGATGGGCTCCTTGTTCAATCTTATTCTTACGTTCAAGGCAGGAATCTATCACGGGTTAGCCCATTTATTGTGGATCACCAATGAATACATCATTGGTAAAACATTGAAAAAGGAACCTGCCATGAAACGTTCGATCGCTGTGCTTGCCGTTACCGCTGCCCTCGCCTCGTTCGGCGCCTTGGCTGACGCGGGCTCTAACCAGCCTGTTGCCAACAGCAACTACGAATACGGCATGCCGCTGGATGTGGCCAAAGTCATCTCCATCACCCCAGCCAGCAATGCAGCCGATTGCCAGGTTGGCACCGCGCACATGGTCTATGTCGACCATCAAGGCCACACCCGCGAAATCAACTACCGGGAAATGGGCAACTGCTCGCAGCAGTGAGTCAGGCCAATACCTGGTTGATCCAGGTGATTTGCCGGGCGAAATCGTCGCGCTTTTCCTGTGGGATTGCATCCCGGGCGCGTTCGAAGTTGGCCAACGTCTGCTGCTTCTGACGCAACATGCGCTGCCATTTGGTCATGAACGCTGGGCTTTTCTCGCGCATCAACAGTGGGCCGAAGTACAGTTCTTCGGCGGTATACGCCACTGCCTCACACGGTTCGGCGACGATGATTTCGTAGTCGAAGCGGTTCTCCCGCAGCAACTCTTCGCTGACGATGCGATAGCCATTGGTCATTAGCCAGCCCCGCAGCGCGCACTCGCCGCCGTTGGGTTGCAGGATCAGGCGCTCGGTGCCGTTCAAGCGATGCTTGCCGCGTTCCAGAATTTCGCACATGGTGTCGCCGCCCATGCCGCAGAGGCTGACGGCAGAGATCCGGTCGTTTATTTCGATCGCCTCTAGCCCATCGGCCAGGCGAATGGTGATGCGTGCTTCCAAGCCATTGCGGCGCACATTGCGCTGAGCGGAGGCAAAGGGCGTCTGCGCCACTTCACCGGCCACGCCCGCTTCGATAGTGCCCCGCAGCATCAACGCTACCGGCAAGTAACCGTGGTCCGAGCCGATATCGGCCAGGCGCGCGCCGTGTGGCACATGCGCCGCCACGCGCTCCAGGCGCATGGAGAGTGTCTGTTCGTTCAACGTAAGCCCCTTGCTCGACAACCGGGCGCGATTCTGACGATCAGGGCGCGGCATTACAATGCGTAAAAGCCGAATGGCCCGGTTGCGGCAAGGGCAGCGGCTATTTACGCGCCTCCAGGATCAGGTTGAACGGTGTCTGCGTCGCACGCCGGAACCGAGTGAACCCCGCCTCTTCGAACACAGCTCGCAGCCGTGCCTCCCCGGCCTGGGCACCCAACCCCAATCCCACCTCCTGAGACAGCGAATTCGGCGTGCAGATAAACGTCGACGCTGCGTAGAACAAGCGCCCAACCGGCGTCAGGTTGCCCTCTAGCGAATCTTCGGCATACGGTTCCACCAGCATCACCGTGCCGTCAGCCTTCAAGGCACGGTAGGCATGGCGCGCCGCGCCCACTGGGTCCCCCATGTCGTGCAGGCAATCGAAGAAACACACCAGGTCATGGTCGTGGCCGGGGTAGTCCTTAGCGGTGGCCTGCTGGAAATGCACCCGCGCGCCCAACCCCGCCTCTTCGGCGCGCTGGTTGGCGGTGGCGATGGATGGCCCGTGATAGTCGTAGCCGACAAAGGTCGATGCAGGAAACGCCTGGGCCATGACCAACGTCGAGGCGCCATGGCCACAGCCCACATCGGCCACCTTGGCGCCCGCTTGCAGTTTCGCCACTACCCCGTCCAGCGCCGGCAGCCACTCGGCCACCAGAAACGTCCGATAACCCGGCCGGAAGAACCGCTCGGTGCCGCTGAACATGCACGGGTGGTGGTCGCCCCACGCTAATCCGCCGTCGCCACGCATGGCCGCAACCAGCTTGTCTTTGTCGTGAAACAGCGCCGCCACCACCGCGGCGCCACCGGCCATGTAGGCCGGCGAATCCTCCAGCGCCAGGGCCATGGCCTGTTCTTCGGGCAGCACGAAACTGCCCTTGTCATGCACCATGTAGCCCGACGCCGCCTGGGCATTGAGCCATTCGCGCACCAGGCGCGGGTGGCAACCGGTCTTGGCCGCCAGCGCGTCGGGGGTGGTCGGCAGGCTGTCGGCCATCGCCCGGTACAGCCCGAGCTCGTCGCCCAGAATGACATTGGCCAGGGTCGCCGCAGCGCCCATGTCACCCACCAGCTTGCCCATGAATTCGTGAAGCCGTGCCTCGTCCATGACCTGCCCTCCTCTGCAAGAAGGCCACCGTCGACGAGGGAAGTCCGGGTCCGAGAGGGCGGTGGTCGAATGATTTGAAAGGCGCGCCGCACCACCAGCTGCGACGGGCTGTTTGTAAGTTTAGATGCCAAGAACTAAGCAGAGGCGGTTTTGGACTACGTCTACCCGGGAAAACAAGAAGGAGGTTATCGGCTACTTCTGGTGACCGTTAGCAATAGCATCAAACACCTGACGACGGCTGGTGATGTGATTGCAGATGGACGATATAGAACTGGCAGCACTGATTGGCTTCAAGCAGGCTGCTCGAGGTCAAATAGTACTGGAAACCCGGAACAAAACCCTCAACCTGGATAACCGGTTAATGGTCGAGGAAATTGATCATAAGGCTATAGAGGCCCATGAGCGCTGGCATCCCAACCCACATGACTTCGGCTGGGATCGTGTGTTGCAATGGAAGCGCCGACGTGCTCATGCACGCGCGCTGGACATTGCCATATGGCATGGCAATGCACTTGCTGGCCTTTGTTGGGCTTCACCACAAGGCAGCAAGGAAAAGATCATGGTGCTTTACCTTCAGCGTAACCCAGACAATTACCTGGTGACACGAGGCTACATAGCGCCCTTGTGCATGAGCGGCGTCCGCTTCTACGCCCTTATGCTCGGGTTGAAATGGGTTGTAGTGAAAGACCCACTCCCTGAAGCGCGTATCGCCTATCAACAGAATGGTTTCCGGCAGGTAAAAGGTATCGGGCTTGCCTATGACCTACGTGGTGATTATGCTGCCTTCAACC
This sequence comes from Pseudomonas sp. ITEM 17296, assembly GCF_028895205.1. Taxonomy (NCBI): domain Bacteria; kingdom Pseudomonadati; phylum Pseudomonadota; class Gammaproteobacteria; order Pseudomonadales; family Pseudomonadaceae; genus Pseudomonas; species Pseudomonas sp. ITEM 17296. Next base: position 4,234 of record NZ_WJRS01000039.1, on the reverse strand, counting down.
ATGAGGAAATACATGATGTCGACTAAAAGCAGCGATTTCAGCGCATCTGTAGCGCATTTCAGGGCAATTGCTGACGCAAAACTGACGCGCTTGCGGCAGTCGGCGCAGTACGAGAGTTTGCTGAATGGGGACGCAGTAGAAGCGTTCACCAAGGTCGAGGGATCTGTCTACGCGGGTGCCTCAGGCAAGCGCCGCAAGTGCTCGCTTGGCTGAACCTGACTGCGCGGCTCTGGAGAAGCAGCCGCGCAAGCCAGCAACAGTGATTGCCCCAATAACACCAACCTCGAACTTTTACGGCGCTTCACCACCCGACGGCGGATTCAGCTGCAGCACCTCATTGGTATACGTCCACTCCTGCTGCACCCTGTCCGGGTGCTCGTTCAGGCGAATGCCGTAAGACGGCACGATCTGCTTGATCTTCGCTTGCCACTGCGGCGAGGCCACCTTGTCCTTGAACACCTTGTTCAACACATCCAGCATGATCGGCGGCGCGGTCGAGGCACCCGGTGAGGCCCCAAGCAGGCCGGCGATGCTGCCGTCCTTGGACGTGACCACTTCGGTACCCAGCTTGAGCACCCCACCCTGGGCCTCGTCCTTCTTGATGATCTGCACCCGCTGGCCGGCTTGCCACAGGCGCCAGTCTTCCTTCTTGGCCTCGGGGAAGTAGGTGCGCAGCGCTTCGAAGCGGTCATCGTCCGACTGCAAAACCTGACCGACCAGGTATTGCACCAGATCGAACTCACGTACCCCTACCCTCACCATCGGCCAGGCGTTGTGAACACTGGCGCTGGCGAACAGGTCGAGCAACGAGCCCTGCTTGAGGAACTTGGTCGAGAAGGTAGCAAACGGCCCGAACAGGATCATGCGCTTGCCATCGAGGACCCGGGTGTCCAGGTGCGGTACCGACATCGGCGGCGCGCCGGTTGCCGCAATGCCATAGGCCTTGGCCATGTGGCGCTGGGCAATGGCCGGGTTATCGGTGACCAGGAACGAACCACCGACCGGGAAGCCGGCATAGTCCTTGGCTTCATCGATGCCGGACTTCTGCAACAGGGGCAGCGCCGCGCCGCCGGCACCGATGAACAAGAACTTGGCATCGGTGGCAGCCTGGCTGCCATCTTTCAGGTTTTTGTACTCGACATGCCATGAGCCGTCGGCGTTGCGGGTGATGTCCTGTACCTCGCTCGACAGCTTGAGGTCGAAGTTAGGCCGAGTCTGCAGGTATCCCACATACTGCCGAGTGATCTCGCCAAAGTTGACGTCGGTACCGATCGGCGTCCAGGTCACGGCCAATTTCTGATTGGGGTCGCGGCCCTCCATCATCAAGGGCACCCATTTGCGGATCTGTTCGTGGTCTTCGGAATACTGCATGGGCTTGAACAGCGGGCTGGCTTGCAACGCCTCATAACGCTTCTTCAGGAAGCGAATGTTGTCGTCGCCCCAGACGAAGCTCATGTGCGGCGTGGTGTTGATAAAGGAATGGGGGTTCTTCAACACGCCCTGCTTGACCTGCCAAGCAAGGAATTGACGGGTGATCTGGAATGACTCGTTGATCTCCACGGCCTTACTGATGTCGATCTTGCCATCTTTTTCTGGCGTGTAGTTCAGCTCGGCCAAGGCCGAGTGGCCGGTACCGGCGTTGTTCCAACCGTTGGAGCTTTCTTCGGCCACCTTGTCCAGGCGCTCGACCATCTCCATCGACCAGCCGGGCTCCAGCTCGTTGAGCCAGATAGCCAGGGTCGAACTCATGATGCCGCCGCCCACCAGCAGTACATCGACCTTTTTGGTTTCTGCGGCCTGGGCGTTGAGCATGACTGCGCCCAACCCCATGGCCAGCGCCAGGCCGGCCAGCGCCCGCTTCGCTTCGATCGTGATTTTCATGTCCTCTCCCGCGCGCCTCGTTGCTGTCCGTAAGTCCAGCACAAGCTTAGCTGACGGATTTACTCGGGCATTGATACACGGCCTTCATCGATGGGGCTTGCAATCAGGGCATTCTCAAAATACTGTATGAATATTCAGTATTTCGAGTCAGCCGCCATGCAACTCATCGCCAAACTCGGCATTCTTGCCGACGCCGCCAAGTACGATGCTTCCTGCGCCAGCAGCGGTGCGCCCAAGCGTAGTTCGCGCGGCAGCGAAGGCCTGGGTGCCACCGATGGCATGGGCATTTGCCACAGCTATACCCCGGACGGGCGCTGCGTATCGCTGCTCAAGGTGTTGCTGACCAACTTCTGCCTCTACGATTGCCAGTACTGCGTCAACCGGCGCTCCAGCAACGTGCCGCGGGCGCGCTTTACCCCAGAAGAGGTGGTGCGCCTGACCCTCGACTTCTACCGGCGCAACTGCATCAGCGGCCTGTTTCTCAGTTCGGGCATCATCCGCTCGGCCGACTACACCATGGAGCAATTGATCCGCGTGGCACGCCTGCTGCGCGAGGAGCACAACTTCCGCGGCTACATCCACCTCAAGACCATCCCCGATGCCGACCCGCTGCTGATCGAAGAAGCCGGGCGCCTGGCCGACCGCCTGAGCGTCAACATCGAGTTACCGACCGACGCCAGCCTCAAGCGCCTGGCCCCTGAGAAACACGCGCACACCATCCGCCAGGCCATGGCGGTCATTCACCACGGCCAGCAAGCGGTGGCCAACGAACCCAAGGCGCCGCGCTTTACCCCGGCCGGGCAAAGCACCCAGGTCATCGTCGGCGCAGACGCCACCGACGACAGCACCCTGCTGCGCAATGCCGAGTCCTTGTACCAGGGCTACGGCCTCAAGCGCGTGTACTACTCGGCTTTCAGCCCGATCCCCGACAGCCCCGACAGTGTGCCCCTGGCAGCGCCGCCGCTGCTGCGGGAACACCGCCTGTACCAAGCCGACTTCCTGCTGCGTGGCTATGGCTACAAGGCCGGCGAACTGCTGGCGCAAAGCGGCAACCTGGCACTGGACATCGACCCGAAGCTTGCGTGGGCGCTGGCCAACCGTGAGGTCTTCCCGCTGGATGTGAACCGCGCCGAGCCAGCCCTGCTGGCACGCATCCCGGGCATCGGCCTGCGCAGCGTGCAGCGTTTGGTAGCGCTGCGACGAGAGCGGCGCATCCGCTACGACGACCTGATTCAATTGCGCTGCGTGCTGGACAAAGCGCGCCCATTCATCGTCACCAGTGACTACCGCCCGGCCCAGGCCGAGCTGCGCAGCGGCCTGCTGCGCGAACGCCTGCGCGAACCCCAGGCACCGGTGCAAATGGGGTTATGGGGATGATCGCGCTCGACTGCAATGACAGCTTCGCCACCTGGCGTGACCAAGCCCGAACGCTGCTGGGCCATGGCATTGACCCAGCCGACGTCACCTGGTCACAAGGCCCGATCGATGATCTGCTGGCCATCCCTGCACCGCTGCCCCAAGGCCCAGGCCCGTTTCGCGGCAAAGTGCCGGCAGCGCTACTGAGTCAGCTGGAGCAGGCAGCCTGCTACCGCGGCGAGCAACGCTGGAACCTGCTGTACGAAGTGCTCTGGCGCGTGGCCCATGGTGACCGCACCGCGATGCTGGCCGGCGATCGCCTGGGCAGCGAATTGCAACGGCGCATCAAACAGGTCAGCCGTGAAGCCCATCACCTGCATGCCTTTGTACGCTTCGTGCCGCTACCCGAAGCGTTGGCGCAGCAGCTGCAACTGGACCTGGTCGCCTACTACGAACCCGCCCACGATATCCTGCACAGTGCCAGTGCGCATTTCGCCGACCGCCTGGGCCGGCAACGCTGGTTGATCGCCACCCCCGCCGACGCTATCCGCTTCGACGGCCAGGCCTTCGACTACCGGCGCACCTGCCCTGACGAGTGGCGGCAATGGGCACGCAATGCCGACGACCCCGGCGCCGAGCTGTGGCGCACCTACTATCGCCACACCTTCAACCCCGCCCGCCTCAACCCGGACGCGCTGCGCCTGCACATGCCGGGGCGGTTCTGGCGGCATTTGCCGGAAGGGATGCTGATACCCCAGCTCGAAGGCCTGGCGCGCCAGGGTAAGCAGCGGGATGGGCAGGCGCTGGAGGTGGCTGCGCAGCGCGGTAAACGGATCAGCAAGGTTGAATGAAGCCAAGCAACATTACCCATCAAGTTCTGGCATCGCTGCAGACGATGCGTCAGCCATAACTTCGTCAATACCGCACTGACTTGACTCAACAGTCACTGTGCCTGCGCGCGCAACCAATAGGTATTTGCCTTAAAGAAGTACACAAG
>NZ_WJRS01000038.1:0-40396 GCF_028895205.1 Pseudomonas sp. ITEM 17296 | reverse complement strand
TGCCTGGTCAGGCGCCTGGTAGGGGGGCGCGGCGGGCCTGGGGCGCGGCCCATAGCAGCTGTGCCACGCCAATGGCGCGCTCTTCGAAACCGCCCTGGCAATAACACAGGTAGAACTCCCACAGGCGCTGGAAGGTTTCGTCATAGCCCAACTCCATCAACGCGTTGCGCGCATGGCGCAGGTTGTCGCGCCAATGGCGCAAGGTGCGCGCATAGTCGGTGCCGAAGTCCTCCAGGTGCACCAGGTTCAGCGCCGTCTGGCGGCTGGCGGTGTCGAGCAGGACGCTTAGCGAGGGCAGGGCGCCGCCGGGGAAGATATAGCGCTGGATGAAGTCCACCGAACGCCGGGCCTTTTCATAGCGCTGGTCACGAATGGTGATGGCTTGCAACAGCATCAGGCCGTCGTCCTTGAGCAGCGCGGCGCAGTGGCGAAAGTACAGGGGCAGGTAACGATGGCCGACGGCTTCGATCATTTCGATCGACACCAACTTGTCGAAGCGCCCTTGCAAGTCGCGGTAGTCCTCGCGCAGTACCGTGATGCGCTGCTCCAGGCCTGCCGCCTGCACGCGTTGCAGCGTGTGCGCGTACTGCGCCTCGGAAAGCGTCGTGGTGGTCACGCGGCAGCCGAAGTGGGTAGCGGCATGGATGGCCAGGCTGCCCCAGCCGCTGCCGATTTCCAGCAGGTGCTCGTGGGGCTTGAGCTCAAGCTTCTGGCAGATGCGCTCCAGCTTGTTCAGTTGGGCGTGCTCCAAGCTCTGCTCGGGGCTGTCGAACTGTGCCGCGGAATACATCAGGGTTGGGTCGAGCAGCCGTTCGAACAGCGCATTGCCCAGGTCGTAGTGGGCCAGGATGTTGCGCCGCGCACCGCGTCGGCTGTTGCGGTTTAGGCGATGCAGCAGGCGCAGTGCTGGGCGGCCGAAGCGCGCCAGGCCACCTTCGAGGGCATCCAGCACGTCCAGGTTGGCCACGAACAGGCGGGTTACCGCCGCCAGGTCGGGGGTGCGCCAGTAGCCATGGATATAAGCCTCCCCAGCACCGATCGAACCGTTGCCGGCGATCAGGCCCCAGGCGGCGTCATCGACGATCTCGACTTCGGCATACAGCGCGCTGCCGGCGTCACCGAAGTTCCAGTGCTGGTCATTGCAAATCAAACGCAGGGAGCCTTGGCTCAAGCGCCGCAATTGCGCCAGCACGGCCATCCGGGCCAGGCTGCCAAGCACCGGCGTCAGGCCGGCCGACTTGCTAACGCTCAGTGTGGGGTCGGACATGATCAGGTTCCTTACAGGCGTGGCCAAGGCTCAGGTCGCCCTGGCTGGCGGTGTGGTTGTAGACAGGGGTGCGCTTGAGCAGCAGGCGCAGGGCCTGCCAGTAGATGGCAGACACCGTACGCAGGCTCATCCACGGGAAGCTCAGGATGTAGCGGTGCAAGGCGGGCCGGTCCAGCGGTTCGCGGCGAAGGGCCAGGTGGGCTTCGAATACCTTGTGCCCCTCGCGCCAGTTCGCCATGTGCACGTGCACGCGCTGGCCGTCGAGCACGAAGCGCAGGCGGTAGTCCATGTCCAGCGGCATGAACGGCGATACATGAAACGCCTTGGCCAGGCTAAATGCGTCGGGTTGGCCGTTTTGCACCGGCAGCACGTAGTGGTGGCGCTGCCGCCAAGGCGTATTGCGGACCTCCAGCAGTATCGCCACCAGGTGGCCGTCGCGGTCATGGCAGAAGTAGACGCTCACCGGGTTGAACGACAGCCCCCAGCAGCGCAGTTGCGTGAGCAGGTGCACCGCGCCTTCGGGGGGGTGCCCGGTTGCTTGGCCGACCAGCTGGCGGGCGGCCTGGGCCAACGGTATGCCGCGCGCGGTCAGTGCGGGCAGGTAGTCGGTTTCCCGCCAGCACAAGGGCGCTAGCCGCGAGCGCGCGAGCCAGCGCGACAGGCCGCGCCAGTGTTTTTGCTCGTCCAGGTCCAGGTAGAACATGCCGACCCGGTAGCGGAATGCATGGTGCCGCGGGGTCAGCCGCCGATGGCTGACCCAACCATGACACAGGCTGCTGTTCACAAGCGCTCTCCGAAGTATTCTGCCACTTTCAACGCGCTGAGCACGCCGTCTTCATGGAAGCCGTTGCCCCAGTAGGCACCGCAGTAGTAGCTGTGCTGGCGGCCCTGCAATTCGCCTTGGCGGGCCTGTGCAGCCAAGGCCGCGAGGCTGTACTGCGGGTGGCTGTAGCTGAAGCGGGCGAGCACCTGCGCCGGGTCAATCTGTGCGGTCTGGTTGAGGCTCACGCAGAAGGTGACCGGGGCGTCGATGCCCTGCAGGATGTTCATGTTGTAGGTGAGTGCCGCAGGTGCCTGCTCGGCGCCGCCCAGCCGATAGTTCCAGCTGGCCCAGGCTTTGCGCCGACGCGGTAGCAGGCGAGTGTCGGTGTGCAGCACCACATCGTTGCTGGCGTAGGTGAGGGTACCCAGCACCGCACGCTCGTCCGCACTGGGTGTTGCCAGCAGGGCCAGGGCCTGGTCGCTGTGGCAGGCGAACACCACCTTGTCGAAGCGCTCGGTACCGGCAGCGCTGATCACAGTCACGCCGTCGGCGTCACGGATCACCCGGGCCACGGGGCAGTTGCGCCGGATACGCTCGGCAAAGGGCTGGCACAACGGTGCCACGTAGCTGCGCGAGCCACCTTCGATCACCCGCCATTGCGGGCGCTGGTTGACCGACAGCAAACCGTGGTTGCGGCAAAAACGCACGAAAAACTGCAACGGAAAGCCCAGCATGTCGGCGCGTGACATCGACCAGATCGCCGAGCCCATGGGCACGATGTAGTGGTTGATGAAGCGCCGCCCATAGCCGTGTGTGCGCAGGTAGCTGCCCAGCGTGGTGTCCTCTTCGATGCGCCGGTTGTCCAGGTCGGCCAGGGCTTGGCGATTGAAGCGCAGGATGTCGCGCAGCATGCCCCAGAACCCAGGTGACAACAGGTTGCGCCGTTGGGCGAACAAGGTGTCGAGGTCATGGCCGTTGTACTCCAGGCCACTGGCGGGGTCATGCACCGCAAAGCTCATCTGGGTCGGCCGCGAGGCCACCCCCAGGTGTTCGAGCAGGCGAATGAAATGCGGGTAAGTCCAGTCGTTGAAGACGATGAACCCGGTGTCCAGCGCATACTGCTGGCCGCCCCAGTTCACGTCGACGGTATGGGTGTGGCCACCCACCCAGTCAGCCGCCTCGAACACCGTCAGCGCATGCTGGCGTGAGAGCAAGTGGGCACAGGTGAGGCCAGCGATACCGCTGCCGATGATTGCGATGCGCATGGCGTGCTATTCCCGTGGGTTTCGTGCCAGGCGTTGGCCTAGCTGCAGACGCCAGCGCACCGGCAATGCGCCGAGCAGGCGCAACACCCAGGTGAAAGCGCCGGGGAAGTTGATTTCCAGCGGGCGTTTGGCTAAGCGCGTGACGATGTGCCCGGCGGCGCGCTCGGCGCTCCAGCGCTGTGGCATGGGGAAGTCGTTGCGCTGGGTCAAGGGCGTGTCGACGAAGCCAGGGCTGACGAGGGTGACATCAATGCCCTCGCGGACCAGGTCGATGCGCAACGACTCCACCAGGTAACGCAGGGCCGCCTTGGACGCGCCATAGGCGCCGGCGCGGGGCAGGGCCAGCCAGCTCACCGAGCTGCCCACCACCACCAGGTGCGGGTGCTTGCCACGGCGCAGCAAGGGCAGGGCAGCGGCAAGGCAGTGGCTGGTGCCGATCAGGTTGGTGCGCATCACCCGTTCGACCAGCGCCGGGTCGAAGTGACCCGGCTCCAGGTATTCGCAGGTGCCCGCGTTGAGGATCACCAGGTCGAGTGCACCCCAGGCATGCTCGATCTGCTCGGCGACCTTGGCGACCTGGCCCGGTTCGTCGTTATCGCCGATGGCCAGCATGGCCTGCTGCGCAAACCGCGCCGCTAAGGGTGCCAAGCGGTCGGCCTGGCGGCCACCCAAGGCCACCTGATGCCCCTGCTCCAGCAAGCGCAGGGCCAGCGCCGCGCCCATGCCACTGCTGGCACCGGTCACCCAGCAGCGGCTCATGCCAGCCTGCCTTTGAGCCAGCGGACCGCGCTGCCCATGATCGGGACGTGCTCGTAAAGCAGCGCACCGGCGTCGAAGTAATCCTGATGAAAGTGAACCCGCTCGTGCCAACGCAGGTGGCTGCAGCCTTGCAGGCTGATCAGCGCGCCATTGCCCAGGCGAGGGTGGCGAAAATGCAAGGTCCAGCGCAGGTACCCGTGCCCCGGCTGCACTTCGTCGTAACCCTCGAATGTGTAGCGTACCTCCTGCACGTTCGCGTACAGCTGCGCGAAGTACCCCCGCAGCGCAGGCAAGCCGCTGATCTGGTGCAGGGGGTCGCGAAAGGTCACGTCCTCGCTGTACAGGTCACCGAGCATGTCGAGGGTGTGCGCATCGAGGCTGGCAAAGCGTTCGGCGAAGGTTTGCAGGTAGCTGTGCATTCACTTTCCTGTACAAAAAAGTTTTCTTGTACAGGTATAGTTTAGCTTTCACCGCAAAGCTATACAGGATGATTTTTTTGTACAGTTTTTACCGGGTGGCCGCCAAACGGTGGCCTTATTCCGGCGCCTGCGCCCCAGCAATATGCCGCCCGGCCACGTAACCGAACGTCAGCGCCGGGCCCAGGTTGATGCCACCTGAGGGGTACCAGCCGCCAAACACACTGGCCATGTCGGTACCGGCGGCATAAAGCCCGACAATCGGCTGGCCTTGCTCATCCAGTACCCGCGCATGGCCATCGGTGCGCAAGCCGGCAAAGGTACCAAAGCAACCGGGCTGAACCTTCACAGCATAGAACGGCCCTTGTTCGATCGGCGCCACGCACGGGTTCGGCCCGCTGTACGCCGGGTCACCCTGCTTGCGGTTGAACGGCGTGGAGCCGCGGCCGAAAGCCGGGTCCTGGCCGTGGCGCGCATGGCTGTTGTACTCCGCGACGGTGGCACTCAAGCCGACAGGGTCGATGCCGCAGGCGCGGGCCAATTGTTCGATGCTGGCACCGCGCTTAAGGTAGCCACTGCGCAGGTGCGGCCATACCGGCAACGGCGCAGGCCGGGCGTGACCGAGGCCGTAACGCCGCAGGAAGCGGTGGTCGCAGATCAGCCACGAGCAGGCTTCCTCGCCCGGTGGGATCGCCTCGAGCATGGCTGACACATAGTCGTAGTAGCCGTGCGCCTCGTTGACGAAGCGCTTACCGCTGGCCAACACGCCAATAACGCCGGGCATGCCGCGTTCGATGATGTGCGGGAAGTGGCCGACGCTGCCGTCGCGGTGCGGCACTTTGGAGACCGGTGCCCAGGCCACTGAAGATTTCAGGTCGGTGGCCACCACACCGCCTGCCGATTCGCCAAGGCGCAGGCCATCGCCCGAGCAGGACTGCGGGGGCAGGGCGAGGTTGTCATGGCCACTGGCATCACGCGCAAACAGCTGCCGGCGCCGCGCACTGTCGTTGGGGAAGCCCCCGGCGGCGAGCACCACGGCTTTCGCCCGGACGGTAAGGTCACCCTGCGGTGTGCCTATCACGGCGCCGCGCACTTGGCCGTGCTCAATCAGCAGGCGCTTGGCCGGGGCAGATTCCAGCAGCCGCACGCCCAGGTCTTCAGCCGATTTTGCCAGGCGCGCCACCAGGGCCACGCCGTTGACCAGGTGCATGGCCCGGCCATGGCGGGCGAGGTGGTACAGGTGGCGGCCAAAGCGCTTGCACACATGCAAGAAGGCCCGTGGCGAGCGGGTCATGTTGAGGAAGGCGGCCAGGTCAGGGCCGGCCATGATCGGCATGCCCATGAACGAGGTCTCGCGCAGGGTCTTGCGCAGGCGGGGCAACAGCGCGCCGACCTCGCGGGCATCATAGGGCGCGGCGATCACTTGGTGCCCACCGGTGGCGGCGCCGGGTGTGTCGCCATGCATGTCGGGGATGGCGTTGCCGTCGACAAACTGCAGCGCAGTGTGTTTCTCGAAAAAGGCGACCATGTGCGGGCAGGCCTCGAGGAAGGCATCAACCCGTTCAGCATCGTAATGCGTGCCCAATTCGTTACGCAGGTAGGTGCGAGGCTGTTCGATGTCTTCGACGATGCCGGCGCGGCGGGCCAGCGGGTTGCGGGGTACCCAGGCCCAGCCGCCGGACCAGGCCGTGGCACCGCCAAACACCGGCGCTTTCTCTACCAGCATCACGCGCTGCCCATGCCAGGCTGCCGTTACCGCTGCGGCCAGGCCGGCTGCGCCTGAGCCAATGACCAGAACGTCGTATTCGGCTTGCAAGGTGTCGGTAGGCATCGCAGGGTCTCCGGTATTATTATTGGAACGTGATTCCATATTCTTTATGTGAGACGGTGCCGGATGCAAGTGAGGCCGTGCAGAACTGGTCGATAACCGGACACTTCAACGCCCGCCTGCTGCGCCGATGGCCGTGGCTGTGGAATCATCTTCCAAAATTCATCCATTTTTCAGGGACCTTAGCCATGGCTGGTAGTCAGATCGAACGCGCCTTCAGTCTTGTAGAAAGCCTGACCGGCGAGCCTGAGGGCCTTGCTCTGCAGACGTTGGCCGAGCGCCTGGAGATCCCCAAAAGCGCCACCCACCGCATGCTGGCCGAGCTGATCCGCCTGGGCTACGTGCGGCAGAACCGCGACAACAGCCGCTATCAGCTCTCTGCCAAGCTGGTGGCGATGGGCTTTCGCTACCTGTCCAGCAGTGGCGCCGACATCATTCAGCCGATTCTTGATCGCCTGGCCCAGGATAGCGGCGAGCTAGTGCGCCTGGGCGTGATCGAGGGCAGCCGCCAGACCTGGATCGCCAAGTCTCAGGGCGCGCGCTCCGGCTTGCGCTACGACCCCGACATGGGCCGCGATGCCCCGCTGTTCTACACCGCCTCCGGGCATGCCTGGCTGGCCAGCCTGAGCGACGACGAGGCGCTGCAGATGGTCTTGCGCCAAGGCATCGCCGACCCGGCACAGTTCGGCCCGAATGCGCCGCGTTCCACGGATGAACTGCTGGGCTACCTACAGCGTGCACGGGAGCGTGGCTATGCCTGGGTCGAGCAGACCTCAGCGGTGGGCACGTCAGCGTTGGCCGCCGTGGTGCGGCGCCCACGCACTGACGAGGTGATCGGGGTGCTGAGCATCGCCGGTCCCAGTGCCCGGCTGGCGCAAGCGCGCCTGCCTGAACTGGCTAGCCTTTTATTGGCGGCAGTGGGCGAACTCTCGTCGGCCAGCCAGGCCAGTGAGCTGTTTGCCTAAAGCGTCGCCTGTTCATTAGTGGTCGATAACCGCACAGTCTGTGCAGGCGGCGCTTTTGTAAAGCGGACCCGAGTTCTAAATTGTCGAGTATGAATTCTGGAACACTGTTCCGTAATTTATGCCCGACAACAATGACAAGAGGACAGTCCGTTGAATGCACCGCTTCGTATCGCCCTGATTGGCGCCGGTATCATGGGCCGCCAGCACTACCAGCACCTGCGCCAGCTGCCGCAGGCGCAGTTGTGCGCGGTGGCAGACCCCGGCCCGCAGGCTGAGTCTTTCGCCGCCGAATGCGGGGTGGCCTATTACGCCGATCACCGGCAGATGCTGGCCAGCGTCAAACCCGAGGCCGTGATCGTCGCCAACCCCAACAACCTGCACGTGGCCACCGCGCTCGATTGCATCGCAGCCGGCGTGCCGGTGCTGGTGGAAAAGCCTGTGGGCGTGCACCTGGACGAAGTCCGTGCGTTGGTCGAAGCGTCCAAGCGCTGTGGCGTGCCTGTGCTGGTTGGCCACCATCGCCGGCACAACCCGCTGATCGCCAGCGCGCGCGGCCTGATTGCCGAGGGGGCGCTGGGTAGGCTGATCAATGTCACTGCGCTGTGGCAGTTGCAGAAGCCCGACAGCTACTTCGACACCCCCTGGCGCCGCGAGCCGGGCGCCGGTTTTTTGCTGACCAACCTGATTCACGACCTCGACCTGCTGCGCTACCTGTGCGGCGAGGTCGTGCAGGTGCAGGCGTTCACCCGCAACGATGTGCGTGGGTATGCCAATGAAGACAGCGCCGCCGTGCTGCTGCAGTTCGCCAACGGGGCGCTGGGCAGCCTGACAGGTTCGGACGCGGTGGCTGCCCCCTGGAGCTGGGAGCTGACGTCCGGCGAGAGCCCGATATACCCGCGTCAGGATGGCCAGCCCTGCTACCTGCTGGCCGGCAGCCACGGCGCACTGAGCATTCCGCAGCTCAAGCACTGGCAGTACGGCGAAGCAGGCTCCGGCTGGCACACACCCTTGCTGCAAAGTGGCGCCGAAACGCCGGCAGGTGAAGCGTTGACCTTGCAATTGCAGCACTTCATTCGCGTCGCCCGCGGTGAAGAGGCCCCCTTGACCGACGCTGCAGATGGTGGCCGCACGCTGGCCCTGGTCGAGGCGATCCGCCAGGCAGCCGAAAGCGGCCGGGCCTGTGCCCCCGAGACGATTGCCTGACGCGAGCCCCCTTCACACCTTTAATTGCCTTCAGGTAACGAACATGACTGACCGTATTTTTTCCCTTGCCGCGCTGACGGTGCTCGAGCTTTCGCCGCCGGCCATGGTGGAGGCCGCTGCCCGTGCCGGCTACAGCCACGTGGGCCTGCGTTTGGTGCCGGCTACCGCAGAGGAACAGCACTTCCCGCTGGTGGCCGATGCTGACCTGCGTCGGCAGACCCAGGTGCGCCTGCGCGATACCGGCATCAAGGTACTCGACCTGGAAATCCTGCGCCTCAAGCCCGAAACCTGTGTTGCCGATTTCGAAGCCATTCTGGCGGTGGGTGCCGAGCTGGGCGGGACCGAACTGCTGGTGGCCGGTAACGACCCGGACGAGGCACGCCTCACGGAGCGCTTTGCCGCACTGTGCGACCTGGCGGCGGGCTATGGTATCCATCCGCACCTGGAGTTCATGCCCTGGACCGACGTTCGCGACCTGCGCCAGGCCATGCGTGTGGTTGCCAACGCTGACCGGGCAAACGGCTGCGTTCTGGTGGACGCCTTCCATTTCAACCGCTCCGCTTCCTCACTCGACGACCTGTCCCACTTGGCACCGCAGCGCATGCGCTATGCGCAGCTGTGCGACGTGGCCGGCCCGGTGCCGGACGACATGGACGAGATCCTGCGCCAGGCCCGCAACGAACGGCGCTTCCCGGGTGATGGCGATGCTGATTTGATCGGCCTGTTGCGTGGCTTGCCGGCCACCGTACCGCTGAGCCTGGAGATTCCGACGCGGCAGTTACTGGAGCAGGGCGTGAGTGGCGAGCAGCGTGCGCGGATGGCGCTGGAGAAAGCCAAGGCGGTATTGGCGCGGGTTTGAGCTTCAAGGGCCACTGTGCGGGCGCAGAGAACAAAGATCGCAAGCAAGTTGCTGACCCTGTGGGAGCGGGTTTACCCGCGAAGAAGGCGCCGCGGTGTATGGCACCGGCTTCGCCGGTGTTCGCGGGTAAACCCGCTCCCACAGGTCCCTGCTAAATCAATCAGGTATGTGTTGTTCTGTGAGAGGTAACCCAGCCCTTTGGGCTGCGTTGTCGAGCAGAGAACAAAGATCGCAAGCAAATCACTGAACTCTGTGGGAGCGGGTTTACCCGCGAAGCAGGCGCCGCGATGTATGGCACCGGCTTCGCCGGTGTTCGCTGGCAAGCCAGCTCCCACAGGTCCCCGCTAAATCAATCAGGTATGTGTTGTTCTGTAAGAAGTAACCTAGCGCTTTGGGCTGCGTTGTAGAGCAGAGAACAAAGATCGCAAGCAAGTCGCTGACCCTGTGGGAGCGGGTTTACCCGCGAAGAAGGCGACGCGGTGTATGGCACCGGCTTCGCCGGTGTTCGCGGGTGAACCCGCTCCCACAGGTCCCTGCTAAATCAATCAGGTATGTGTTGTTCTGTGAGAGGTAACCCAGCCCTTTTGGTTGCGTTGCCGCGAAGAGAACAAAGATCGCAAGCGAGTCGCTGACCCTGTGGGAGCCGGCTTGCCGGCGATGCACGCGACGCGGTATATGGCACCGGCGAAGCCGGTGTTCGCGGGCAAGCCAGCCAAGCGCTGCAAAGCAGCGTATGACAGTAAACCTCAAGGCCGGTCCAAGTTAGCGCAAAGGTCCAATGGCCTGTCTGCAGGCAAAAAAAGAGGCTCCGAAGAGCCCCATAGAGGAAACCTGGTTAGCCCTTAAGCGGCCTCAATCCCACGCGGCGCCATGAAGTACATCCACACCAGGGCAATGAAGTACATCACCGGAATCATGGTGAAAAGCACCGCATAGTTATTGTGGGTGACCGTCAGCACGCTGCCGACGATCTGTGTCATGAACATGCCGCCGATGGCCGCGCACATGCTGCCGAAGCCGAACACCGTGCTCACCAGATGCTTGGGCGTGTAGTCCATGACCAGGCTCCAGATGTTCGCGGTCCAGGCTTGGTGCGCGCCGACCGCCACGGCGATGGCAAGCACCGCGACCCATAGGCCACTGGCGTGGGCAGCGAAGACCACGCTGACGATGGTGCAGGCAAAAATCAACATCGAGATCAACCGGGCACGGGTGGCGCGCATGCCGCGGCCGATCAGCCAGGACGACAGAATGCCGCCGCCGATGCTGCCGAAGTCTGCGGTCAGCCAGATCAGAATCAACGGGATGCCCATCTGGGTGACGCTGATGCCCAGGTCGTACTGCTGGTTGAGAAACGGCGGCAGCCAGTACAGGTAAAACCAGAACACCGGCGCCGTGATCGAGTAGGCCACGGCAAAGGCCCAGGTGCCGCGCTGGCGCAGGATGCGGCTGAACGGCACGGGTTTGGCTTCGGGCTCCACGTCTTGCTGGATATAGTCCAGCTCGCTCTGGCGAACGTGCGGGTGCGCCTCAGGGTTGAAATACTTCAAACCCCACAACACCACCCAAACCAGACCGAGGCTACCCATGGCGATGAACGCGGCCTGCCAGCCCCAAGCAGCGAGAATCAGTGGCAGCAGCGCCGGGGTGACCATGGCGCCGACGTTGGTGCCGGCGTTGAACAGGCCGGTGGCGATGGCGCGCTCGCCGGCGGGGAACCACAAGCGCGTGGTCTTTACGCACGCCGGGTAGTTGGCCGCCTCGGTCAGGCCCAAAATGAAGCGGCAGACCATGAAGCCTGCTGCCGAGGTCGCCAGGCCATGGGCGCCGGTGGCCAGGCTCCACAGCAGGACGGCGCCGAAGAAGGCATGCTTTACCCCGACTTTGTCGATCAGCCGGCCCTGCAGCACAAAGCCGATGGCATAGCCGACCTGGAACCAGAAGTTGATGTTGGCGTAGTCCATCGCCGTCCAGCCCATGTCCTTGGCGAGAACGGGCTGCATGATGCCGAGGGCGGCACGGTCGATGTAGTTCAGGGTGGTGGCGAAGAACACCAGGGCAAGCATGCCCCAGCGGGTCTTGCCGACGGCGAAGGCGCCGCGCACCTTGTCGCCGATGGATCCATGGGCGAGGCGGGGGCTGGCAGTGTCGAACTTGGAAGGGGTCATGTGAAGTCGTTTCTTGAAATTGTTTTGAACGGCAATGCGTCTGGAACGCGGTTTTGCCCTGGGCAAGGCTGGGCGTGCAAGGTCATTTATGGTGAGCAGTGAAGGGGGGAGCGTCAATTCAAAGATGGGGCTACTGTTCGATGATCGAACAAAAGTGACGCGGCGTCTTCTGGCTGATTGCACAGTGCCATGCCTGCCAGGTAACCGAAGGTCATCCCAGGGCCAAGGGTGATACCGCCACTGGGGTAGTGCCCGCCCATGATGCTGTGCATGTCGTTGCCGACCGCGAACAGGCCGGGTATTGGCCGCTGCAGGCTGTCCAGCACCTGGGCCGAAGCATTTGTGTGCAGGCCAGCGAAGGTGCCGAGGCTGCCGGGCAGCAGTTTTACCGCATGAAAGGGCCCGTGCAGCAGCGGCCTCAGCGACGGATTGGGCGCGTGCAAGGGGTCGCCCTGCGCACGGTTATACAGCGATGCGCCACGCTGGAAGTCCGGGTCCGTGCCCTGCGCCGCATGGTGGTTGAAATGTGCCACGGTGCGCTGCAGTTGCGCTGCGTCGATCCCGCAGCGTGCGGCCAGCTGCCCCAGGGTAGGGCCGCTGAACAGGTAGCCACGGCGCTCATAGAAGCCGGCAGGGAAGGGGAACGGCTTGGCCCAGCCGATGCCGTAGCGACGTTGCGCGGCGTGGTCACAGATCAACCAGGCTTCGTGCTCCTCACCGGGTGGCGTGGAGGTGAACAGTGCATTCATGAAGGCGTGGTAGCTGTCGGCCTCGTTGACGAACCGCCGACCGTCACCGCGCACGGCAATGAAACCCGGCTTGGCGCGGTCGATCAGGTGCGGGAAGTGGCCGAGGCTGCCGTCGCTTCGCGGCACCAGTGAGACCGGCGCCCAGGCCCCGGCGTGGGCCGCCGTGGTGGCGACCTGTGCGCCGACCTGTTCGCCCAGGCGCAGGCCGTCGCCATTGTTCTGCGGCGGCGCTGCGGAATAATGGCGATCGCCCTCAGGGGCATGGGGTATCAGCTGGGCGATGCGCTGGCGGTCATGGGGGAACCCGCCGCAGGCCAACACGACACCGCGTCGCGTATGGATCACCTGGCCATCGCTGAACTGCACGCCTGTGATACGCCCATCCCTCAGCAAGCCTGTGGCCTGCCGGTCATGCAACAGCGTCACGCCCAGGTCGAGGGCACTGCGCAGCAGGCGCGCCACCAGCGCGTTGCCGTTGACCAACTGCAGGCCGCGACGGTGCAGCAGCAAGTCGCGCCCATGGCGCAGCAGGCGTTTGCCGACGTGCCAGGCCGCCTTGGGTGAGCGGCTGGCGTTGAAGAAGGCGGCCATGTCTGCGCCACCGGCGATGCCCATGCCGGCCAGGCTGACGATATCCAGGGGCGGCCGTAGCCGGTGGATCCAGTGCCCAAGCAGGCGCCCGTCGAACGGCTGCGCACACAGGGAGCGCCCGCCACGCGCACTGCCATCCCCCTCGTGCATGTCGGGCATTTTCGTCCCGGACTGGAACTGCACGGCGGTATGTCGCTGGAAGAACGCCACCATCTCGGGTCCATGGCGCAAAAACGCCTGCTGGCGAGGGTCCAGTTCGGCGACGTGGGTCTGTGCGCGCAGGTAGCGTTCGGGCGCATCGTCGGCTTCGACGGTGCCTTCGGCGATCGCCAGCGGGTTGCGGGGTATCCATAACCAGCCCCCCGACCAGGCGCTGGTGCCACCGAACTGGCTGGCCTTTTCCGCGACGATCACCTTCAGGCCGTGATGGGCGGCGGTTACTGCGGCAGCCAGGCCAGAGGCGCCGGAGCCGAGGACAAGTACGTCACATTCCAGGGGTTGCATGGAGGGGCTCCGGTCAGGTTGGAGGGTGCGTCAGTTACTGCAGCGGCGAAAAGCCGGTCGGCCGCATCAACCGCGACTGCAACCGCAACACTGCGCCCAGCTCGCGATTGCGCTGCGAGAACTCCGCCCAGCGCGGGTCCGCCGCCATCGCCGCGCGGCGCTGCATGCGGTCGTCGAGGCTGGTGTAGGCCCACAGGTGCACCACCTGGTTGACCTCGCCGAATTCACTGGTAAAGAAACCGACCAGCTTGCCCAGGTGCTCGCTCTGCACCGCCAGCGCGTGGCTTTGGTACAGGGCCAGCCAGTCGGCCATTTTCAGTGGGTCGAGGGTGTAGGTTCTCAGTTCGTAGTACATGCGTTTGTCTCCAGAGGGTGGGCCTGCGCCTGCAGGCGGTTGGCAATATGGCTGGCGGCGATCCAGCCGAAGGTGAGGGCAGGGCCTAGGGTGATGCCTGGGCCGGGGTAGGTGCCGTTCATCAATGAGTTCATGTCGTTGCCCGTTGCATAAAGGCCGGCAACCGGCGTGCCGGCGCGGTTGAGCACGTTGGCATGGGCGTCGGTCACCAGGCCGCGTGCCGAGCCCAGGTCGCCGGTGTGGAGCTGAATGGCGTAGAAGGGCGCCTTGACCAAGGGCGCCAGGCAGGGGTTGGGCGTGTGATGCGGGTCGCCCATGTAGCGGTTGTAGCTGTTGCCGCCTTTGTCGAATGCGCGGTCGATGCCGTTGCGGGCGTCGGCGTTGAAGCGCTCCAGCGTCGCCTGCAATGCCTGAGGGTCGACGCCGATGGCCTCGGCCAGGGCGTGCGGTGTGTCGCCGCGGTACAGGTAGCCGGCGTCGATCAGTGCCGCGTTGTTCACGGGTTTCGGGCGTGCCAGGCCCAGGCCGTAGCGGTTCATGGCCTCGGCGTCGCAGATCAGCCAGCAGGTGGTGAGGTTGCTGGCGAACATGGTCTGCACGAAGTGATGGTAGGAGTTCGACTCGTTGACGAAGCGCTGCCCGGCCGGGTTGATCGCGATCACCCCCGGTTTGGCACGGTCGGTGACCAGGTGCGGGAAGCGTTCGCGCTCACCATTGGCATGGCGCAATTCGGAAACGGGTGCCCAGAAGAAGTTAGCGGCCAGCCCCTCGCCGTGGGCAGCATCCACCGCTTCACCCAGGTGCAGCGCGGCGCCGTCGTTGGTTGGCGGCGACATGGTAAGGTGCGGCGCATCAACGCCTGGGCGGTAGGCGGCAGCCAGTTCGCCGGCTGCGAAGCCGCCCATGGCGCAGACCACGCCACCCCGGGCACGCACCTGCACGCGCCGGCCTTCGTGCTGCACCACCACGCCAGTCACCGCGCCGTGCTCGACGATCAGCGCCTTAGCCTCGCTGCGCAGCCACAGTTGCGTGCCATGGGCAAAGGCCGTGGTGGCCAGGCGTGCAATCAGCGCATTGCCGGTGGTCAGGCGGGTGCCACGGTGGTGGCGAAGGCGGTCCAGCGCATAGCGAGCCATCAGCTTCAAGCAATGCCACAGGGAGCGCGGTGATTTGCGCAGGCCAAGAAAATGCTGGATATCCACACGGTTGACCATCATCCCGCCGAACAACAGCATGCCCGGCGGCGGCATTTTCAGGTCCTTGAAGCGCGGGCCGAGGCGGCGGCCGTCGTATTCGACCATTTCCAGTGCTCGGCCGAACTGGGTGGCACCGGGCTCATCCGGGTAATAGTCCGGTGAGTGCGGGCGCAGGGCATAGCGCAGTTCGGTGTGGCGCTCCAGCCAGCGCAGCGCTTCATGCCCGCGTGCAATGAAGGCGTCTACCAGCGGTGCGTTGTAGCCGGCACCAATCACGGTTTTCAGGTAGGTGCGCATGGCTTCGGGGGAGTCTTTGGCGCCGGCTGCACGGGCTTGATCGGTGCCATACACCCACGCCGCACCGCCGGAAATCGCCGACGTGCCGCCGAAGGTGTCGGCTTTCTCCACGACCAGTACCTTCAGGCCAAGGCTGGCGGCCGTGGCGGCGGCGGCAAAGCCCCCGGCACCACTGCCGAGGACCACCAAGTCGTACACCGGTTGCGCGTGTTCGGTAGCGGCCATGGCTCAGATCTCCTGCGGGGTGACGCCCATGAAGGCGCCGAGGTGGCCGAGTTGGGCGAAGGCCATCTGCGGGCCAGTCTGGATCGCACAGCCCCGGTCGCGTGCCTGCTGCAACAGCGGGGTGATTTCTGGCGAGGTGACCACGTCGGCAACCAACGTGGAGGGTTGCAGGGTTGTCAGCATCGGCGCTGGGAGCGGCAACTCATCGGTGCTGCCCATGCCAACCGGCGACGCGTTGACCACCAGGTCGAACGCTTCCAGCGAGCGGTAGTGGGTGGCGATTTCGAGACTGGGGAAGGCCGTGCCGAGTACTTCGCAAAGCGCCCCAACGCGGGTAGTGCTGGGGTCGCTGAGGGTGATCTGGCGCACGCCCGCTTCGCCCAGTGCGTAGGCGATTGCACTGCCCACCCCACCACAACCAATCACCAGCGCGCGTTTGCCTGCCGGTTGAAAGCCCTGTTTGCGTGCGGCGCCAAGAAAGCCTGCGCCGTCGACATTGTCGCCGAGCAGGCGGCCGTCACTGTGGCGGCGCACCACGTTGACCGAACCCAGTGCGGCGGCGCGCGCACTGAGGCCGTCCAGGCGTGCGGCCAGTGCCTGTTTGTAGGGCACGGTGACCACGCAACCGCGCAGGTTCTGCCAGCCGCGCAGGCTGCCGACAAAGGCTTGCAGCGCAGTCTCTTGCAGGTCGATGGGGAGCATTGCCAGGTCGCAGCCGTTGCTGGCGAACCAGGTGTTGAAGTTTTCAGGCGATTTCACCTGGGCGATGGGTGAACCGACGATGGCGACCAGTTCTGTCGAACCCCGAATCATGCTGACCTCCGTGCTTGCTGTTGTTGTGCAGCAAGGGTGACCGGGTGCAGGGCGCGGGGAAATGCGCTTGTCGGGCGGGTAGTGCGATAATCGCAGTCAGGTAGCGATTATTGGCGGGCAATGCTGAAAAATGTGCGTCAGAAATACGCTCTCTCACTGTAGGAGCAGCCTTGTGCTGCGAAGAGGCCAGTAAAAACAGTGAAGATCGAGGGTTTTGCCACCGGCCTCTTCGCAGCACAAGGCTGCTCCTACCCGGGCTCGCGCATCACTGGAGAACCCCCATGGACAAACCCGATATCCACCCCCGCGACCTGATCGCGGGCTTGCAGAAAGGCCTGGCATTGATGCAGCTGTTCAGCGTCGATCAGCCGCGCCTGACCGTGCCCCAGGCAGCCAGGCAATCGGGCCTTACCCCCAGCGCCGCGCGCCGCTTCCTGCTGACGTTGGTACACGAAGGCTTTGCCGACACCGACAGCCGCCAGTACTGGCTCACGCCCAAGGCGTTGCGCATCGGCCAGGCCTACGTGGACTCGGCCCAGCTGCCGCGCATGCTGCGGCCCATCGTCGAGCAGGTGGCGCGGCAGACCCAGGAGCATGTCTCGGTCGGCACCCGTGACGGCGATGAAATCATCCACCTGGTGCGCAGCCGCTACAGCCACATCGCCTCGTTGTCGATCAGGCCCGGCTCGCGGGTGCCGATGTACTGCACCGCCGGCGGGCGAGTCTGGCTGGCGGCACTGGAGGAGGCCGCACGCGATGACTACTTCTCACGCAACCCGCTCCGCCCGCTCACGCCCTATACCCAGACCGATCGGGCGCTGCTGGAAGCAGAGTTGCAGCGCGTGCGCCAGCAGGGCTACAGCATCGTCGACCAGGAATACGAAATCGGCATGCGCGTGCTGGGGGTACCGCTGCTGGACCGTAGCGGTCAGTTGAAGGCGACGCTGACGATCACCACCCACGCCTCGCGGTTGAGCGTCGACGAGATACGGCTGCGCTACCTGCCACCGCTCTACGAGGCGCAGGCGTTGTTGAAGCCGGTGGTGGGCTGACTGCTGCGTATAACGTTCAGCGCGTTTGTAGGGTGTTACTTCTGCTTCGAGAGCCTGTGCGACATGAACTGGTGTGAGGCCGAAAACAGTCGCCGGAACGTCAGCAACACCGCGCACACGGTCCCCAGCCCCGAGGCTGCGGCGATCAGGAACATGATGACGATCTGGTAACGGACGGCCTCTGCCGGACTTTGCCCGGCGAGGATCTGGCCGGTCATCATCCCAGGCAGGCTGACGATGCCAACCACCGTCATCTGGTTCAGGGTTGGCATCATGCCGGCTTTCACCGCCTGCGCAGCAGCGGCCTGAGCCGCCTCCCAGCGAGTGCCGCCCAGGCTCAGGACTGTTTCCACGGTGGCGCGGTTGGTAGTGAGCTCGCGTGTCATGCGGTCGATGCCCAATGACACGGCTGTGAGCGTGTTGCCGAGCACCATGCCGAGGATAGGGATGGCGTACTGGGGGGTGTACCAGGGGTGTACCTTCAGCACCACGAACAGGCCGATGGCCGTGACCAGCCAAGCGCTCAGCCAGACAGAGATGATACTGTCGACGAGCAAGCCGCGGTGACGATGCTTGCCGCGCCCCGCCGCAGAGCTGCCTGCGACAAGCGTCATGGCCAGCATCAAGGGCAGTACCACATACCATTCGGCAAACTGGAAAACCCAGCCCAGTATGTAACCGATCGCCAACAGCTGAACCACGGTGCGCAGGGCGGCCCACAGCAGTTGCCGCTCCAGTTGCAGCTTCAACAGAACGGACAGCACGCCATTGATCAAGATGAGCAATGACGCAATCGCCAGGTCCGCATAAGAGAGGTTCTGATAGGTCATGTGATGTTCTCGCAAAGCACACCTTGCCGCATGCTCATCTGGCGGGTGCACATGCGCAGGGCCTGTTCACGATCATGCGATACCCAAATATAGGCACGCGAATGCCTGGCTGTGTTGAACCAGTTCATCACCAGCCGTTCCACGGTGGCTGCCGAGCGCGGGTCTAGCGCTGAAGTGGGTTCGTCGAACAGGATCACCTGGGGTTCCAGCAGCAGCACGCGGATCAACGCAACCAGTTGTGCTTCGCCGCCCGACAGGTCGGTGGCCAGCTTGTCTAGAAAGCCCTGGGGTTTTTCGGCCTGGCCCAGCAACTCATCGAGCACGCGGCTGTCGAAACGGCGGTGGCGCAGCGACTTGAGCCTGAAGGGCATCTGCAGGTTGTCCATGACTGAACCTTCCACCAGCGCAGGCCGTTGTGCCAGGTAACAGACACATGACCGGTAGTGGGGGATCGACTGGGCGGCGATGGCGCTGTTCATCCACCGGACTTCGCCGGTGCTGGGTGCATCCAGCAGCGCCAGCAAGCGAAGCAGCACACTTTTGCCCGAGCCTGAGTTGCCACTGACCGCCACACGCTCGCCTGCGCACAGCGAAAAGTCGGTCGGTGCGAGCAATGGCGGGCTGCCTGAGGCCGCCACGCGGCTCAGGTGCTTGGCTTCGATCAGCACTGGCAGGCGCTGCGCGGCTGAGGGGGGTGAGGACACGAGGCCTTCCTGGGTCAATCATCGTTGGCCGGGC
Source organism: Pseudomonas sp. ITEM 17296 (assembly GCF_028895205.1). Taxonomy (NCBI): domain Bacteria; kingdom Pseudomonadati; phylum Pseudomonadota; class Gammaproteobacteria; order Pseudomonadales; family Pseudomonadaceae; genus Pseudomonas; species Pseudomonas sp. ITEM 17296. The sequence goes on along the minus strand of NZ_WJRS01000038.1, from coordinate 21,553 downwards.
AAGTGTCGCAGAGGCCGCGCCCGACAACCAGCCTGCGCAGCTCAGGCCCAGCTAAGTTTTCATCCGTAATGTGCCTCCTGACCGCGACAGGATCCGAGGAGGTACTTGCGATGAATACAGTGAGCACAGGCTGGCTGAACAAAGTCCCGGAAGTGACGTTGTCCTTCTGGATCATCAAGATCATGTCCACCACCGTGGGCGAGACGTTTGCCGACTTCCTGGCCGTCGATGTCGGTTGGGGGCTGGGCATCACCAGCGTGGTGATGGCCTTGCTGCTGAGCGCCGCGCTGGCGCTCCAGCTGCGCAAGCGCGAATGCGAGCCCTGGATTTACTGGTTGTGTGTTGTGCTGGTGAGCATTCTGGGGACCCAGATCACCGATATCCTGACCGATGTGCTGGATGTCAGCCTCTACACCAGCACCGCCGTGTTTTCAGTGCTGTTGATGGCCAATTTTGCAGCCTGGTACGCGTTGGAGCGCAACCTTTCGATTCGTCACATCGTCACCGCCCGGCGCGAGTGGTTCTATTGGAGCACGGTGCTTTGCACCTTTGCCCTGGGCACCGCAGGTGGCGACCTAGCGACTGAGGCACTGGGCCTGGGCTTTGGCATCGGTACGCTGATTTTCGGCGCCTTGATCGCCGCCTGCCTGATTGCCTGGCGGCTGGGCGTCAATACGGTGCTGGTGTTCTGGGTCGCCTACATCCTTACCCGCCCCCTGGGCGCATCCCTCGGCGACCTGCTTACCCAGGCACACGCCTATGGAGGCCTCGGCATGGGCGCTACCTGGACCAGCGCGATATTCCTCTGCGTCATCTTCATCCTGGTTGGCGTCGCCCAGATCGGTGCCGCCCAGTCCCGGCGGCTCGCCCCTTGAACATGAGGTACTTATCCATGATTTCACAACGCACACTGCGCTTTGCCTTGGCGGTCGCCTGCCTGGCTTCGGTCCTCGGCATCACCCAAGGCTGCTCCAAGGCAGATGACCCGCAACAGCCTACCGCTGGGGTTCATGCCCCCAGCAAGCTCGGTGACCTGAGCGCATTTCGGGTTATCGCCGAGGACGTCGCGGCGAAGGTGGACGCCCAGGACCTGCCTGGCGCCAAGGCGCGCATCAAAGACCTGGAAAAGGCCTGGGACGATGCCGAGGCGGGCATCAAGCCGCGTGCTGCCAGTGACTGGCACCTGCTGGACAAAGCCATCGATCATTCGCTCGATGCGCTGCGGGCAGGCCAGCCACAGCAGGGCGATTGCAAGGCGGCGATGAGTGACCTGCTCAAGGCCTTCGATACCTTGCAGGGCCCGCGACAGGGCTAAGCAGGGCTGGAGCGGGGTGACAGCTTTCCTGTAGATACCGGGGAGGCTATCGTTCCCTCAAAGCTTGGCACCGAGGGAGACGCCATGCGAATTCTGTTGGTCGAAGACGACACCATGATTGCGCAGGCATTGCAGGCTGCACTGGAAGCAGCTGGGTATGCCGTGGATTGGGTCGACAATGGCCTGACAGCGGAGGCGGCACTGCGTACGCAAGCCTACGACCAAGTCCTGCTCGACCTAGGGTTGCCTGGGCAGGACGGCTTGCAGGTGCTGCAACACCTGCGAGCAGCGGACAACCCGGTGCCGTTGCTGATCATCACGGCCCGGCCAGGCCTGGATGACCGCTTGCGTGGCCTGGATGGCGGCGCGGATGACTTTTTGCAAAAGCCCTTCGAGATGGCCGAGTTGCTGGCCAGAATGCGTGCGGTCATGCGCCGAAAAGGCGGGCGTGCGGCGCCCGAGCTGGGTAACGGCAGGGTGACCCTGGACCCGGCCGCAAAATGCGCGTGGGTGCCAGGCCAGGACGCCGTGCAGTTGTCCAACCGTGAATTCACGCTGTTGCAGGCATTGTTGCTACGGCCCGGCGCGATCCTGTCGCGTGCGGAGCTCGAAGACAGGCTCTACGGCTGGGGCAACGAAGTCGAGAGTAACGCCGTGGAGTTTCTGATCCACGGTTTGCGCCGCAAACTGGGCAAGGATGTCATCCGCAATGTCAGGGGGCTGGGATGGATGGTCTCAAAAGACGTCTGAAGTACTCGCTGCAACTGCGGCTGTCGTTGGCGCTGACGATTGCGATTCTGCTGGTGGCGACCCTGACCGGCCTGTTCAGCTATGTGTCGGCCTACGATGAAGCACTGGAGTTCCAGGACAACAGCCTGCGCCAAGTCGCGGCGTTGCATATGCGACAGGGCCTGACGTTTTACTACGGCGACAACCAGGCCATTGCGGCCGAAGACGACGAAGAAACCCGGATCGTGATTCAGTACCTGGCGGATGGCGCCAAGGCAGGCCATGGCGATGACAGCCGGCTGCCGCTGCCTATTCCCGTCACGGTCGCCGATGGTTTGTCCACCCTGCAGGTGGGTGACGAGCCCTTTCGCGTGTGGGTCGGCAAAGACGCCTCAGGGGCGCGCTTCGTGGTGGCCCAGGAAATCGGCAGCCGCAACCGTGATGCACGCGACAGTGCCTGGCGAGCATTGCTGCCATTCGCCATTCTCTTTCCGACGCTGCTGCTCGTGGTTGCCGACCTGATCCGCAAGCTGTTCAAGCCCGTCACCGCGTTGGCGGCGAAGCTCGATAGCCGAGAGGATCAAGACATGCGTCCCATCGATGACCAAGCGCTGGCCAGTGAAATCCGCCCCTTCGTGCATGCGATCAATCGGCTGCTGGCGCGTGTCGCGCGCACGCTGGAGGGCCAGCAGCGATTTGTTGCAGATGCAGCCCATGAGCTGCGCACACCCCTCACAGCGTTGTCCCTGCAGAGCGAGGGGCTGGCGTGCGAGCCGATGTCCCCGCAAGCCCAGGCCAAAGTCAGCCAGCTCCGCCGGGGTATCGGCAGGAGCCGCAAACTGGTCGAGCAGTTGCTTGCCCTGGCGGGCGCTCAGCTGGGTGCAGAGCCCTCCGGCAGTGTGTCGGTACATGAAGTTTGCCGCTTGGTGCTGGAAGACCTGATACCGCTGGCGGAGCGAAAGCAGCTCGACATTGGCGTCGAAGGGGATGATGTGCGCCTGACCATCCGTGAAGTCGAGCTTCGCGCAGTGGTCAAGAATCTGGTCGAAAACGCCATTCGCCACGCGCCCGAGGCGGGGCATGTCGAAGTGTCGATGCAGCAATCGGCGGAGGCGGTAGAGCTGTGCGTCCGTGACGACGGGCCCGGCATCGCGCCTGAAGAGTGGGAGCGGGTGTTCGACCCGTTCTACCGAGGGCAGGGAAACCAGGAGGAAGGTTCCGGGTTGGGGTTGTCCATCGTGCGGACCATTGTGCAACGCACCGGGGGGCAGATAGACGTTGGCTTTATCGATGCGGCCAGCCAGCAGGGCTGGTGTGTGCGCTTGCGCTGGCCGCGGTGAAAAGCCGCTGAAAGGTGTCGAAATGCATCCAGGCTAAAAGCCCCGCGTGGACAAGGCATCCATTAATGGGTAGAACGGGGGCCTGCTCGACGCAGTGGTTTTCTATCTCGACACGACAAGGAATATCAGGATGACGATCGAACGCCTGCACACTAACGCTCGCATGAGCCTTGTGGTCAAGCACCAAGGCACCGTGTACCTGTCCGGTGAGGTTGCCAACGATTTTGCGGGCGATGTGCAGCAGCAAACCCGTGAAACCTTGCAGAACATCGAGCGACTGCTCGACCAGGCCGGCACAGACAAGACACGGATTTTGTCCGCAACCCTTTACCTCAAAGACATCGATGCCGACTTCGCGGGCATGAATCAGGTGTGGGATCAATGGTTGCCGCAGGGGTGTGCTCCAGCGCGCGCAACGGTGCAAGCCAAGTTGTATGACCCTGCCGTGCTGGTCGAAATCTCGATTATCGCAGCGCTCCCTGACGCGTAACGGCTTGCTCACAACTCCCCTCTAAGTGCAGCGCTGGCCCACAGCGCTGCACAATCTTCTACCGCCGAACGGAACTACCGCCCGGGCCACGCTTTCTCAAGGCTAGCTGCCTGCTTTGAAAGTGGCGCGATATTCGCATCCATGTGAATAACGCTACCCGCTTGCGAGCGCAGGGCAGTGTTTTGGTAAGTAGGAGGTAGACATGTCTGACAGGAGCAGCCTCAGGAGCAGAGCGACGGTGCTGTGCTTTCGCAGTGGCAAAATACTCCTGGTGCGTAGAAAGGCCAGGAAATGGGGCTTTCCGGGGGGCGGTGTGGGCACGAATGAGGCACCGTTGCACGCCGCCAGCCGAGAGCTGAAAGAGGAAACAGGGATTTGCCGTGAGCGCCTGGTGGCGCTGTGCACGCTGCAAGTCGGTAACACCCTCCATTACATTTTTACCCTGCAGCTGGACGATCAGGACAAGCCGGTGCCGAAGAACGAGATCGTCGCTTGCAAGTGGATTGAGCGCGATGCACTGAATACCTCCCTCCTCAAGCCCGCCGCTGCGGCACTGCTGCGTAGCGAACTGCCGGCGCTGTGTGCTTGACCCGAGTCACGCTAGCCGTCACGGCGTTTTCGGCCTGCTTCATAACGCGACAGAAGAGGCTGCACGCTTAACCCATGCACGACAATGCTCAGCGCCACTACCGACAGCGTGAGGTTGGTGATGGCCGCGGCATCGCTGGCGCTTAGGCCGTGGTTTACCGAGTAGAACAGGTAGTAAAGGCTGCCGATACCGCGTATGCCGAACCAGCCCAGCATGCCGCGCTGGCGAAGGTCCAGCAGGCCACGCCCTGGGATGATCAGCGTACTCAATGGCCGAATGAACACGAACAGCGCCGCGCCTACGGTCAGTGCGCGCCAGTCCCAGTGCTCGATCAACACGACACCGAGCAAGGTCACCAGAAACACCTCCATCGCCCGCTCCACAAGCCCACCAAACGAGAGCATGTCGCCTAGCATGATGCCGGCTGCGACCTGCGTGTCTTCCAGCGTGGCTATATCGCCTTTGACCGCGTGCTCCGGGGCGACATGCTGGTGGCCGACCACAGGCTGCACAAGGTGTTCTGCAGGCGCTTGTGGGGTGGGGCTGGCGTGCACCTCGGCCTGTCGCAGGCCCAGCCCGGCAGCGAACACGGCGAGAAACCCATAGCCATGGATCAGGTCGGCGACCACATAAGCCATCGCGATCAGCGCCAGCGCCAGGTAGTCGTTGGGCGAGAGGGTGCTGTCCTCGTGCCGGGTGCGCAGGTACAGGGTCAGGTGCCCTAGGCCGCGCCCCAGCCAATAACCGCTGAGCAAGCCGGCGGGCACCGCCCACAGCACGTCTTGCCACAACCAGTCAGTCAGCCATTGGCTGCCTGCTGCGCCCTGCACAAGCAGCAAGCCCAGGATTACGAACGGAAAGGCGACCCCATCGTTGAGCCCTGCCTCACCCGACAGGCTGAAGCGCACGCGGTCGTAGTCCTGCGCGTCATTGACCTGGACCAAGGTGGCCAGCACCGGATCGGTCGGGGCTAGGATGGCGCCAATCAACACCGACACGCCCCAGCCCAGGTTCAGGCCGTAATGCAGCACCAGGCTGACCCCGGCGATGCAAGCCAGCATGACCGGCCCAGCCAGGAAAACCGCCACCCGCCAGCTGCGGCTGCTCAGCGGCAGGCGCAGCTTGAGGCCGCTGACAAACAGGGAAAACAGCACGGCGACCTCGGTCAGGTGCTCCATCCAGCCGTGCGCATCGGGCAGCTCGAGTTGCAGCAAGCCGAGGCCACCGGGGCCCAGCGCGACGCCCAGGGCCAGGCACACGACCGAGGTCGTGACCGGGATCCAGCGCAGGTAAGAGGAGGTCAACGCCAGCAGCAACAAGACTGCGCCGAGCATGGCCACCCAGACGATGAAGCTCATGTGCGCAGTGCCTCCACGGCGTCGGGCTCTGGGGCTGGCGCAGGCAGGCAGCTTTGCTAGCCACCGGCTGGGTCAGACACTCAGTCTAGTCGTCGCCCGAACTGCCGCAGGTGACAAGGCCGCCGGCGACCCTGCCTCAGGCTCGCGCATTGTTGGCCGCACCGGCAGTACTGCGGCCTGTAGCTGCTTGCCAACGGCGTGATCGAACGAAAGCCTACCGTCTATCTGACGCTCCTCGATGATACGCCCGGCGTCCAACACGACCACCCGCTGGCAGAAGTAGCGCACCAGGCTCAGGTCATGGGTGATCAGCAAGAACGCGGTGCCGTGCTCGCGTCGAAGTGCATCCAGGCGCTGCAGCAGCTGCAGTTGCAACACCCGGTCCAGGTTTGACAAGGCCTCGTCCAATATCACCAGTTTGGGTGAGATGGCCAGCGCGCGGGCAATATTGGCGCGCTGCAGCTGGCCGCCACTGAGTTGGTGCGGCAGGCGCTCGGCATGCTCGCTGCGCAGGCCCATGTGCTCTAGTAGCTCCACGGTACGGGCGTTGCGTGCAGCTTCGTCCAGCTCGCTCAGGTGACGCAACGGCTCGGCAATGCTCCAGCCGATGCTGCGTTGCGGGTTGAACGCGCTGGGCGCGTCCTGGAGTACCAACTGAACGGCGCGCAAGAAAGCACGGGCCTCACCGCCGCGCAGTCGGCTGACCTCTTGGCCGGCAAATGTCACCTGGCCACACGCGGGTTTCTCCAGGCCGAGCAGTAACCGAGCAAGCGTGCTCTTGCCGCTGCCGCTGCTGCCGAGCAGGCCAAGCGACTCACCGGGCTGCAACTCAAGCTCAATGCCGTCGAGCACCTGCAGCCAGCCGCGTCTGCTCAGTAGCCCTCCGGAACGGTAGCCATGCCCGAGTTGGTTAACGTGCAGCAGGCTCATGGCTGGCTCCCGTTCAGTAGCTGATGGGCTTCAAGCAGGGTGCGGGCGGTGGCGCTGGCCGGCTGATCGAACAGGCCATGCACTGTTTGCCGCTCGACGACGCGCCCTGCTTCCATCACCGCGACATGGTCGGCGCAGCGGGCAACCACCCCCATGTCATGGGTCACCAACAGCACGCCAAGCCTGTGCTGCTGCACCAGCTTCATGAGCAGGTCGAGAAAGCGCGCCTGGCTCACGGCGTCGAGGTCGCTGGTGGGCTCGTCCGCCAGCAGAAAGGGGCTTTCGGCCATGAGCGCAAGGGCGATCATCATGCGCTGCAACATGCCACCGCTAAGCTGGAACGCGAACGACTGCAAGACCCGACTGCGGTCATCCAACCCCACGGCCTCCAGGCATTCATCCATCCGCGTACGTGCAGCGCTGCCGACGACCCCCCGCAGTTTCAGGGTTTCCTGGGCATGGCTAACCATGTTGCGCACAGGGTTGAATGCACTGCGTGGGTTCTGCAGGATCAGGCTGGCAAGCTGCCCACGCACCTGATCGGCCGCCAATGGCTTGCCATCGTGCAGCAACTGGCCGCGTGTACGGCGCAGGCCTGGCGGCAGCAGGTCAAGCAAACCCAGACAACTGAGCGATTTGCCCGATCCGCTGTGACCGACCAGGGCACAGACTTCACCTCGGCGCAGCTGCAGGTCGACGTCGTCCACCAACACGCCAGCACGCCCTTCGATACACAGGCCTTTGAGCTGTAACGTCGACACGGGCATTCAATGAGCCTCCTGGGATGGGTCCAGGCGATCACGTAACGCATCGCCCAGCAGGTTGAACGCCATTACCGAGAAGAAGATCATCAGCCCAGGCAACAGCAGCAGTTGCGGCTGGGTCCAGATGAACTCCTTGGCATCGTTGATCATCACCCCCCATTCGGCACTGGGCGGGGTGACGCCAAGGCCGAGGAAGGACAGCCCCGAGACTTGCAGCATCATGTGCCCGATGTCCATCGTGGCCAGCACCAGCAAGGGGCCGGCAATGTTCGGCAGCACATGCTGGCGCAGCCGTGCCCAACGTGAAGCACCGGCCAGGCGTGATGCCATCACGTATTCGCGGCCGCGTTGGGCGATGACCATGCCGCGCACCATGCGTGCATACCATGCCCAGTGCGACAGGGCGATGGCAATGATCACGTTGCTCAGGCCAGTACCCAGCAGGGTGACGAAGAAGAACGCCAGCACCAGCGTGGGGAAGGTCATGAACATGTCGCACAGGCGCATCAGCAGCAGGTCGACCTTGCCACCGACAAAACCGGACACCCCGCCCACCAGCAGGCCCAGAAACAGCACCAGCGCCAGTGTCAGCACTACGCTGCCCAGCGACAGCCGTGTGCCGACGATCAACCGGGACAGCACGTCGCGCCCAAGGTGGTCGGTGCCCAGCCAGTGGCTGCTGTCCGGTGGCAGCAGGCGTCGGCCGAGGTCGACCAGGTCCGGGTCGTGCGGGGCAAGCCATTGGCCAAACACGGCCAACATGCAGAGCACGCTGACCAGTACCAGCCCTGCAATCAGGTTGGCCTGGCCGGCCAGCGTAGCGCGACGGAAGATGGCCAGTACACTCATGCGTCGACCCCTTCAAGACGGCTGCGAGGGTCGAGCCAGGCATAACAGACATCCACCACCAGGTTGCAGACCATCAGCAGGCCTGTCAGCAGCAAGGTGAAGCACTGCATGACCGGAAAGTCGCGGTTGAGCACCGCCGACACCGCGAAGCGGCCTACGCCCGGCCAGGCGAAGATGGTCTCGATTACCAGTGCCCCGCCGATCAATTCCCCAATGTGCATACCGGTGGCCGTGACGAAGGGTAGCCAGGCGTTGCGCAGCACGTGGTCACGCCATACCCGGCGCTCGGGCAGCCCGCGGGCACGGGCGTAGGTGACATAACGCTGGCCGCTGGCCTCCAGCAGGCTTGCCCGCAACAGGCGGGCGTTGATCGACATCGACATCAGGGCAATCGCCAGTACCGGCATCACCAGATGCCCGGCACTGCCGCGGCCCAGTGGCGGTAACCAGCCCAGCCAAAGGGAGAACAGCGCAATCAGCAGAAACGCCAACCAGAAGTTGGGCATCGAGACACCCAGGAACGTCACCGCGCGGACGGCGTGATCGGGCCAGCGCCCTTGCCAGCGCGCAGCAACCAGGCCCAGCGGAATCGACAGCAGCAGGGTGCAGGCCAGGGCCAGGCCGCCCAGTTGCAAGGTGGCGGGCAGGTAGTAAAGGAGGTCGTCGAGCACCGGCCGCCCAGTGAGGTATGAAATACCGAAGTCCAGCTGCACGGCCTTCGCGAGCCAGGTCAGGTACTGCTCAAGCAACGGCCGGTCGAGGCCCAAGGTATGGCGGACTTCGGCAATGGCCGCGTCAGTCGGCGGGATGTGCGACAGGCGAAGGTAGTCCAGGGCCGGGTCGGTGCTGCCCAGGTGCAGCAGCACGAAGACCAGCAGTGAAACACCGAGCATTACCGGTACCAGCAGTGCCAGCCGCAACAGGATATAGCGCAGCATGTCAGTCTCCCTGCTTCGGTGTCATGGCTTCGAACGGCACGTCGAACAGCGTGCTGCCGAATTGCACATGGGCAACGGAGTCGCGGCGAACGCTGATGGCGGTAAGGTAGGAAATCGGCAGGTACACGGCTTGCTCATGCAAGGTGGTGAGGATGAACCGGTACTGTTCGGCGCGTTGCTGCGCGTCGGTACTTGCCAGTACCTGGCCAATGCGTTGGTCCAGTTCGTTTTGATCGCCAAACCACGCTGCGCCATGTAGTCGGCATGGCCGGCATAGCGCATGGAGCTGACAAAGGAGTGCGGGTCGTAGGGCGCTCCCCAGGTGTCGGCGAAGATCATGCCGAAGTCGCCATCGCGCTGGCGCCGGACCAGCCCACCTTCTTCGACCGCACGCAGCTCGATGCGCATGCCGACGTTAGCCAGCTCGCCTTGCAGCACTTCGGCCAGGCTCTTCTGCAGTGCGCTGGTGCCGAGGAACACCAGTTCGATCGACAGCGGTTCACCGGCCTTGCTACGTACCGTTGTGCCTGCCGTCAGGGTCCAGCCGGCAGCGTCAAGTTCGCGGGCGGCTTGGGCAGGGTCGTAGGCGTAGGGTTTCAGGCCGATGTCGGCATAGGGCATGTTGCTGGCGAACAGGGTATCGGCACGGGGCTCGAGGCCATACAGAATCTTGTCGATGATGGCCTGCTTGTTCACCGCTTGGTTGATCGCTTGACGCACGGCCAGGTCACGGGTGGCGCCATGCCCGGTGTTCATCGCCAGGGTGCGGGTAGCCAGCGGTGCCGAGAGGGCGGTGGCGAAGCCTTGGTCGCGCAGGCGCATGAACGTGCCGGCGGTAATCTCGCCGGCGGCCCCTTGAATCAGCTCGAGCTCGCCGGCCTGCAGGGCCAGCGCGCGGCTGTTGGGATCAGGGATGACGTTTACCCGCACCTCGCCATAGGCCGGCTTTGCGCCCCAGTAAAAGGGGTTGCGGGCAAAGCGGTCATACTCGCCCAAGCGCGATTCGACGCGCATCCATGGGCCGGTGCCGGCGGGTTCGCCAGGTTTGGCCTGTGGGGCGCCGAAGCGCAGCGGGCGCACTTGGGCCAGTTCCATCAACGTTGGGTAATACGGGTGCTTGAGCACCAGGCGCAAGGTCAGCCGGTCAGGGGCCTCGATGTGGTCGAGGGTGGTGACCAGCTCCATCCAGCGATGGCGTTGGCTGTTGGCCAGGACGGCATCCAGGTTGGCCTTGGCAGCTGCAGCGTCGAATGGCGTGCCGTCACTGAAGCGCACGCCATCTCGCAAGTTGAAGGTGTAGGTCTTGCCATCGTCGGAGACTTGCCAAGCCTGTGCCAACCAAGGCTCTACAGTGCCCGCCGAGGTGTAACGCACCAGCGGTTCATACACCATGGCCTGGGCGTACATCTGATTGGGCGAGTAGCCGCGTGGGTCGAGCGGGCCTGCGTTAACGGGCCAGGAATACACCAGCGTCGGGCTTTGTTGGGGTGTGCTGTCTGCGTGTGCGCAGAGGCTCGCGGCGACCATGAGAATGCCCCAGAGGGCGGGCTTTCGTTTAGCTGACTGCTGCTTCACACGGGGTCCCCACTTCGACGGAGGCGTAAGGCTAAAGAGTGGTGGGAATGATGTCCATGCAAAAACTTCTTACTGAACGTTACAAAATGCCGCGCCACAAAAGGCAATAGAAAGCCCTGGCGATGATTGAACCGTGACGCGTTCGCCCAGGGCCTGAAGTGGCGAGCTCAGGCGGCCTGTTTGCCACAAGCCGGTTGACGCAGCGGGCTTTTGATGGTCATCTGCGCGCCTGTTTCAGGTGCCCCCTGCCGCCGTGCATGGGGTGAAACGGGAAGCCGGTTCGTCATCGTTCGATGATCAGTCCGGCGCTGCCCCCGCAACGGTATGCGAGCGAAGCATTCAAGACACCACTGTGCCCTGGCATGGGAAGGTGAAGGCTTCATGACCCTCGCGAGCCCGGAGACCGGCCTGAAGCATCGTTTGGCAAACCCGCGGTGGGCGGGCGCAGGCCGGTTTCCGTGGGCGTGCTCGCCCGCGATTCCTCTTTGCGTTGTTCCCTCCGGGATTCTTTCATTCCTGCTTCAAGTGGAACGACATGTCCCGTTATTCGCTGTTCAATTCTCTGCCAGGTACGCTGCTGCACGCCAGCCTGGTGCCCTGTGTTTTTCTCTCTGTTGCCGCCCACGCCGCCGAGGCGGACAACGCCCTGGCGCTACCGGCCACGGACATTACCGGCACGGCCGAGCACAACCCTCAGCCCGACCTGCATACCCCAGGCACCAGTGGCTCGAGGCTTGGCCTGACGCCGCTGGAAACCCCAGCCAGCGTGACCAGTATCAGTGCCGAGCAAATCCTCACGCGTAACAACGCCACGGTGCAGGACGCGGTCACCCGTTCGCCCGGCATCACCTTCATCGGTACCCCCGGTAACGGCGGCACGGCCTTGTCGGCCCGCGGCTTCACCGGGCACAGCTCGACCATGCAGTTGTACGACGGTACCCGGCTGTACGTGGGCGCCGGCACCGTGACCTTCCCGGTCGATACCTGGTCGGTCGAGCGCATCGATGTGCTGCGCGGCCCGGCCTCGGTGCTGTACGGAGAGGGCGCTACCGGTGCGGTGGTCAACGTCGTGCCGAAGAAGCCCTTTGAAGGCGAAATCCGCAATCACCTGCGCCTGGGCTACGGCTCGGATGACCGTCGGCAGATGGCCCTGGACAGCGGCGGCTCGCTGACCGACACCTTGAGCTACCGCCTGAACCTCAACAAGCTGGCCAGCAACGGCTGGGTCGACCGGGGCGATTCGCAGAGCCTCGCCATCAGCGGCGCGCTGCGCTGGCAGCCCAGCGATGAACTGAGCTTCACCCTCAGCCACGACTACGGTGACCAAGACCCGCAGCAGTACATGGGGACGCCGTTGGTGGACGGGCATTACCGCGAGTCGCTGCGCGATCACAACTACAACGTCGACAACGCCGAAGTGCATTACAACGACCAGTCCACACGGCTAGTCACCGACTGGGTAATCAACGACAACCTCACCGCCAGCAACCAACTGTACTTCCTCAAGGCCCAGCGCCGCTGGCGCAACGCCGAGACCTACACCTGGCTGCCAGGCGACCAGGTGCGGCGCAGCAGCTTCATCAGCATCAAGCAGACCCAGGAACAGCTCGGCGATCGCCAGTCGTTCACCCTGCAACACCCACTGTTCGGCCTGGACAGCCAGACCGTGGTGGGCGCCGACTACAACACGATCCGTTTCGTGCGCAAGCACGACTTCGGCAACACCCTGACCGATACCGTGCCGCTGTCCGGTTCCGGTGGGGGCGAGTACATCAGCAACGACCCTTACCGCTCGCGCGAAGCCAACCAGGCCAAGCAATTCTCGCTGTTCGCCGAAAACCGCACGCAACTCACCGAGCGCCTGTCGTTGATCACCGGTGCACGCCGCGATCAGGTGCACCTGAACCGCGACGACCTGGATGCCGATACCCGCACCGATCGCAGCTTGTCTGGCGACAACTGGCGCGCCGGCCTGGTGTTCGCGCTGACCGAGGACCTGTCGGTTTATGGCCAGTACGCTACCAGTACCGAAGGTGTGAGCAACCTGCTCACCCTCAACGCCGCGCAGCAGCAATGGGACCTGAGCACCGCCAAACAGACCGAAGCCGGCATCAAGCACAGGCTGCCTGACGGGCGAGGCGAGTGGACCCTGGCGGCGTATCACATCGTCAAGAAAAAGCTGCTGAGCACCGACCCGCTCAACCCCACGCTGCAACAGCAGGTCGGCCAACAGTCGTCGGACGGCATCGAGGCCACCCTCGAACTGCGCCTGCCGTATGACGTGCAACTGTCTGCCAACGCCGCCTGGGTGCGCGCGGAGTATGACGAGTTTGCCAGTGGCGCCAACGACTACGCCGGCAACCAGCCGATCAACGTGCCGCGCCGCTCCGCCAACCTGTGGTTGAGCAAAGACTTCGGCCAACGCTTCAGTGCCGGCGCCGGGGCGCGCTATGTCGACAGCCGCTACGCCGACAACGCCAATACCGTCGAGGTGCCCAGCTACACCGTGGTTGACGCCAACATCGACTGGCACGTGCAACCGGACCTGACCCTGGGCCTGCAGTTGAACAACCTGTTCGACCGCCAGTACGCCACCACCACGGGTAACAACGGCCGGCAGTGGTACCTGGGCGAACCGCGTTCGTTCTTCGTCACGGCTGACTACAGCTTCTGAGCCTGTCGCACCGGCCCCTGGCCGGTGCTTCCTGGAGGTGATGCCCATGACGCAACTGCACATCGAGGCCCTGGACTGGGCCCTGCTTGAACGGGGACAGCCGCCGCGCCCGCTGCTGCAGGGTGTGGACCTGCGGGTGGAGCAGGGCGAGTTCGTCGGCTTGATCGGCCCCAATGGCAGCGGCAAGACCAGCCTGCTGCGGTGCGCCTACCGCGCCAACGAACCTGCCGAGGGCCGTGTGCGCCTTGGCGGTGATGACCTTTGGCAACGCAGCGCACGCTGGAGCGCACAACGCATCGCGGTGGTGCTGCAGGAGTTTCCCGATGCGTTTGGCTTGAGCGTTGGCGACATCGTTGCGATGGGGCGCGCACCGCACAAGGGCTTGTTCGACGGCGACACGGCCGAGGACGCCCGGCAAGTGGCCCAGGCACTGGCGCAAGTTGGCCTTGCCGGCCAGGGCGAACGGGCCTTTGCCAGCCTGTCTGGCGGCGAGAAGCAGCGCGTGCTGCTGGCCCGGGCGCTGGTGCAGACGCCACAGCTGCTGCTACTCGACGAGCCAACCAACCACCTCGACCCACGCTACCAGCTGGAGCTGCTTCAGCACCTGCGTGGCCTGGGCCTGAGCATTTTGGCCAGCTTCCACGACCTCAACCTGGCGGCTGCGTTTTGCGATCGGCTGTACGTCATCGATGGCGGGCGCATCGTCGCCTGCGGTACGCCACAGCAGGTGCTGACCCCCGCGCTGCTGCTGCAGGTTTTCGGCGTCGAGGCGCTGGTCGACCCGCATCCTCTGCATCCCTACCCACGCATTACCTGGATCACCCGAACATGACTGTCCGCTACCTGATCGGCCTGTTGGCGTTGCTGACCGCGCTGCCTGCGATGGCCAGCGATTACCCCCTGAGCGTGCGCAGCTGTGACCGCGACGTAACGTTCACCCAGCCACCGCAGCGGGTCGTGGTGCACGACGTGAACATGACCGCCATGTTGCTGCACCTGGGGCTGCGCGAGCACATCATCGGCTACACCGGCTTCACTGCCAGCAAACACCGCGACCCGTGGGTGGATGCAGCGCTGCAGGGCGTACCACCGCTGGCCAGCCGTTACCCTGCCATCGAAACCTTGCTGGCGGCTGAAACCGACCTGTTCTTTGCCGGCTGGAACTACGGCATGCAGGTCGGTGGGCCAGTCACGCCCAGCACCCTCGCGCCGTTCGGTATCCCGGTGTACGAGCTGAGCGAGTCGTGTTCGTGGGTCATGGCCCAGCAACGGGCTAGCCTGGATGACGTTTATCGCGACCTGGGCAATCTAGGCCGGATCTTTTCCGTCCAGCCCCAGGCCGACGCCTTGATCGCAAGCATGCGCACGCGCATCGGTGACGTGCAGCGCCGGCTTGAACACGTGCAGGCTGCGCCCCGTGTGTTTCTGTACGACAGTGGCGAAGACCGCCCGACCACCTCGGGAAGGCTGGGCGTACCCCAGGCCCTGATCGAGGCGGCAGGCGGTCGCAATGTGATGGACGACGTGTCTGCCAGCTGGACCCAGGTGAACTGGGAGAGTGTGGTGGAGCGCGACCCGCAGGTCATTCTGATCGTCGACTATGGCCCGAGCAGTTGGCAGCAGAAGCGCGATTTCTTGCTGCGCCAGCCGGCGTTGAAAGACGTGCAGGCGATTCGTGAGCAGCGCTTCATTGTGCTGACTTACCTGGAGGTAACGCCCGCTGTCGAGAACGCCTTGGCCATCGAGAAGCTGGCTGCTGCCCTGCATCCACAGCTGTTCCAAGGTGCCGTTCAATGAGGGTCGGGCACAGCCCTGTGGCCTACCGGTGGTTGATCGTGATGCTGAGCGCACTGTTGCTGGTGTCGTGCCTGATCGCCCTGGCATTCGGCCCCGCATCGGTACCGCTGGCCCACGTGGCCGGGATTGTAGGCCAGCAACTGGGCATCGACATGCCAGGGGAGTGGGCCCAGAGCCAGGCGCAGATCGTCTGGCTGATTCGCGCCCCCCGGGTTTTACTGGGGGCCTTGGTGGGTGCCGGCTTGGCACTGGTCGGCACGGCGCTGCAGGCCGTGACCCGTAACCCCCTGGCAGACCCGCACCTGCTGGGCGTCAGCTCCGGCGCGGCGTTGGGGGCGGTGCTGGTGATGCTCTACCTCGGCGAATTCATCGGCGCCTTCAGCCTGCCGTTGGCGGCGTTCATGGGCGCGGCGGCGAGCATGCTGCTGGTGATCGCCGTGGCGCGGCGCCATGGCCGCATGGAAAGCGACCGCCTGCTGCTGGCGGGCGTCGCCGTGTCGTTCGTGTTGATGGCCGTGGTCAACCTGCTGCTGTACACGGGCGACCAGCACGCCGCCGCCTCGGTGGTGTTCTGGATGCTGGGAGGCTTGGGGGCGGCGCGTTGGCATGTCCTCTGGTTGCCGGCGCTTTGCGTGGTGCTGGGGCTGGTGGCCTTGCAGGTCATGGGGCGCGGGCTGAATGCGCTGATGAGCGGTGAGCAGACCGCAGTGAGCCTGGGCTTCAGCGGCCGACGCCTGCGCCTGCAGGTGTTCACCTGCACCTCGTTGCTGACCGGTGTGCTGGTGTCGCTCTCCGGTGCCATCGGCTTTGTCGGCTTGATGGTACCGCACATGGCGCGGGCGCTGGTGGGGGCGGAAAACCGCCGGCTGATGCCGGTGAGTGCACTGCTGGGGGGGATTTTCCTGGTCTGGGTAGACGTGGCTGCACGCACCCTGATCGCCCCGCAAGACCTGCCGATCGGCATTGCCACCGCAGCGCTTGGCGGGCTGTTTTTCATTGCCCTGCTCAAGCGCTGAACGGCGGTGGCAGGCGCCCGCTAGGGCTGCAGGAAATCGGTGACCACGTTGGCGAACGCTTCTGGCTGGTCGAGCATGACGAAGTGGAAGCTGTCGTCAATGCGCGTGAAGTTGATGTGCGGGGTATTGGCATAGGCGTTGCGGAAGGTCGCCTCGACATTGGCCGCGGGGATGCCGTACACCGGGTCATAGGCATAGACGACCTCGACCGGCACCTGGATGCGATCAAGCTCCGGGCGCAGGTCGGTGGTCATCAGTTCGTAAGTGGCTTGGGCCGTGGTCTGCCGATCCGAGCTTGTCGCCGCCGCAAGCAGCACAGGCCGGGCTGCTTCGCTTTTTACCAAGCGGGCAATGGATACACGCTGCAGGGCTTCAGCCTGCTCAGGCGTTGACGCCAGCAGCGAATCGCGGAATGCAGCCGCCTGCGGTTCGGCTGTCTCGCGGGTTGCGAAAGGGTTCATGAGCAGTGTGTAGAAGGGCAGGGCATCGACGACCATCAAGCGCGCGACCTGATCGGGGTGACGCGCGCCGAGCATCAGCGCCACCTCGCCACCCAACGAGTGACCAATGATGACCGGGGCCTTGAGGTGCTGGGTGCGGATGTAGTCAGCGATGGCCTCGGCCGTTGGCGCCACGACTTCTCCACGCGAGTCGGACACCGCAGGTGCCCCGGCGAAACCTGCGACCTGTACCAGGTGAAGGCGGTGGCTGCGCTGCAAGCGGGTGGCCAGATCACGCCACACCTCGCGGGAAGACGCCAAGCCTGGGATCAAGATCACATCAGGGCCGCTGCCTTCGACCGTTACCGAAATGCGGTCTTTGTTCACCTGTGCCGGCGTCACGGGCGCCGGCTGGGTGGCCGATGCCGGGGCTGACAGCAGTGTGAACGCGGCGCCGAATGCCGCGAGGAGGGTGCGTGTACGCATGACATTTTCCTTTTGTCCTGTTCGCCGTCCGCTACTGCCAACGGGGTAAAACCGCTGGAGGATACCATCCAGCCTGTCTAATTAGCCTGCGGCAGCTATCTAATTCGAAGCGTCTGTACGGTAGCGCACAGACCGCTTGCGCCATTGCGCACAGGCTTTAACGGTCTGCATCCCAGGTGCAGCGGCTGTGAGGTTTCACTCAAGGCGTAAGGATATGGCGGACAAATACGTTGGGAAAAAAGTCGGGGTGGGTACGGATAATGTGGTCTACGTGATCAACATCTATCAGGATGAGACCGTTGAGCGCTCGCCCAATGGAATGATTCGGCATGAAGGTCCGGTGCATTATGAAATGCAATTCGGTGGGGCCGTGCGGCAGATATCGGAATCCGAGTACGAAATCGCTAGCACGGGCGTGAGGGTCAGTGTGCAGGAAGGTGACAGCTAAACAGCACAACCTCACAGGCTGTTTACGCTCGGGGCCATGCCTGCGCGGGCTTCAGGTTGATGAAGCGCGCAGGCATCTCAGCCCGGTCAGGCGGCTCCCTTGGCCTGTTGTTCCAGGTGCACCTGCAAGGTCGGGTCGATTTGCAGAGCGCTGGCCAGTTCATCAAGGTAGGCCCGCTCTGCGGCCTGCTGGTCATCCACCAGCATCACGCTGGCCAGGTACATCTCCGCAGCCATGGCCGGGTCCTGTGCCGACTGTGCCACTTCGGCAGCATCGAGGGGTTTGCTGACTTCGTCATCCAGCCACTGCTGCAGTTGCGGGTCGCTGGTGTGACGTTTGATTTCTGCGTAGATCAACTGTTCTTCTTGCTCGTCGATGCGCCCGTCAGCTTTGGCTGCCGCAATTAGCGCGCGCAATATTGCATGGCTGTGGCCCTCGGCCTCGGGGCCGGACAATTGATCGACAGTACGCATGGCCTGTTGCGGGGCTGCCGCCTGGCTGCGCTGCCAGCTTTGATAGGCCTGGAACGCCATCATGCCCAGCGACGCCAGGGCCGCGTAATTGGTGCCACCCGTGGCGCGCCCCTGGCTAACGCCGCCTGCGCTGCCGCCACCCCGTAACAGGCCGCCCAATAGACCGCCAAGGCCACCGCCGCCACCCGCGGCACTGCCGCCGTTAAGCAAACCACCCAGCAAGCCGCCCAAACCGCCCAGGCCATCTTGCGATGACAGGCCACCGCTGCCTTGTTGCGCTTGCGAGCCTTGCCCGGCCCGGAGTAACTGTTCAAGAAGATCACTGGTGTTCATCGCCCCGCCCTCGGTCGGTAGTCGTTGCCCAGACAAGCAACGATAGCCCCCTCAAGGCGATTCGCCATGACCGTTTGGCCGACGGCTAAGCGTGACATTCTTGAAGCAGCTAGGGAATGCATCCCCGCTCGTGTGGTCTGTACAGGCACTTTGCAAAGGACATGCGCCATGTCGATACGTACTGCACGCTGCTTGCTGCTTCTGCCGTTGTTTGCGGGCTGCCAATATTTACCTCATACCGATTACTTCGTCGCGCCTGAAAACGAGCCGGATCCCGCGTGGGTTCGCGTCGTCAACTTCACGCAGCATGCCACTATTTACCAATACGAAAACGGCGTGCGCTCGGGCGGCGTGATCCGCACCGGGCCGCTGCCGTTCATCAATACACAGGACCAGGGGATGCCCAAAGCCGGGCAGGACTTGACGTTCGACTACTTCGAAACCCGTGTCAGGCCCGGTATCAAAACGCAGGTGGGCATGTTCTGGGAGGGGCCGCGTACGCAATCCTGCATGGTCGTAACTCAGTTCACGCCCCAGGCAGGGCGCTACTATCAGTTCAGGTTGACCTCCGGTTCAGGCGGTACCTGCACGCTGTATCCCACGTTGATTGAGCACGACAAAGACGGCGCCGAGTGGCACCTCGTCCCCAACCCGCAAGTGACGTACCCCCACAGCGGGCCAACGGCCAAAACGACTTACAGTAACAGTCGCTTCGAAGACCCCGACTACCAACCCCCTGCGGGTCTGTACCCGGGCATGTAACGGAGTTGAACGAATGACGGAAAAGCCCGTGTACCTGTTCGCCAAGGTGCGGCAACCCTGTGAATATCGTCCCAACGTAACGGCCATCGTGCTGTTTGGTCTTGAGGTCGAAGGAGGGGAGGACCCGCCGGTTTATCTGGAGATTCGCTTCATCGATTACTGCGCTCAACAGGTTGAAGGCGATCACCTGATGCTGTCATTGGCGCAGGCCCTTGAGTCCGCGCGCGCCGATTACGGGATTTTGCCGGCTGATTGGCGTGCGCTGAGCCAGGAGGAGATTGATCGGATTGATGGGTAGCGGGCGACGCTTGAGCTCGTAAGTGAATCGCACGGCCCTGTTATTCCGGCTGCATTCGCCTGTTCCAGCCAAAAGTGTCGGCACAGGGTGCCAGCCATTGCCGTAGTTCTGGATTGCGCGCCAACGCTTCGGGTTCCAGCAAGCGCGCCCCTATATTGGCATGGCGCAGGAAGGTCACCTCGAGGCACTGCTGCAACTGTTCGACCAGCAAGGGGAAGCCCATCAGGTTGTGCAGGCGGGGCCACTTGATCTGCTTGCGGTAGCGCAGTTGCTGCGACTCGATGCGCAGGTCATCGTTGGGGCGCCACTGGACGTTGAAGAGCTTGTCATGACGCGACAGGTCGACCCACCAGCTGCCGTTGGCCGGGATGTGCAGATCGAGTTTCAGGCTTTCAGGCCGCAACTTCTTGCGTTTGTAAAACCAGTGCTCGGGCGGCTCATTGCTCAGGTCAATGGAGCAGACGCTGTAGGACACCTCAGGGACATTGAACTGGGTAAACCATTCAGCGATTTCGGGGTGGATCGGGTGATCGAACATGGTTGGCCTCGTCCTGAGAGAGCGGTCAGACAGTGCGGTAGCTTAATGGCTTGTTGGGTGGGGTGATAGCAGACAGTCACCACCGCCTGCTGTCGACTAACCGGACGTGAACGACCTCCGTCCGAGCCATGTTCTAACTTCTCAGTTGCCAAGGCTTAGGACTGGGTCCATACCAATGACATCTCTGCCAAAGGAGTCACCGCATGTCAAAGCTATATCCAAGTATTGATCCTGAGGGGCTGGTTGAGTATTCGGTGGTCTACACCGACCGTTCGCTCAATCATATGTCGCAGGCATTTCAAGGCGTGATGAAGAACATTTCCAGCACCCTGAAACAGGTCTATAACGCTCAGGCTGTTGCAGTAGTGCCGGGTAGCGGTACATTCGGCATGGAATCGGTAGCGCGGCAGTTTGCCACCGGCCAGCAGTGCCTGGTGATCCGCAACGGTTGGTTCAGTTATCGCTGGAGCCAGATCCTTGAGATGGGCAACATTCCGGCGGCTACCACGGTGCTGAAAGCCCAACCGATCGACACGGGTCGCCAGCCAGCCTACGCGCCCCCGCCTCTGGACGAAGTGTTAGCGGCGATTGAGGCGCACAAACCGCAGATTGTCTTTGCACCACACGTTGAAACGTCATCCGGGATTATCCTGCCCGACGATTACTTGCGGGCCATTGGCGACGCTGTGCATGCAGTGGGGGGGCTGTTCGTTCTGGACTGCATCGCCTCAGGCACGCTTTGGGTTGATATGGACAAGTGCGCAGTCGACCTGCTGATCAGCGCGCCGCAGAAAGGTTGGAGCGCCTCCCCTTGCTGCGCGCTGGTGATGCTCAGTGCTTTGGCCCTCGAGCGCATCGAGCAGACGCATAGCAGCAGCTTTGCCTGCGACCTGAAAAAGTGGCTTCAGATCATGCAGGCATACGAACAGGGCGGACATGCTTACCACGCGACCATGCCCAGCGATTCTCTCGCGCGATTCAACGACGTGATGAACGAGATGCAAGCCTACGGTTTCGACAAGGTGCGCGGTGAACAACAGGCGTTGGGCGATCGCGTCCGCGCCATGTTGACCGGCAGAGGCATCAAAAGCGTGGCCGCAGCCGGCTTTCAGGCCCCGGGTGTAGTGGTGAGCTACACCGATGATCCCGACATCAAGAACGGTAAGAAATTTGCAGAACACGGCCTACAGATAGCCGCCGGAGTGCCGTTGCAATGTGATGAGCCGGCCGACTTCCAAACCTTTCGTATTGGTCTGTTCGGGCTCGAAAAACTGCACAATATCGAGCGCACGGTCAGCACCCTTGAACGGGCGCTGGACGAAGTGATGGTGAACTGAGCCCTCCTTTTGGCTGCAGCACGGCTACGGCTGTCAGCTAGGGGTCGAAAGGGGTTACTAGCGAGCGGCTGCAA